>DASXMM010000336.1:0-5428 GCA_036495665.1 Candidatus Acidiferrum sp. | reverse complement strand
TGCTGTGCCGATACACCTTCTGCCGTCTCTTGTACGGGTGCCGCCGCACGCTCTCCAGATCCTTCGCGGTTCTCTACCTCGTCTTTCCGCTTCGTAACTGTCAACTCCACCGCAACGACCGTCGGGCGACCGGCTTTCTCTTCTGTACGTTTGTCTTCTGTACGTTTGTCTTCTCCACGTTTGTCTTCTCCACGTTTCTCCTCTGCGCGTTGCTCTTCTCGACGTTTCCCTTCCGCACGTTTCTCTTCCGCACATTTGTCTTTTCCAATTCTCTGTTCTGCGCGTTGCTCTCCCGCGCGTTGCTCATCTGGCTTTTCAGAAAGCGGCGGTTTCGACTTCTCTCCATTTTCGGCCGGTTTCTGCAGGGGAGCCGCCAGCCCGGCGCTGCCCGTCTTCGAACCGGCCGGCGCGGAACCCTTGGAAATGGGCGGCGCCGAATCCTTGGAAACGGGCGGCGTGGGAGCTTGTTGCAGCTTTGTCAACGTCTGGATCAGATCTTCGTCGTTGCGTTCCCCTTCGTTGCCAACGGCCTCTGCAGCATCTGCCGGATGGCATCGACCAAGCGAAGAAGAGCTGTCGTGATTTCCGGATTGAGATGGAGTTCGCCGTCACGTAACCGGCTCAGCAGATT
This sequence comes from Candidatus Acidiferrum sp., assembly GCA_036495665.1. GTDB lineage: Bacteria > Acidobacteriota > Terriglobia > Acidiferrales > UBA7541 > Acidiferrum. The sequence goes on along the minus strand of DASXMM010000336.1, from coordinate 4,797 downwards.
CTCGCCGACATGCGCGACGGACTCCAACTTGGTGAATCCCAGGAATCCGCAAGTCCCTTTGATACTGTGAATGGTGCGGAAGACGCTCGCGAGCGTATTTCGATTCCTTGGATCTTTTTCGAGCTGAACAAGCTCGCGGTCCAGTGTGTCGAGGTTCTCATTGCTCTCGACAAGAAACTCCCTTACGATTTCGTCACTCATTCCGGAGTCGACCTCCCTTCAAGGAAAGCTGGCCGCTATTCAGCGCTGCAAGACGCTGCGAAGTACTGACAGTTCAGTCGTGAGTCGTTGCTTCTGACGACTAGTGGTATGCGTCTAAGTGCGCTCAAACCTTGACGTGGCCCAATTGCACCGCCCAAGACAATCTTTCGGCTGAGAAATGAACAGTCCCCGTGCCAGTTGAGTCCAACTGGTCTGCCCCGGTTCCGAGCGCTCATCAGCTATTGATGTTTTGTCAGTCTTAAATTGTGAATTTCAGTGCTAGTGGGATTTCGCCGAAGTTTCTGTTACCCGAAACCACTTCCATGTTGACGAGGGACGGTTTATTGAGAAACGAGCAAGATCCTATTTGTTTCAGGATGCATCGAATGCAGCGCAACACCCAGCAAGCAGGCTTGCGCCACGCTAATCCTTGCGGACCGGGCACACCCTGACCGCGGAACAATGTATTTGCCTTAGGATTTCCTCATTTTCAAAATGCTGCCGCAGCTCTTGAGATGAGAACTCGTCTGGCCAGCAGAAAGTGTCATGGATCGACAGAACTTCACATTGTCACTAAATCTATAATGAGATTCATAGGGAACTGGACCCAAATTGGAACGCGTCTGATGGCCCCTTCCGGTTTTGTCCCAGCCATCTTCCGCAGAACTCGGCCGCAGGTACGGCCAGCTCTGGTGGGTTCCGTCGTCGGCCCGAGCAACTCCACGCATCTCACTCGAGTATTGCGTGAAGCTCAAGACGTTTCGCATCTTGTCTTCATTCTTTTGTCTGCAGTTGATCCAAGCGGAGCCGCTTCTCGACCCGCGCCCCTTTGTGCGCTCCCGTGCGCACCGGATACGCCTCGAACACCGGTTTACCGGCAATGTTGAGATGAACGGGTTTGTCGGCTCGATGGGGGAGTACGAGAACGTATTCCGGCTGGATATTCAGCAGTTCGCGGACGGACAATGCGTTCAATGGCAGGCTCAGGTCCGCGAGAAAGGAGCAATCCAGGAGGCACTCGCGAATCCTCTGTCGCGCATTTCTTGAGGGAGTCCGCTCTCCGAGTGACCCCGGCGCCTCCAGCTTGCGCAACAAGGCATTAGCAACAACTGCCGGCAACGCGATATTTAGCGCGCCGCGCAAATCGATAAGACGAATTTCGAAATTGAGCGACAGGATCCGCTCATTAGGACCCATCAAGCTGTGCGCCTGTCCGAGCGGTTGACGCTGATCGAATTGAATGTCGAAGGCCACCACCGACGCCCAAGCGCTCTGCAACTCCCGGGCGATCAAGCTGATGACCGGTTCGATGATCTGGCCTTCTATCTCTGTCGGCTGTCGTATTTCGGTGACGTCCCGACCCGATCCCCCGAGCGCCAGATCAACAACCGGGAAAACGATGGCCAGGTCCATTAACACCAGTGCTCCGGCATCAATAGGCAGCATGCGAAGCGAAGCTAAATAGGACAGCTCGGGCACTCGACCTAAGAACTCGCTGTACCTCAGTTGTTCTCCCGCGACTAGACCGATCTCGCAATCAGTGCGCAAATACGTGCCCAGAGAATCGCTCAGCTGGCGCGAAAATAATTCATGCAGCATGTTAACCGCGCGGCCCTGTTCTGCCGACAATACTTTGGACTCGCCGAGATTACACTTTTCCACATTCTTCGGCACAGCAGTGGCCCCGGTTTTTTGCCCTGGCTGAGCTGTGCTGAAGAGTGCGTCAATTTCTTCCTGACTTAGAACCTTCCGCATCTGCCCTCCATGTTCTGATCTAGCTGGCTTGCGTTCCGAGTGGATGGCCGGGCTACACGGTGGACCGCTTCTGCAGACCGAACGGAGTAGCCCGTGCAAGACGCTGACCACTGGGAAGATTCTAATTCTCAGCGAAGCTGCTTCGGCAAGGACAAACTCTCTTTTCTGAACGCGTTCTCCGTCTGAGTTTGGAATCTCAAATGCTCTCCAGTTTTCGACGGTCTGGGAATTACCCCTGCGCTGCGCCGATTCTTAGGATGCCCTAACTGAGGAATGAAACGCGCAACTGGCATTCCTCGATCGGAAATCTCGACGCCGACTTCCCGATTCCCCGGTTAAGTGCCACATCTTTTAATTATTTGATTACCCTTTGAATGGTACTTGGAGCCTGGATGATGAAGTATGCTGCACAATTCGAAGAGCCGAATCGCCTTTTGATTCCTCTTTGCCGTTATTGCTCTCGTATTCTTTTTCTCGCCTTGGTCTCTCTCGCCCTCGGCGTCGCTCCTTTGCTTTCCGGACACTCCGAAAGCAGCTGAAAAAGATCCCAATCACGAACTGATCCAACAGCTTCTGGTGCAAATCGAAGCGCTCAAGGCACGCGTCGCCTAGCTTGAAGCCAAACAACACGGCAGTGCCGTTCCTACTCCCACCCCTCTTGCGAGCGCGCCCCCTGCTTCCTTGCCAGCCGACCCAAATCGGGGCCAACTATTATCGCGATAGACGCGTTCCCGATGGCATCCCTCATGTTGACAACACCATCGCGGGCGCCTATCTCGTCTACATCAATTCCTCGTGGGAATTCTTGAACGAGTTCCAGGTGCGGCCCTTGGCGTCGGCCTCCGCCAGACCGCAGGACGTCCGGCCTCCGCTCGCGTTGATATGTCTCGAGACTGGCGCGAGCTCATCAACTCAATCTTCTGTTCAAGACCACTCGCTGGCTTGAGACAGCAAATTGATGTCTGGTTCTACACCAAGTAGGAACCACCGCCGAGAGGCACGAACGCGAGCTAAAGAACCAAAAGAATTTGTACCACGCGCTCCTCCGTAGCGCGTCAGGAGAGCTTTTGCCCTCTTGACAAAAACTTATCATGGAAGTCTGCTAACGCGACAAGTCGGTCCTGATACCCAGATGGACGGTTATCACGTTAATGAGAATCGTCGATCTCACGGGAAATGATTTTGTTTTTTTTTTTTGCGTTCGGCAATGGAAGCCACATGCCGCATGACTCTTCGTTTTCTTTCATAAGCCACTTTACGCCGGGAAAACAACACAGTCGTCGCTTTCCACAGGCGAGCATGTCGCACGCTTTCTCGATCCGGCGCCTGCGCGTTTCGGGTTGTTTGGCTGAACTTATCGAGAAAATCCAGTCCCGGCGCGCCATTGGTGTGATGTCCTCCCACCCTGCCTGCGCCAGCGGGGCGGCTGCAAGGGCTTTGCGCAGATCTATTGGCACCCTGCACTCCGGCTCTTCTTCGGCCCGAGTAATCTCCACCGTTACCGTGTCTACGTCATCTGCGCCTGCGGCATCGCGCATGGTCTCGTTAATCCTGAGCCAGTGACTTCCTTTGCGGTTTGGTTCGAGAGCGGCTCGAAACGGGAAGGCGTTGATCGTTCCCTCTACCATCGTCATGCCTCGCGACGGAAGCTTCGCACTCGCGTTCTTGGGCAGAGTCAGGGCCCACGATCCAGTCTTTTCGTTTGACTTGGGCCGAAACAACTTGGCGCTGAAGCGAATCGTTGACTGCGGCTTAGCCAGTCCCATTTATTGTTATGGTACCAAAAAAATGCTGGGGCGCGGTTTAGTGGTGGCGGTCGGAGTATTCGGCGGCTAGTTTTAGTTCGCGGTTGGCCTGATCGAGGAGCGCGATGGCGCGTTCGGCGTGGCCGCCTAGTTCGTCTTTGTTTTCTTTCTGGGCTTCGACGGTTTTGTCGTAGGCCTGGACGACGTGGTGTTGGGCATCGGCCAGGTTGGGGTGACGGCCATGGTCAATGTCGGTCTCGGGGCGTTGGGCAAAGGCAACACCGATGAGTGCTAAACCGGCAATGAGTGCGCCTGCGAGGTAAATACTCTTCTTTGTCGCTGTGTTCATCATGGTTGATCTCCTCAGTGATCCGCACAAAAAGCGAGCCGTTATCCAAGCTGGCGGCAAAGGCCCGGCGCGGATGTTGTGAAATACGATAGAAAGAATACGAACGGCTCGCAACGGGTGTTTTGGTGGGCGTTGTCAGAGGAACAAGACGAGTGGCTGAGCGGATCTGCCGCATGGTGGAATGTTGTTTTGACACAGAGGGCGCGAAGGCAGAAATCTACCCGGGGAAATTCGATGCCTTCGTATATCTAGCCATAGGATTAGTCAGGTCATGGCCGTCCCGCGGGCATCACTTCTTCAGCTTCTTTACGATGTGCATTTTCACCTCGGCACCGGTGCTATCGAGAATGTAGGCGTGTCTGCCCTCGATGGCGATTTTTGTCGGGAGGTTGACGGCGAGGCTCGGAGGAGCGTTCTTGCCACGCTGGTCGGGCGACGCTTCTTTCGTGGCGGGATGGTAGGAATAGTCGAGAGACAGAACCATATCTTCGGTCTCCACCGTGTAGTGCATGGTGCTAGTTTCGCGAATCAGCGGTCCCGAAACATTGGTTTCCGTGGCGCCGATCACTGTCGCAGCCCGCCATTGACGCGTGTGGGCGAAACACACCGTTGCGAGCAGAAGTAGGAGAAGCGCGGCGAGCTTTTTCATTGAGTCTCCTCAGCGGGGTGTAGTACCGGAAGGCAGGAAGTGCACCGGGATCGCCGGCGTTGAAGTCGTGTTCGGATAAAGATTGTCAACTTGCGTGA
>DASXMM010000335.1:0-3575 GCA_036495665.1 Candidatus Acidiferrum sp. | reverse complement strand
TTATAGGGCACGCGGCCTTCGACACCTTCCGGCACGGACTTGCCCCGCTCGTCTGTGTCTTGCACCGTCGCATAGCGGTCGGAGCCCGCATCCATCGCGCCCATCGAGCCCATTCCGCGGTAGGACTTGAACGTGCGGCCCTGATAGAGAATCGTTTCGCCGGGAGATTCTTCGGTGCCCGCGAAGAGGCTGCCGATCATGACGCAGGACGCACCAGCGGCGATGGCTTTGGTGATGTCGCCGGAATACTTGATGCCGCCATCGGCGATGATGGGGATTCCCGTGCCTTGCGCGGCGCGAGCAGCCTCCATGATGGCCGTGAGCTGCGGCACGCCCGCGCCTGTCACAACGCGGGTAGTACAGATCGAGCCGGGGCCGATGCCAACCTTCAAGCCGTCGATGCCGAGGGAGATGAGATCTTTGGCGGCTTCGTAGGTGGCGACATTCCCCGCGATGATTTGCACTTCGGGAAGACGCTGGCGGATGGCTTTGATCGCGTCCATGACGCGAGTGGTGTGGCCGTGCGCGGTGTCGATGGCAAGCACGTCGGCTTTGGCTTTGGACATTTCGACGGCGCGCTCGAGGTAGTCGCCCGTTGCGCCTACGGCGGCCCCGACCCGCAAGCGGCCTTGTTCGTCTTTGGCGGCGCGCGGATATTCGCGCTTTTTCTGGATGTCTTTTACGGTGATGAGGCCTTTGAGATTGTAATCCTGATCGACCACCAGGAGCTTCTCGATGCGATGTTTTTGCAGGATGCGCTCGGCTTCTTCAAGCGTCGTTCCGACTGCCACAGTAACGAGATTATCTTTGGTCATGACGGAGCCGACGAGTTGCGAGTGATTCTTTTCGAAGCGCAGGTCGCGGTTGGTGAGAATCCCGGTAAGGCGGGAGCCGCGCGTAACGGGAAGACCGGAGATGCGGTACTTGGTCATGATTTCGAGTGCTTGTCGAAGGGTGATGTCCGGGGAGATGGTGACGGGGTCAACGATCATGCCGCTTTCCGAGCGTTTTACGCGGTCGACTTCTTCGCCTTGGCGGTCGATGGGCATGTTGCGGTGCACCAGCCCGATGCCGCCCTGGCGCGCAATGGCGATGGCCAGGCGAGATTCAGTTACGGTGTCCATGGCCGCGGAGGCCAGGGGAATGTCCAGAGAAAGCTTGCGCGTAAAGCAGGTACGGGTGTCGACTTCGGCAGGGAGCACGGAGGATTTGCCCGGCAGGAGAAGCACGTCGTCGAAAGTAAGACCCTCAGGAATCGGACCGTCAATCATTCCAACCTCGTTTCTGGAAATTAGCGCACTAAAAACAGCGCAGCCCAGCGGGCGCCCGCTGGGCTGAAAGATGAATCCATCAGATTGCAAAAATCAATCACTGTGAAACTTCTATTCTAGGGGTCAACAGGACTGCGGTCAAGTTGAGCCGGCGATAGCCCCAATGTTTAAGCGACGACGAGTTACCAAATGACTCTAAGCCCTTCGTAGAGTCGGAACGCGCGGTCGGAAGTCACAACGGCGATGTCTTCGGCAAGAGCTTGAGCGATGATTTGCCGGTCGAAGGGATCGGCATGATGGAGCGGCAAGCCAAATAGTCTATAGGCGTGCTCGGTCGTATAAGGCAATACGCGTAGCTGCAAGTCAGTAACGCCGTTCGCGAGATCGGTTTTAGAGAACGTGAGCTTTCCGAGGGCTTGTTTAATCGCTATTTCTGAAAAAGAAATTACGCTGATTTCGCGCACTGCCTTTGGATTGGTAAGGGCCGACATCGCTGGACCGGAAATGCGATCCGGAGTCTCTAAAGACCAAAGAAACGTAACTGTATCAAGCAGCAGCCGCATTCAGGAGCGGCCCTCGATGAAGGCCTCGACCTCTTCGTCGGTCATGGGCTTCCACCAATCGGGATCATGAATAACAATCTTTCCCTTCAAGGTGCCGAATTTGGGCTTTTCGCCATCGGCCTTGGAGGTCCGAACGATATCAGCTACGGGTTTCCCCCGGCGGCAGATCGTGACTGTCTCGCCGTCCTCGACCGCCTTAATTAGCTTCGGCAGGTTGTTTTTGGCATCCGCCACGCTGACTTTCATAGCTATCTAAGATAGCTATTTCGTATGACTAAGTCAAGTCACCGTGGCACACGCGTGGTGCTCAGTTAGAGGTATTTTGCGTTACTTGCGAGTTGTAGGTATTGTTCAGGTACTCGCTGAGTTGCTTTTGTTTGGCAGGACTCTTTTCATTAGCGATCATGTTCTCGATGATAGGAACAAGGAAGCGCCCGTAGTGGTTGAGCGTCGGCCGGTCGTGGGAGGCGAGCGCCTGCTCGACGGCTTTTGTCGTAGCGGGCGTAACGAGTTCAAGACGGCCGACGAAAACGCGCACGGTTTGCGCAGGAGCCGGGCTGATTGAGAGCGGCAGCACGCTATCCACGAACGCTCGCGGAACGACATACAGCAGCCGGCTACCTTCTTCGAACCACGAATCGCGCCACGTCTCAAACATGGCTTGCGCTTCATCTTGATAGAGTCCCTGCGCGATGAGCATATCCACCACGGCTCGTTTCAGGGAATCCATATCGCCGTTAAGTTCCGGCGGATCGAGGACGGGGTTCCCAGCAGAGGCCTGAGCAATACGGAAACCGAGTTTGTCGCCCCGTCGTTCAAACAGCAACATCGTGGAAATCGTGGCGTCGGTGAGGTTTTCAGCCAGCACACTGCCGTCCGAGCGCATCGTCACCGAAATAGGTACCGCAAACGTGGACACCCCGCGATAAAAAAGAAATTTCTCCGTTTGTGTCCCGTTGGCTGTTTTGATTTGCAGAGGCGTCGAGCTAGTTTGCCGCGCGGCGTAGTAATGATTCGCGCGATTTTCGTTTGGAAATTCGGCAAAATTTCTTGGCTGAAGCTCTACGGAATCCCACGTGATGCTCCCGTCGGGATGTTGCTGATGGAGAGCCCAGTCACTTACGGGGAAACTCGCGTATTTGGGGGCGACGGCGGCAACAGGATAGACGCGGCTCGCCCGCGGATACCACTCTGTAATAAGGCCTTTGGAAAGTGAGACGTGCACCGAGACCGTCGTTTCCCGGTTTGTGTAGAAGTAAAGTACCGGCGTTTCCATCCGCACCGTGCCGAGAAGCCCGCCTTTGAACGCGACGCCACTGAAATGTTCAACGAACGAGGGAAGATCGGTGGATCCCGTGAGGGGCAGCCATTCGACGGCGTGCCCATCCTTTCCGGCAATCGAGGTGAACGTTCCCCATTCGTGCGCGGTCAGGTAGGGGTCGGATGCCAAAGACGGCGATTGCGCACGGAAGCTGCGTGGCGAAAGCGCTAGGGCGGTCAAAACGAAAACGCCGCAGGCAAGAAGGCGAAGTTTCATATCGGTGACTCCTTTTCCCATCGGCTGAATTGACGCGAAACAAAGAACGAGTGTTAACAACGATTCGCTGCGCGGCAGACCAGGCGCCCGCCGCCTTGCGTGCCGCAGATGCCTCCTCTACAGTGCATTCATGCCTTGGGAGCCGCAAAAATTTGAGCCCCATCCGCTTCTCCGGAATGGGCACGCTATGACCATCGTGTCGGC
>DASXMM010000334.1:0-3743 GCA_036495665.1 Candidatus Acidiferrum sp. | reverse complement strand
TTTTGCGTGTATCAATTTCTGACCGCGATGGAAGGCGCCTCGCCGGAAGAGTTGGACGAATTCCTCGTGCGTTTCAACATGAACGGCATCGAGCTGAATGAAGAAGGGTTTCAAAAATTGTCGGAAGAGATTTCGCTCGATTCCGTCGAGACGAAACTGGAAATGCCGTGGGGCAAAGAAAACGTGACGCTGCACTACGGCGAAGTGCCGATGGGTGAATCGGTGGAACTGCTCGTGCTGCGCAAGAGCCTCGCACGCGAACTTCTTCCCGGCGGCAAAATCGGCGCAGCTTCATCGCATCCCTACTACGAAGTGTGCACCAGCCCGAAGCTCTACGATCTGGTCGCGGCGTTAATTCGCACAAAGGCCGCAGCTGCTGCAATTGAAACCGTACGCGCCTGACCCTATACTTTCAACGGAAGCGAAAAGGGTCCGGTGACCCTCCCGGCCTTCAAAGCCGGCGATTCGGTCCTTCGCGGGCCGGATGGTGGGCTCGTCTCCCACACGCTTCCGCCAAATCTTCTTGAGTGTCAAGAGCTTATCAATTCCACTAGGCAGCGAAAGGCAGCGATAGCAGTTTCTGACCCGGTTCTGTGCGAACGACACCAGCCGCGCGGACGGTTAGCCGGAATCAGAAACGGAAACCTTCGGGCGGGAGTTTGACTGGGCAGCGGTCGCGGTCGGTCCACAAGACCGGACCGGGATTTGGCACGAAAAAGACTTCTTCACCATCTACTGTGTTATAGCCCTGCTTCATTTTTTCCGGATTATATTTGGATGCAACGCTCTTGAGATCTCCGTATTGGAAGCCGGCGGCGGTGACTTCTTCGCGCGCGAGTCTGCCGGGGCAGTAGGTGATCGTGAACCGGCCTCTGGAAGAACCATGAATCAAGTGGGCGGCGGCGCTAAGGTTGGCGCGGAGTTCTTCGCTTTTCTTGACGGCTTCCAGCGTGGCCGGGCTGTCGCGATAGCCGAATTGGCGAATGAGTTTGTCGATTGTGGCGTCCTCGCCGAAGTCCTCGCCGGCGCGAGAATAGTAGCGCGTGGAATCCGGCGGAGCCACAAGCACGCGGTTACGCTGCTCTCGGCTCGCGCGCCGGGCCGCAGTTTGCGCATGCAGATGCGTCAAGCTCTGTTGCTAGGTCTGAGCTTCAATTTGTATCGCCTGAGGCATCGCCACCTTTTCTCGAGTTCCTGAGGATGTCAACAGAGCCAGATAGGTTCTAGTGAGTAGAAGCATTACGCCCCTTATGATGTGCGCCCGACGTTCACGGAAACAAAAACGGAACTTTTCTCTTCGGCATGCATCTATACCTGCAACTACCTCTAATACCACCACAGGGAAGCAGTTACCTGGCTGCTTCCCATCCTTTCCTTGAACTGAATTTTCGTGTTATACAAAAGGCGTCCCCAGACTGGAAGGTAGGTCATACTCCCTCCGTTCGAGATATTCAAAGTTACTAAGGACGGTCAGCCAGTTTTTGTCAAAGCTTCAGCAACCCTTGACGCCGCCAGGGAATGTGTACGCGATCTAGGCGAGACTTTTCCGGGCGAATACCTCATCGTGAGCAAGACAACGCGGGAGAAGATTTCAATCAAGGTTGGAATCAATTAGTTGAAAGTGTTGCGAAGGTTGCCTAACAGTATGGATTCCAGCGCTTATGCGGTTGCAGCTGTTGATTGATCGAAAGACCGAACCGCCGCCGCCTCGTCATTGCTGATGTCGAAGACAGTATAAAGCCTCGTAATTTGCATCAAGTCGTGGACCTTACTCGTGAGATTGAGTAGCTTCAATTCTCCGTGCTGATTCCGCACGCTTGTGAAGCAACCAACGAGACTGCCCAAGCCCGCACTGTCGATGTAATTGACATCGGCAAGATTAAACAGAATGCTTTTATTCCCCTTGCTTAACAGGTCGCAGACCATGTCGCGCAGCGCGGCGCTTTCTTCGCCCAGAACAATGCGGCCGCTGATGTCAACAACGGTGACCGCAGCTGCCTGTCGAATGCTAGTTGTCATTTTCATTGGTAACCTCCGAGAACTGACTCAACCTTACTCCTGTACCACAAGTTTCAGCAAAGACTTATTGACCATGATTCTCCCTGTGCCTTTGTAGCCGTCATATTCGATGAACCGGCGTCTTCTAAATTTATTCATGAAAGAGCTAACATGGGCACGCGTGGTTTCAACCATTCGCGACTCGTTGGATTCGCCCCAAGTTGTGACGGCCATGTGCGCTCCCAGTTCGGACGGGTTGTTCCACTGGAGTCTTGCCCGCTCCAAAGCCATCTGTCGAGCTGCTAACGCGTGCGCAGCGCCGTATGACTATCCCTGCTTCGTTTATTTGCGGCGGGACATTTTAGCGGCCATTTGGATGATGATTTTGCGGTTGGGTTCATCGATTTTGCGCAGGAGGCGGCGTAGGTTTTTGAGGAAGGCGGCGTCGTCGCCGGAGGCGCCCCAGGTTTCTTCGACGTGGGGCTTCCAGACGCGGAGGGTGGAGGGCTCCGGGGGCTGATCGCCTTCGTAGAAGAGCTGGTACATGGGGACTTCGAGGGCTTTGGCCCATTTTTCAAGGGTTTCGATGGTGGGGATGGTATGGCCGTTTTCGACGCGGGAGAGGTAGGCGCGAAGGAGGCCGGAGCGTTGCTCGATTTCGCGCTGGGAAAGGTTTTTTTTCTCGCGAAGTTCGCGGAGACGCTCTCCGATAATCATTAGTTGATTATTTCACTAAGATGCCGCTATGGCAAGTGGCGTTTGACGAATTCTATAAGGTGGACGAGCGACGATTTCGCGTAAATGCGGCCATATGTGGGGTATGCCGCATAAGCTGTGCGCTGGTACGCGCAAAATAGGGCGGGAGCGGGCAGGGCGAAATGTTTGCCTCGCGTCGCTCCCGTTTTGATTTTGATGCGCCGAAACGGATGCCTGGTTGCCGGCTTACTCGTTGCCGCCGAAGAGGCGGAGGACGACGCCGGTGGAGACCCAATAATTGGTTTGATGAGCGTTGGTGCCGAAGGAGGTGCGGTAGTAGTCGACGTCGACTACGCGGATTTCCCAGCGGCGGGAGGCGCGATAGTCGATACCGCCGCCGACTTTGAAGGAAATGCAGTTCTGGGAAGTGGTGGGGTTGCCGGTGATGGTGGTGTCGGCACGCGAGCCACCGATTAGGGCTTCGGCGAAAGGAGTGATGTGAAGGAGGCGAAGGCCGCGGTAGTAATAGCGCGGGCCGTAGTGATTGGCGTACAGAATGGTTTTGGTGCCGCTGACGGTTTGGAAGTTGTAGCTGGAGTCGCCGACGACTTGGAGCCAAGGCTTGACGTTGACGGCGAAGGAGCCGAGGCCGCCAGGCAAATTGCTGGACGCGTAGCCACCGGTACCGACGGTGCGATTGAAGGAGAAGCCGCCGAAGAGTTCGACGAGAGGCGGGCGGCGGACGCTGGGAAGAGTTTTCTCCCAGGAGTCGCGAGTGTCGGCCGGGCGGATGGGTTTGGGTGCGGGTGTCGGCGCGGGCGGCTGAGCCGGGCCGGGTTCTGGTTGAGCTGGGGATGCGGCTTCGGGTTGTGCGGCGGCGGCCACGGGTACGGCTGCTGCTGCCGGCGCATCAGGCTGCGCGGCGCTTGCCGTCAGAGTGGGCTGTACTTCGGTTTGCGTTGGGGTTTGCGCCGGGGGTTGCGCTGCTGGCGCCGGAGTTTCTGTTGGATTTGATGTGGTTGCGGGTGCGGGCGTCGCGACTTCAGCGG
>DASXMM010000333.1:0-6993 GCA_036495665.1 Candidatus Acidiferrum sp. | reverse complement strand
CGTAAAAATCGCACAAGTCTCGTTTTTACGTGCGGCAGAAAGAAATTGCGAGAGCCAACGGTTGACGCGCTCGATGAAGACTTCCCAGGATTCGACTCCGTCGACCTTCAATTCCCCCTTGACCCACATGGTTACCACCGTTTCGAAAAGCTTTTGGAAGCGCCTGCGGCGCTGCGGGGGACTGTTGGCGCTGCGAACCGCCTGATCGAGTTCGCGGATGTAGGCGTCAGTCTCGGAAAGGCGCGGAAGGCTTCTTTCCAGCACCACGTCACCTTGAAATTCGTCAAATTCCTCAAACACAGTCGCGACCGGAAAATGCAAGCCGTGGGTCGCATAAATCTCGCGTACGCCTCGCTCCGTATCGCGGTGGCGCACCCGCGGGCCCGTACAAACGCGATCAAAAGGCACTTTGTGCCGCGCCCAATATTCTCCCAAGACACGCGCCTGGGCTTCGCCGGTGGCGGACAGCTTGTCATAATCCAATTCAAGAAACGAAGCTTGTGCGTGCCGAACCAGAAAAACGCGTCCCATGCGTCACCCAAAGAACTTTTCGTTTCCAGTGAAAGAAAACAGGAAGCGTCAGGCCGTAGCGCTTTGTTCCTTGTTGAAATCGGCAAACTTCTTGCCTTCTTCCGCGAGCCGTTTGAGCAGCGGCGCCGGCTCCCAGAGCTCGCCGTGCTGCTTATGAAATTCTTCGATGCGCTCATAGACTTTTTTCAGACCAACGGTGTCGGCGTGCCACATCGGCCCACCCCGATGTGCGGGGAAGCCGTAGCCATTGAGATAGATAATGTCGATATCGACCGCGCGCAGCGCGAACCCTTCCTCAAGTATGCGAGCGCCTTCATTGACAAGAGCATAGACGCAGCGATCGACGATTTCTTCCCTGAGGATTTGGCGCTGAGGAATACCGGCGTCGGCCGCCCACTTGCGAACCAGTTGCGCAACTTCCGGATCAGCACTCGCCTTGCGATTCTCGTCATACTTATACCAGCCGGCGCCGGTTTTTTGCCCGTAGCGGCCCATCTCGCACAAATTATCTCCAGCAAAAGCCTGCCGAATCCCTGGCTTTTCCAAGTGACGATATTCTTTGCGGATTCGCCAACCGACGTCGAGCCCGGCGAGATCGCCAACCGCGAGCGGACCCATGGCCATACCAAAATCGTAAAGCGCGGAATCCACCGCTTCGACACTCGCACCCTCTTCCAAAAGAAGAACGGATTCACGGACGTAGCCATGGAACATCCGGTTGCCAACAAATCCGCGGCAGTTCCCCACCAGCACGCCAATCTTGCCGATCTTCTTTGAAAGCTGCATGCACGTGGCGATCACTTCCTTGGAGGTAGCTTTGCCGCGTACGATTTCCAGCAGGCGCATCACATTGGCCGGACTGAAGAAATGCGTGCCAATGACGGATTGCGGGCGCGAAGTCGAAGACGCAATCTCATCAATGTTGAGAGTGGATGTATTGCTAGCGAGAATGGCGCCTGGCTTGCAGACGCGATCCAGTTCACCGAAGACTTCTTTCTTGAGCACCATTCCTTCAAAAACGGCTTCGATCACCAGGTCGGCGTTCGCAAAAGAATCGTAACTCAGCGTCGGCTGAATCAACTTGAGCCGCTCGTCGACAAAATCCTGCGTGAAGCGGCCGCGCTTCACGGAAGCCGCATAATTTTTCTGAATATTCGCGAGGCCTTTGTCGAGGGCTGGCTGATCGGCTTCCTTCAACAGAACCGGAATGCCCGCGTTTGCCAGAACCATCGCGATCCCGCCACCCATCGTCCCCGCGCCAACAACCGCAGCCGAGTTCACGGGGATGATCGGAGTGTCCTTCGGAATGTCGGGAATTTTGGCGACTTCCCGTTCGCCGAAAAACACATGAATGAGCGCTTTCGACTGATCGGAGAACAGGCAATCCATAAAGAGCTTGCGCTCGAGTTTGCAGCCTTCTTCGAACGGAAGGTTTGTGGCTGCTTCCACTGCGTCGATTGCCGCAAGCGGCGCGATCAGACCGCGCTGCTTTTTGCGGGCGCTCGCGCGCGCTGCGGCAAAAATCGGAACGTTCTCGGCCGCCGAGCCGAGCTTGTCGTTTCTGTCGCGCGTTTTTCGCACAGGCTCATCCGCAACTTCACGCGCGAACGCGATGGCTCCGGTGAGCAAGTCACCATCGATCAAACGATCGACGACGCCGAACTTCACCGCGTCCGCCGCTTTAATAGGATTGCCATCCGCACACATTTGGACGGCCTTGGCAGCGCCGGCGAGCCGCGACAGGCGCTGCGTACCCGCCGCACCAGGAATTAGGCCAAGCTTCACTTCCGGCTGACCGACCTGTGCTGCTGGCGCAGCGACACGGTAATGGCCGGACATAGCCAGCTCGAGCCCGCCACCAAATGCATTTCCGTGAATGGCCATCACCACCGGCTTGCGGCAATCTTCGATTTTCAAAAGCAGCGCTGGCAGTTCCAAACCGCCGCCGCCCTTACCCGAGGTGATCTTGCCGAACTCCTTGATGTCCGCCCCGGCCACAAAAGTTTTTCCGCCGCCGATCAAAACTCCCGCTTTCACGGAGTCATCCTTGTCAATCTGCTCGATCGCGCCGGCAATGCCCTCCGGCACTCCGGGGCTCAGCGCGTTCACCGGAGGATTGTTGATCGTGATAACGGCAATGCCGTTTTCTTTCGTAAGTTGAACCAGGTCGCTCATGGGTAGACGCTCTTTCTCAGAAAATAGCTCACAGCTTTCATTCTTATTTATAAAACTCACTTACGGCTGGCAAATTCAGGCCGGATCGTATCTTGACCACCCCAATATTTCTTGCGCAGTTCCCTCTTCAGAATTTTCCCGGTGCCCGTTTTTGGCAAGCTCTCGAAAAACTCCACCGAGCGTGGCGCTTTGTAATGCGCAATGCGAGTCCGGCAGAATTCCAGCAACTCCGCTTCCGAAGCGTGCGCACCCGGCTTCAGAACGACTAAAGCCTTCGGCACTTCGCCCCATTTCTCATCCGGAACAGGCACGACGGCGACTTCGTAGACGCTCGCATGAGCAAGCAGCGCTTTCTCCACTTCCAGGGACGAGATATTTTCCCCGCCGCTGACGATGATTTCTTTCTTCCGGTCGACAACGAGCAGGTAGCCGTCCTCGTTGATCGTGGCCATATCGCCGGTGTGAAACCATCCGCCGCGCATGGCTTCGGCAGTGGCCTGCGGCTGGCCCCAATACCCCTCCATTACCACATCGCTGCGCGCCACAACTTCGCCGATGCTGGCGCCGTCATGCGGCACATCTTTATCGTTCGCATCCACGACGCGCAGCTCAACTCCCGGGATGGCAAAACCAGTCATCGCCTGCCCAATGTATTTCTGCTCGCCCTGCCACTCGAGCCCTGGCTTCATCCGCGATACGGAAAGCGTCGGCGAAGTTTCGGTGAGCCCATAACCGGAGCGGCAACTCGCGCCAAGTTTTTCTTCCACTTCGCGCACCAACGTCGGAGAGGAAGCTGCGCCACCAATATTGATGATGCGAAGGCTGCTCAAGTCATGCTTTGTGCGCTCAAGGCAATTGACCAAGGCAGTCGCCATGGCCGGCACAAGACACATGTTTCGCACGCGCTCTGTTTCGATGAGGCGGAAGATCGCCGCAGTCTCGAAGCGCCGTAGCATCACGTGCTTTCCACCCGTCAATGCCAACGCGTGCGGCGTACCCCAGCCATTCGCGTGGAAGAGCGGAATCGTGTGTAGTTGAACGGCTTCGGCTGTCGGATCGTCGGTGAGACAAGCGTACAGCGCATGCATGTAGATATTTCGATGCGTCAGCATCACGCCTTTGGGCGTAGCGCTGGTTCCGCTCGTGTAAAAAACCTCGGCGACGGCGTTCTCATCGATTTCCATGATGTCGGCCTGAAAAGGGGAAGCAGCGGATAAAAGGTCGTCGTAGTTTTTCGGTTGAAGCCAATCGGCCTCGGGCTCGGCGTCAAGCAAGTAGAAAGCTTCAACCGTCGATGTATTTTGACGAAACGAATCGACAACGGGAAGAAAATCCTTCTCGAGAAACAGCACCTTCGCGCCGGCATCGTTCAAAATAAAGGCAAGCTCCTGCGGCGCGAGGCGAATGTTCAAAGGGAGCAGCACGGCGCCAGCGTCGAGAACGCCGTAATAAGCCTCAAGCAAACGATGGCAATTCATGCTGAGAAATGCGACACAGTCGCCGGGCTTCACACCAGCCGACCGCAGCGCGCCCGCCAACAACGCAGCGCGTTTGGCAAATTGCGCGTAGGTGTACCGCAAGTCCCCGCAGACAACCGCGGTCCTGCGCGGAAATTGTTGTTCCGCGTAACGCAAACATCGAAGTGGTGTAAGTGGAATATTCATGTCGTGTCCAGCGCTTTTTCAGGCCGTTTGGCCTCCATCGACAACCAAAACATGCCCGGTGACGTAATCGGAGGCGTCCGAAGAAAGAAAAACCGCGGCGCCTTTTAGATCATGGTTATTGCCGAATCGCCGCAACGGGATTTTACTCAAAAACGATTCCTTGTTCCGTTCGATCACCGCCTGCGACATATTCGTCGGGAACCAGCCCGGCGCGACGGAGTTCACCTGAATATTATGAATCCCCCATTTGCACGCCAAGTCTTTGGTGAACGCAATCACGCCACCTTTGCTGGCGTGGTAGCCAATGGCTTGGAATTCCGGCGGAGCCCCACGCAGCCCCGCGACCGAAGCGATGTTGATAATCTTTCCGCGACGTTGAGTGGCCATGATTTTTCCAACAGCCTGCGAAAAAAGAAACGTCCCCGTCAGATTCGTTTCGATCACCTTGTTCCAATGCTCGAGACGCATTTCTTCAACGGGCGCGCCCCAGGAAGTCCCGGCGTTATTGATCAGAATATCGACGCGTCCGAATTCGGACATCGCCGCAGCAACCACTGCATGCACATCGGCGGGATTTTTTACGTCGCAACCAAGCGCCAGTGTCCTAACGCCGAGGCTCTGCAATTCGGCGGCAGCCTGCTCGCAGCGTTCCTTCTTGCGCGCACACAACACGAGATTCGCGCCCATTTCCGCGAGGCCTTCGGCCATTTGACGGCCCAGTCCGACCGAACCGCCGGTAATGATCGCTACACGTCCAGTAAGATCAAAGAGCTGTCGAGCATTCATCGTAGGTGGCGCGCTTCCCCCGTTCTATCTGACGTTCTGCAAAGACGCGCCGTTGCCTGCCCCTCAAGCCCCGGCATCCGCGCTTGCAAAATACTAGAAGCCCAAGCTTACGCCAAGCCCGATTCGATTATCGGGCAACAGGCAGCCTGTAGTCGCAGCGAACCATACCAATCACGTCACGTCCGAGGTGCCGACCTTTACAAGATCTCGCACAAAGCTTCGCCCATGGCGTTCCGAACCAAGCAACAGGAGCGTGGCAGCAGCAACGATGGTAACGACTTCAAAACCGGCGATGGCCCATTGATAACCCACCCGGTCGCGCAATGCGTACTCGATCGTATTTGTAGGGGACGCGAAAAGAATCCCCAGTTGATAAGTAAGCCCCGGCATCAATCCTCGCGTCGCATCCGCAGACATTTCATTCAGGTGCACGGGGATGACACCCCAGGCGCCCTGCACACCCATTTGCATCAAGAACGCAGCGGCCGCAAGAACGACTAAACTCCCCCCGAACGCCCACAGGGGAATGATGACCAAACATAATGCCAATGCCGCGATCATGGTCTTGCGGCGGCCAGCCATTTGCGAGAGGTGCCCGAAGATAATTGCGCCAACGACGGCTCCAATATTGTAGAGAATCGCGATGTTGGCGGTTACCGCTGCCGAGGCGCGATGAATTTCCTTCAAGAAGTCCGGATACAAATCCTGAGTGCCGTGCGACAAAAACATCATGAAGGTCATGAGCACGACCAGGTAGACGAAACGCTTCCACTCGTGCGCTACAATGCGCAGCACCTGCCCCGTGCTCGCAGCGCGATGTTGTTTCCACGCCTCCGACTCCGGGACCTTGGCGCGAATGTAGAGCGCGAGCAACGCAGGCAATGCGCCAATCCAAAACATCGGACGCCAACCCCATGCGGGCAACAGGAAGCGCGCAGCCATAGCCGCCAGCAGGTAGCCGATGGAATAGCCGCTCTGCAAAATCCCGCTGAGAATTCCGCGCCACCGGACCGGTGCAGCCTCCATCACAAGCGAAGCGCCCACGCCCCACTCCCCTCCCATTCCAATCCCGAACAGCGCACGCATCACTAGAAAGAAAGTGAAGTTGGGCGAAAAACCGCAGAGCAGCTCGATGATCGAGAAATAAATGACGTTGGCCATCAGCGGAATGCGCCGCCCGTAACGATCGGAGAGCGCTCCGAAGATTAGCGCGCCTATCGGACGCATGGCGAGCGTCGCCCATGTCGTTAAGATAATCTCGCGCTTGGACACACCAAATTGATGGGCGAGGACGTCATACATGAAGACGACGACAAAAAAGTCGAAGGCGTCGAGCGTCCACCCAAAAAAACCGGCCAGAACGACGTGCCTTGCGTTTGCCTTCGCGGTACCCGTGGCGTCCGTTATTTGCACGCGTTGCGCCTTCGCCGACCTGGAATCGACGCTGTCTCATTCTGGAGCATGGCGGCGTTACGCTGGCAATGGTTGTCCACGGGTTTCCGCTCCAAAAGGAATCAAAAGCAAGCCAACAGCAAACGCCACCGCAGTGAAGGCGACCGGTATTCCAAGCGAGCCGTATCGCTGCACGCCGCTTCCGACAAGAAAGGTGATCGCCGCTCCGCCGAACCTCGCGAACGACGTGGAAAACGCAAACGCGCTTGCCCGGCATTCGGTCGGATATTGCTCGGGCAACCAGAGCGTGTAAACCGCAAAGTTTGCGCCGCCCAAACCCAGAAAAAACAAACACACAAAAAACCACGGAAGCGCCGAAGGTCCAAGATAAAACACTTTGCCGAACGTCAGCGCAATGAACACCATCATCAGCGTAAAGAAAAAG
>DASXMM010000332.1:0-12383 GCA_036495665.1 Candidatus Acidiferrum sp. | reverse complement strand
CGCCTGATCTTTTCTTTCCTCAGCAACAACCAGGGTGGAAAGAATCACGAAGCAGCCGACGCGCTCAACGGCCTCTGCGTCGCCATGATCGAGGAATTCGACGCCGGAGCGGTGACCCTCACTCCGACGCGCGCAAAACAGAAATGACTCCGCAGAGAACACTCGGTAATCGCAGAAACGAATAGCCAAGAAGAACGGCGAAGAAGAGATCGAGTTAGCGAGCAAATGTCACGAACCGCACAAGACGTTCTCGAATTTGACAAGCTGCGCGAATTGCTGCGCCTGAGGACGACTTGTGCTCCGGGGCGCCGGGCCATCGATGCCCTCGAGTTTGCAACGGACCGCTCCGCGCTCGAAACAGCATTCGCGCTGATTCGCGAAGCGCGAGAATGGCTGCGCGGCGGCGGCGAACTAGGATTTGGCGGTCTCGCTGATCCGCAAGATTGGCTCGACAAGATCGAAGGACCAGGAATCGTCCTCGAAGCGAAGGAACTGCTGGCTGCGGCGTCGCTGCTCGAAACCACGGGATGGCTGGGCGGGCAATTCCGCGAGGAAGCGCCGAAATATCCATTGTTGAGCGCTCGCGCCGCCTCGCTGGCGGATTTTCGTGAACCTCTCACCGCGATCCGGCGATCCATTCTGCCGAACGGCGAAATCAGCGACGATGCATCCTCCACGCTGCGCCGTATTCGCGTGAGCATCACGAACACGCGCGAGTCCATCCAGAAAACCCTCAAACAAACCCTGCGGTCTCGCAACGCGGAAGCTGGCGAAGACTACGTCACGCTGCGCAATGAGCGTTTCGTAATTCCCGTTCGCTCGGAAAACCGGAGAAGCGTTCCCGGCATTATTCATGGTACCAGCGGAACCGGCCAAACCGTTTTCCTCGAGCCATTTGAAACCGTCGAGACCAACAACCAGCTCGTGCAATTCGCTGAAGACGAAGCCGCGGAAATCATCCGGATTCTGCGCGACCTTACGGAACGGTTGCAGAACGTCCGTGAACCGTTGCTTGCCGCCGCCGGGACGATCGCCGAGCTTGACGGTGTTTTCGCGCGCGGGCGCTTCGCGCGTGACTTCGATGCCGCAATGCCGGAGTTCTCTGAGGTTTCCGAATTGCGTCTGGTCGATGCACGCCATCCCGTGCTCGAAGATAAGTTGCGCCGCGAACAACGCGCGATCGTGCCGATGACGCTCGCCCTCGGCGGCGCGGAAAAAGTCCTCGTCATCAGCGGACCGAACACCGGCGGCAAAACAGTAGCGTTGAAGACTACAGGCCTGGCGGCGCTTTCCGCCCAATCTGGCATTCCCGTGGCGGCGCAAAGTGCTCTGCTTCCGCTCTTTGATCGCGTGTTGGTGGACATCGGCGACGAACAATCCATCGCCGCGGACCTTTCGACGTTTTCAGCGCACATGCTGAATCTGAAAACGATGCTCGAACTCGCGACGCCGCAATCGCTCGCTCTCGTCGATGAAATGGGCACCGGAACGGCGCCTGAGGAAGGCGCGGCGCTTGCGGTTGCGCTGCTCGATGAATTTCGCGCCAAAAATTGTATCGTCCTGGCAACAACGCACCACGACCGCCTGAAAGCTTACGCCTCGACGACTCCTGGCGTCGTGAACGCCGCTGTGGAATTTGACGACGTGAATTTGCGGCCGACGTACCGGCTGATGGTCGGCGTTCCAGGAGGCTCCAGCGGCATCGCGATTGCCAAGCGGCTGGGAATTGCTACTGCCATTATTGAGCGTGCGAACTCCTTGCTAACGCCGGAATCGCGCGAAGCGTCGGATCTCATCGCCTATCTGCACCGCAGCCGCGATGAACTCGACCGCATGCAGCAGCAAATGGCCGCGGAGCGGCACGCGCTCGAAGAAGAGCGCAAGAAGCTGCGCACCGAGTGGGTCGAGCGCCAGCAGAAACGCATCAAGGAGCTCGAAGCGCAATTCGCCGAAATGCAGAAGCGCTTCGACGAAAATGTCGCACGCCTAATCGAGGCCGTAAAAGAGCGCGAACTGCGCGCCTCGCTCGAGAAAACCGCGAAACGCAAAGGCCAGGACATTCGCAGCGAAGCCCGCGAAGAGCTAAATGCCGCCGTAGTGCAAACCATCTCCGAATCGCAAGCCGACTTAGGCACCGCGTCCGCGAGCCAGGAATCCATCCGCGCGGAAACTCTCCAGTCCGGAGCCAAAATTCGTGTCCGCGGCTTCAGCAAACCGGTAATCTTCCGCCGCATTGATGGCTCCTCCGCCGAAATCGAAGCAGGCCCCCTCCGCATGAAAGTAGCCCTCGACGAAATCACCGGTGTGGAAGGTTCGCCGGCCTCGCAAACATCCTCCTCACCGTCCTCACGAAATATCACTGTCACGTCTCGCGCGAGCGATGGCGCTGCTTCGGGCGAACTCAACGTGATTGGCCTGCGCGTCGAAGAAGCCACAGAGCGCGTCGACAAATATCTCGACGAAGCCGCGCTGGCAAACCAAACGCGCGTGCGCATTATCCACGGCCACGGCACTGGCGCGCTGCGTCGCGGGCTCGCTGATTTCCTCAAGTCGCATCCCTTAGTTCAAAGCACCTCCTTTGAAGCCGAGGAGCACGGCGGAAAAGCCGTCACAGTTGTAGAATTACGTTCGTAGGAATCCATGGCGGAAGCGGGATCATTCGCGGAGCGGGTGAAGCAGCAGGCGGACATTGTTCGCGTGGTGGGCGAGTACGTGCGCCTGAAAAAGACCGGGAAAGATTTCAGCGGTCTCTGTCCGTTTCACCAGGAAAAAACTCCATCGTTCACCGTCTCTCCGATGAAGCAGATCTTTTACTGCTTTGGGTGTGGCAAAGGCGGCGACGTTTTCAACTTCGTGATGGACATGGAGAAGTCCGCGTTTCCGGAGGCAGTGCGGACCGTTGCGGAGAAGTGTGGGATTGCGATTCCGCGTCCCAGGGAGCGTTCGCCGGAGGAACGGCAGGAGAATCAGCAGCGCGCGACGCTCGTCGAGATGCAGCGCGAGGCACAGATGTTCTTCACGAAACAAATCTCAGGGACACTCGAGGGCAAAGCGGCGCGCGCGTACCTCGAAGACCGCGGCCTAGATAAAGATGCGATCGAGCGGTTCGGCATCGGCTACGCGCCAAGCGCGGGCGATGCACTGACGCGCATTCTCAAGCAAAAATATTCGGAGAAACTGCTCGTCGAATCGGGACTCGTTTCGCGCGGCGAACAAGGTGGTCGGTTGTTTGACCGTTTTCGCCGCCGCATCATGTTCCCGATCGCAAACGACTCGGGAAAAATCGTGGCGTTTGGCGGCCGCGCCCTCGGCGACGAGATGCCGAAGTACATGAACTCGCCCGAAACGCCGATCTACTCGAAGAGCAACGTGCTCTATCACCTCGACCGCGCAAAGGAAGCGCTGCGGCGGTCGGATTTCGCGGTGCTCGTCGAAGGCTATATGGACGCAATCGCCGTGGCCCGCGCGGGGATCAGCAACGTGGTAGCAAACTGCGGGACAAGTCTCGCCGAACCGCAGATCAAATTGCTGAGCCGTTTTACGAGGCGCGTCATCGTCAACTACGACCCCGACAACGCGGGCCAGGCGGCCACCGAGCGCTCCGTGGCGCTGCTGCTTGAGCATGATTTTGAAGTGCGCGTTCTGGCGCTGCCACCCGTCGAAGACAAGAAAGCGGATCCGGATTTGTTCATCCGCGAGCGTGGCGTCGAGGAGTACACGAAGTTGCTGAAGGATTCGCCTCCGTATGTGGACTACTTGATTGCGCGGGCGCGTCAGATGGATTTAACGACCGGCGAAGGCAAGAAACGCGCCGTGAATTTCCTTTTGCCTTATGTGCAAAAAATTCCGAATGCGATTCTGCGCTCCGAATGGGCGACGCGCATAGCGCAGCAGTTACGGCTGGACGAGCCGGTAATCCGGGCGGCTTTGAGCAAAGCAGCGAAGGAACGGCGCAGCGAGCTGAAGATTCAGCCGGAGCTGGTGGGCCACTCGGCCAAGCCTGTGGAGCGGCGGCTTATCCGCATGCTGGCGGAGGCCGAGGGATTTCGTCGCGAGCTGGCGCAGCAGTTGCAGAACGCGCAGCTTCACCACGGGCTGGAGACCGAGAAAGTGTTCGCCGGGTTGATCGCGGCGGCGCTTTGTGACGAGCCGCTTCCGGCAACCGAAGTGGCCGCGCAGCTGGAAGAACGCGACCGGCGGATCCTCTTCGAGATTCTTTTCGAGGAGGCCAGCGAACCAACCTGGGAAGAAGCGGTCAGCTGCGTCGAAGCTCTACAGCACCGGCAAGCCGAGCGCGAACTTGCAGACGTGCAGCGAAGCATTGAGGCCAATCCGTCGGTAACGGAAATGCGCGGCCTACTGGAAAAGAAGCAGGACCTGATGCGCCGCCTAGCCGCCGCCCGCTGAATCAGATCATTTGGCGCCAAGTTTTTGCTTTGCCAGTTCGGCGCGGAACTCTTGCTCCTTTTCGGCGATGAACTTCTTGTAGCCCTCCGGATCGATGAACGGGTTCGCGCTGCCCGCTTTCATCATGGGGTATTTTTCTTCTAGGCCGAAATAGCCGCCATGAGCTCCGAGGAAAATATCGCACGGCAATGATTTTAGAACGCTCCACATGCGCTCGTAGTCATCGGCGATCTGCGGGTAGGCTGTATTCCCGACGAGCTTGTATCCGGGGTTCACGTTGGGGCTGCCGACGATCACCACATTGAATGTTTTGCCGCCCTCGGTCACCTTCATGGTCCATGTGGTGCAGCCCTTGGTGTGGCCCGGAGTGAGGTGTGCGACGAGCACCGCGCCCCCAAGCGTCACTTGGTCACCGTCGTGGAGCACGCGGTCGACCTTTGTGGGTGGATACAGAGAACTGGGGGTGTTGCCGTACTGAAAGTCGGTCTTGCCGCCGGATTCGACCACGGAAACATCCGCGTCCATCACCATGTACTTGGCGCCGGTCATTTGCTTGATTCTGGCGCTGCCGGCATCGTGATCCCAGTGAGCGTGACTGATGAGGAGAATCCTGGCGTCCTTGAACTTGAAGCCGAGCTTTTCAATGCTCGCCTCAATCATGGGGACATTGGCTTCGAGGTCGCTGTTGATCAGGATGTTGCCCTGCGGCGTGGTGATCAGGTAATTCGCCAAGCCCTTGCTCCCCACGTAGTACAGGTTGCCCGCGATGCGAAATGGCGGAAACGGCTCGGTCCAATCAGGACTGGCTTGGGCCAACGGAACTCCCGCAACCGCGACGATGAGAATGAATACTCCGGAAACGATGGAAATGCTTTTCCGCATGGGCGGAGTATAGGCCAGATCAGCGGGATGATGCGAATTTCACGGTCTAGTGTGGCGAGACAATGGTGGGCGTTCTCGGTCGTCGACTCTCGAAGACCAGTGCTGGTTAAGTGATGTAGTTTGTTTGGCTTACAAAATCCTTACGAACCGCTCAGGATTTTTGAACGGCCGTTTCCCTAGAATGGTCTCGCTGTAGGTTGGGGCCGAAAAAGGCCGGGCCAATGGAGAAACGTCGATGTTATGCGGTCTAAAAGGCGGTGAAGAGCCGTCTAGTTTGCAATGCAGCGTTTGTGGGCACCAAACAGAGTTATTTGAACTTCCCGGTAGGAGCGAAAAATATTGCCTGGAATGCAGTGCGGATGTGGCGGCATCGATTCTGCTGGCTACCGAGATTGATGCCGCGACAATGATGGGACAGGATGCCAAAAACTTGGTGGCGGAATTTGGGCAGTTAAGCAACCGGTTGTTGGAGAGAGCCCAGTCGGCATAGAAAGTCGCCTGCGGAATTTTGATTGAGCGATGAGTCCGACCCCTGGCTTCGCTAACGGGCTCGTCCGATAAGCAAGCCAATCGAGCACTGACACGAGAGCTCCCCTGGAGTCGTGTTCTTACCTCCGAAATCCAAAACCCAATCTTCTTGCAATTCAGCGCTGATGGTGCCAGTTTACAGCCATGCACACCGAGCTTAATCGTCGTAATTTCCTGTTTGGCGCGCAGGCGCTGGTCGTGGCCGGCTTTTTGAACCGCGCCTATGCAGGCGTGCGCGCGGAGGATGTGGCGACGGACGAGAACTTCTGGAAGACCGTCCGCGACGCGTACCCGCACGATCCGACTATCCTGAATCTCAACAATGGCGGGGTCGCTCCGTCGCCG
Source organism: Candidatus Acidiferrum sp. (assembly GCA_036495665.1). Lineage (GTDB taxonomy): Bacteria > Acidobacteriota > Terriglobia > Acidiferrales > UBA7541 > Acidiferrum. The sequence goes on along the minus strand of DASXMM010000332.1, from coordinate 6,221 downwards.
AACTCTGTGTTGGATGCCGAGATTGAGGCGATTCGCTACAGCAACCAGCTCCCGGCTTACCGGATGTGGCACGACCTGGAGCCCAAAATTGAAGATGTCCGCAAGAAGCTGGCGCATATGTGGAGCGCCGATCCGGAGTGCATCGCCATTACGCGGAACGCCAGCGAATCGCTGCAGATTGCTCAGTTTGGCATTGACCTTGAGCCTGGCGACGAAGTTCTGACCACCAGCCAGGACTATCCGCGCATGATTACCGCCTGGCAGCAGCGCGCCCGGCGAGAGAAGATTGTCCTCAAGCAGATGGACTTCGCCACGCCGGTGAAAAGTTCGGCGGATTTGGTCGCGTTGTTCGAACAAGGCATTACGCCGCGCACGCGCGTGATTCATGTGTCACACGCGGTGTTCATGACGGGGCAAATCTTTCCTGTGAAAGAGATCTGCGCCTTCGCGCGCGCGAAAGGCATTACCAGCATCGTGGACGGGGCCCATGCGTTTGCGCACGTGCCGTTCCAATTCTCGGAGTTAGACTGCGACTTCTACGGCGCGAGCCTGCACAAGTGGCTCTCGGCACCGATCGGCACCGGCATGTTGTACGTCCGTAAAGACCGCATCGAAAAGCATTGGGCGTTGATGGCAGCGCCCGAGTCGATGGACAAGAACATACGCAAATACGAAGAGATTGGGACGCATCCCGCGGCCATGCACAATGCGACGTTGCAGGCGCTTGAGTTTCACGAGCAGCTAGGCGCGGACCGGAAATTCGCGCGTCTGAGGTACCTGAAGAACCGGTATGCCGAACGGCTGAGCAAACATCCCGCAGCGCGAATGCTCGTGGGCCTGGATGCGGATCAGTCCGGCGCCTTCGGAACCATTCACTTCGGAACTATGGACGCCAGAAAACTGGCCGACGCGCTGATGGACAAGCACAGCATTTTCGTCGTGCCCATCGTCACACCGTTCCTGAACGGCATCCGTGTCAGCCCGAACGTCTACACGTCGACCGCAGAGATCGACCGTTTCTGCGACGCTGTCGAGACGATCGTTCCTCGCGCCTGACGCCGAGCAACCAAGCCTCTGGATCATGCGCGAGGGAAGTACGGTACGCGCGACGGAGGCTCTCCTGGAAACTATTCGCACTAGTAGGACATCCAATAGATAGTGCGTTGCCGCTAACCGGCGGGGAGGATGGCATCTTCCACAGATTTCCACATATTAAAATATTGACTGGGGCAGACTTAAGCGTGTAGCGTAATAGGGTTTCGCGAGTAACGGATTGGCACCTAAACGCATCTATCTTGATGTACTTAGAGCCGGGGCACCGTACTCTGAGAGCGGGAAACGGGCGACGTACGGGTTTCAGGCACAGGGCGAACGGCAGGCTGGCGGCGCGGCACAGCCCAGAGGATTTCACAAAAAGAAGAGTGATCTGGTGGGGAGATTCCCCATGGTTCGTTTTGGTGAGCGCGGAGGAGTTGACGGCGCAAGCGTGGCATACTGCCTGTGCTCTTTGCGGGACGAAAAGTTTAGGCGGCCTTGAACTTTGACGGGCCGCTCTTGGTATTGTGGTTCGAGATTTGGAGGAATTCGTGGCAGCAGTAGGGCTTGAAGAAAAATATGATGCGGTAAAGCAGCTCATTGCCGTAGGCAAAGAGCGCGGCTACCTGCTTTATGACGAAGTGAATGATTCGCTCCCGGCAGAAGTGCATTCTTCGGAAGAAATCGACGACCTTCTCACTACATTTGAACGGAATGGCATCGAGATTTATGAAGACCAGGCGTCCGCGAAGGCCGCGCGCGCGGTGGAAGTGTCGTCCGAGTCGGGCGATCGCGATGCTGTCGTTAAGGACGACGCACATTCGGACGAGGGCGGCAGCGATCTGGATTTGACGCCCGGGTCGCTCGAAAAGACCAATGATCCTGTGCGCATGTATTTGCGCGAGATGGGTACCGTGCCGTTGTTGACGCGCGAAGGTGAAGTCACCATCGCGAAGCGCATCGAGCGCGGGCAACTGGTGGTGATGAAGTCGATCACGCGCTCGCCGATCGTAATCAAGGAATTGATCGCGGTGGGCGAGGATTTGCGCAAAGGTGCGCGGTCCATCAAAGAGATCGTGCAGTTTGACGACGAAGAGCTGACCGAAGAGAAAATCGCGAACAAGACGAAGCAGACTCTGAAATACATCGACAAGATTGCCAAGCTGTACGACCTGGCGTTGAAGCAAGCGGAAAAGCTGGAAGCCACGCCAAAGGCCAAGAAGAGGCTGTACATCAAGGCGAAGTGGGCGGTGGCGCGGACGCGCGTTGAGATTTCTGTGGAGATTCGCGGGATCGATTTCAACCCGTTTGAGAAAAAGCGGTTGATCGACAAAATGCGCGGGACGGTCGAGCGCTTGCAGTCTTTGGAGCGCGAGGCGGGGCGGCTCGAGCGCCGCGTGGACGCCGCGAAAGGCGACGTGGCTGCGGAAGCCCGCAAAGAATTGCGCACGCGGCGGACCGAGCTGAAAGATATTGAAGAAGCCAGCGAGGTTGGGCTCACCGAACTGAAACGCACGCTGACGTTTATTCACCGTGGAGAAGCGGAAGCCGAGCAGGCCAAGAAGGAATTGATCGAGGCCAACCTTCGCTTGGTGGTTTCCATTGCGAAAAAATATACGAACCGCGGATTGCAGTTCCTGGATTTGATTCAGGAAGGCAACATTGGCTTGATGAAGGCCGTGGACAAGTTCGAGTGGCGCCGCGGATATAAGTTTTCGACGTACGCGACTTGGTGGATTCGCCAGGCCATCACGCGCGCGATTGCCGATCAAGCTCGCACGATCCGTATTCCCGTGCACATGATCGAGACCATCAACAAGCTGGTGCGCACCAGCCGCCAGTTGGTGCAGGAACTGGGCCGCGAACCTACCAGCGAAGAAATCGCCAAGCGCATGGACATTCCTGTGTCCAAGGTGCGCAAGATTTTGAAGATCGCGCAAGAGCCGATTTCGCTCGAAACCCCGATTGGCGAAGAAGAAGATTCGCATCTCGGGGACTTCATCGAGGACAAGGCGGTGGTTTCACCGTCGGACGCGGTCATCAATTTGAATTTGAAGGAACAGACTTCCTCTGTTCTAAAGACGCTGACGCCGCGCGAAGAAAAAGTCATCAAGATGCGTTTTGGTCTGGACGACGGCAGCGAGCACACGCTCGAAGAAGTCGGCCAGTCCTTCGCCGTGACGCGCGAACGCATCCGCCAGATCGAAGCAAAAGCCTTGCGCAAGCTACGCCATCCCTCGCGCTCCCGCAAATTGCGTGCTTTCCTCGAAGGCCCGTCGCGTGATTATCTTTAGAAAGAACAGTATTGCCGGTTGAGAAACGCCTTCGGCGTCGCCGAGGGCGTTTTTTATTTGCCGTGGAATTCCGAGACGACCTCAATTAGCCCGACGATGTTTTCATTGAACTCGTTGAGTCTTTCTGCAGGAATCCAATATTCGAGATGCTTTGTGCCACCGACCTTCTGCACAGAAAATTGCGATAGGTAGCCTGTCTTCACAGCGAAGCGCGTGACATAACCGGCCCGCAATTTCGAATTCTTGGCGTTCCAATCTCGAGCGATCTGCGTCGCATACTCCTCGTTGAGCACCGGATAAAATATGGGCTGAACTGGCAGACGCGGGGGAAAAGCCCGATATCCCGACTCGGCGATAAGATGCAGTTCATTCACGCCGACGGGCCGGTAGAGAATCGTGGTCTCGTTCATCCTTGGGCTGAGTGATGCTGAGAGCTAAGCGGGAAGCTCGACGTAGGCAGAGAAAGTTTGCGGTTCTGGAACGGATTGGCCTTCTTCGCGCAAGCCATCGAGATGGAAAGCGATGGCCTCACGCATGTTTTGCTCGACTTCTTCGCGTGTGCGGCCGGTTGAGACGCAGCCGGGAAGATCCGGTGAGTACGAAGAGAAGCCTGTCTGCGTTGGTTCGATCACGATTAAATATTTTTTCATGGCTTCAGCCCTGCCTGTTTCAGAACGCTATTCAAGGTTCCGGGTGCTAAATCGTCGCCAGGTTTTCCGGGTACCGTGACAACTCCTAGTTTAACAGGGTGTTTGTACTGGCGGTGACTTCCTCGTGTTCGCGCAAGCTCCCATCCATCGTCAGTGAGCATGCGGATGACGTCTCGGACCTTTATTCGCCAAAACTATGCTCAGCGGCTGCTGCCGTCAACTCCTGCGCCTCGTTGGGGGACGCGGGCGAAGAGCGGCGCCGAAAAATCTTGCAAAGCTGTTGGTGCCGAGCGAGTAGACATACTAAGATACGGCATCCAGCCATAAAGCAAATATGAAGCCGATACAAAAGATTCTAGCTGTGGTGTTGGTGGTGCTGCTGGCAGCGGCTGTGTTCGGGTTGCTTCGCACTGGTCAGCCGGGCGGAACACCGCCCGCGGCAGGCGCTGCGAATGGCGCTGCTGCGAATGCACAAGCTCCCCTGGTGGACCAATCGCCGCTGATGACGGCGCAGGGGCTGGCGAAAATGCCGGCGCTCGCCGAGGAGCAGCCGTTCGCCCAGGAAGCCCTTCGCCTCGCCGATCACGAGATGGATCTGGCGTACGCGGCGGCCGAGCGTGACGCGGAAGCCCATCCGCCGACGCTAAGCGCCGAAGCAAAAAAGATTCAGTCGCGATTGAAAAACGCCGAAGATGCGCTCGATGCCGACAACGCGGCGGTTGCGCGCTTGACCGCAGACGATGCCAAAGCCACTGGCGCAAGAAAAGATGCGTTGGACGATCAGCTCGTCCTCGCGACGGCTCACCAAGAGGAGCATCAGGATGAAGTAGACGACGCCAAGGGCGATCTGGAGCGCGCTGGTGGCGACCCGAAGAGCCGCATCGAGGCCATGATGCAGGAGCACAAAGCTTCTTCGGAGGCTACCGACGCGCTGCGCGTGAACGTGACCGCCACGGTGGACCAGGCTGGATTGATTCACCGGTTCCAGCAATGGATGACTCTCCATCAAAAGCAGTTGCTTTTGTGGCAAGCGAAGGCGGAGGCGGAGTCTTCGGCCGCCTGGCTTTCGGCGAAACACAACGAGACCGAAGCGAGGCTCAATGCTGAAAAAAATACGTCGGCCCAGGAAAACGGAGAAGAGAATGCGGCGCCGCAACCCGCAAATACCGCAGCTTCATCAAAACTGACCCACCAAGATTCGGCGGAGATGGTGAAAGCGTCAAAGACGCGCGCGGCTCACCAGAAAGCGCTGTCGTCGCTCGACAAGAGGATGGACGACGAGAAACAGCTCGCCGATAACTACGGCAAATGGATTCAAGTTATTGCGGGGCGGCAGAAAACGGTCATTCATAACGCGCTCATCGGCATCACGATTATTCTCGGTATTTTGCTGATTGGTGTGTTTTTCGATAGCTGGCTGGAAGTGCTGCTCGGCAAGACCTCACTGGATCGGAGGCAAGTGGAGACGCTGCGAACGGTCACGCGCGTATCGATCCAAGTGCTTGCAGTACTTTTGATACTTCTCGTGATTCTCGGCCCGCCGAGCCAGCTTGGGACTTTTCTTGGGCTGGCGGGCGCGGGGCTTACGGTTGCTTTGAAAGACTTTATCGTGGGCTTCCTCGGATGGTTTGTGCTGATGGGAAAGAATGGGATACGTCTCGGGGATTGGGTGGAGATCAACGGAGTGACGGGCGAAGTCGTCGAGCTTGGTATGTTTCATACGGTGTTGCTCGAGACTGGGAATTGGACGGACTCGGGACATCCGACGGGACGGCGCGTGACGTTTACAAATAGTTTTGCGATTGAAGGGCACTACTTTAATTTTTCGACGTCCGGGCAGTGGTTGTGGGACGAGTTGCAGATTGTTTTGCCGGCTGGTCGCGATCCGTACCCGATTGTGGATGCCTTTCAAAAGAAGGTGCTCGAAGTAACCGGCGAGACAGCGAAACAGGCCGAGAAGGAGTGGCAGGGCGTGACGCGTTCGAGCGACAAAACGCATGCACTGACCGCAGCGCCGACGATCAATGTGAAGCCGGTTGCCGGCGGGATTGAAATTGCAGTGAGGTATATCACGCAAGCGAGTTCACGTTACCAGATGCGCGCGAAGTTAAATCAAGCGGCGGTGGATCTGTTGGGAAGGGATTTCGTCGTTCCGCCGAGCGCTTCCGCATCGCCGGAGTCAGCGGCTCCTGTTTCGGCGGATCCCAAGCCGAAACCTGCTTGAGAGAGTGAAGCGGCGAAA
>DASXMM010000331.1:0-9342 GCA_036495665.1 Candidatus Acidiferrum sp. | reverse complement strand
GGCACCGCCCAGAGGGTTTCAGGAGCGACTGCACCAAAGGCTGAAACAGGGAACGAAAGAGAGTATTCAGCCTTCGCGTCGTGCTGTTCTAGCGTGGGCGTTGTCAGCCGCAGCGGCAGTGCCTTTGGGCTTCGCGCTATTTGCTGCGAAACGCAGGGACCCGCCCCAACCCGATTCGCCTGCCGCTGCGGGGCTTGTCGCAATCTCCGAGAATGCAGCCGACAAAGTCTTTCATATTCCCAGTTGTCCCTATTTGCATGGCAAACCAAAGCTTCTCTCAGTCGAGGAAGCCATTCGCGAAGGATATTCTCCCTGCCCAGTTTGCGAGGGCGTGAAGGTGGCTGCTTATCGCTCCGGCCGTGGGTGAATGGACGTATGCGGCCGGTCAAAGGCCCGCCCAATCGTATGCAACGACTCTCCTGCTTTCCAGCGGCGCCACACGTCGGCCCGCTGCGCCACGGAAAGTTCCACGTATTTCCCTTGCGTCATAGACACCACCTCGGAAGGAAAATCTATGTCAGGTAGTGTTGCATCGACCTATTGAATGCACCGCGTTAATCGGGACTTTGGTTAGTCGGTGGCTTGTCTCAGCCTCTTTCGGTTGGTGTCGGTTCCGTGCAAACCGCTATTGGTTCACGAGATGGACTGCGGTGTGTTGGCGTTCGATTAGAGCCGCAAGGCCCACGAGTTCAGGGTGAGCATCGAAACTCGCTACTCTGACGCGGTAATACTGGAGGTCGATGTAGTCCATTTGATTCCAATCGAAATACGCAATGAACAGCAACTCGGCTTCTTCTGGCCTAATAAGTTTTAGCGGGTCGTCCCAGTAGCCCGTAGGTGCCCCTGGCCTTGGGTTCTGAATCATGATTGGCGTTCCATGCCCAATCGACGGAACTACGCGGAAAAAGGGAATCGCATTTTTGAAAACGTCTTGCAACCGCCATTCTCTGCCAAGCTTCGCCAGCACGAGTTCCTGAAACAGGAGTTCTTCGATTTCGTGGAATTGTTCAATTGAATCCCAATTGCGAAAATCGGCGTCCGGCCAGAAGGCCGTATTCCAAATTGCCCTAGCGGACACGCGGTAGTGGTCGAAGATACCGCTGACATCCCTCACATCTGACTCTAGTTTCCCATTCTGTCGACCTGTCATACGCTGCAGTATGCATGGCCAAGCCCCCCGAACCCGCGTAAGGGGCTTGGTTAGTCGGCTCAGCGGTAACTTGGCTCCTAGTAATCTACTCTGCTAGTTACCGCGTTTATTAAGCCCTCAGGAAATTGCTGGCGGGATGTACTTCTGCCTGGGAACAATAGCCGAGGTGTTGGGATTAGCCGCACCGCCAGCCTTGCCGCGAAATCTGGCCAACCTATTCGAATGGGTTAAGGATTCATGGGTTATAATTCAGGCCTAAATGGCGCTGCCCCTCGGCACTTGGCTCGGGCCCTTCGAAATCCTCGCCCCGCTTGGCGCGGGCGGGATGGGAGTAGTTTATCGGGCGCGTGACACGCGTCTGAATCGACCTGTGGCGATCAAGATTCTGCCGCCAGAGTTTTTCGCAGATCCAAAGCGGCGGGAACGTCTGGCCATCGAAGCTCGTGCCATCTCGTCACTCTCTCATCCGCACATCTGCGTCCTCTATGATATCGGCCAGCAGGACGGTATGGACTATCTGGTGATGGAATGCCTTGAAGGCGAAACCCTTGCCGACCGGCTTTCTCACGCTGAAGGCTTGGTGGCTGCCACAGCCATGCGCTACGGCGTACAGATCTCGGACGCGCTTACGCACGCGCACGGCCGCAACATTCTGCACCGCGATCTGAAGACTTCAAACGTCATGATCACCACGGAGGACCGAGTCAAGGTGCTGGATTTCGGTTTGGCAAAGCGTCTTGAGGAATCGGAAGTAGAGGCGGTAACGCGCAGCGGTCGGTCGCTGACGGAACCCGGCGCTGTCGTGGGAACGTTGCACGCATTGGCTCCGGAGCTTTTCCGCGGGCAAGCGGCGGACGTGCGGAGCGATATTTGGGCGCTGGGCGTAGTGTTGTATGAAATGGCCGCCGGTCATCCGCCGTTTCAAGGTAAGACGAGGTTCGAATTGTCGGCGGCTGTGCTGCGAGAGGAGCCCGCTCATTTAGGGGCAACAGTGCCAGGGGCCTTTCAAAGCGTGGTCGCGCGCTGTCTCATGAAAGAGCCGGCGAGCCGCTATCAAAGTGCGGCGGAGGTGCGGGCCGCACTGGAGACGGCACAGTCGGGCGTGGCGGCCACACAGGTCCCGCGCCGCTTTCCCCGAAAGGTTGTAGCGTATGCGGGCGCTGCATTTGTGACGGTGGCCGCCGGCCTCGCGGCGCTTTTCCTGGCTCATTCCCAGCGCCCATCGCCCGTTGTGCAGTATGAGCAACTCACAAATTTCTCGGATTCGGTGACGTCCCCGGCGCTGTCGCCGGACGGACGGATCCTGGCATTCATCCACGGAGAGAGCACGTTCGATGGTGCCGGCGACATTTGGGCCAAGCTACTGCCGGATGGCGAACCGGTGCAGTTGACGAACGATGCGTCGCTAAAGATGGAGCCGGCCTTTTCTCCGGATGGATCGAAAATCGCGTACACGCACATTGAACAATGGAACTGGGACACTTGGACGGTTGCGTCGTTGGGCGGACCGGCCAAACCCTGGTTGCCCAACGCTTCCGGATTAACATGGATCGGCCCGCAACAGGTTTTGTTTTCGGAAATCGCCACTGGTCTTTACATGAAAATCGTAACGGCGGACCAGAACCGCGGTGAAGAGCGCAACGTGTATCTTCCGCCCACGGCCGAAATCAGCATGGCCCACCGTTCTTATTTGTCACCGGATCGCAAATCAGTTCTGGTCACGGAAATGGACAATCGAGGTTGGTTGCCTTGCCGTGTGACCACATTCAGCGGAGGCTCGCCGGGGCAAATTGCCGGGCCGGCGCCGTCGAAGTGCACGGGAGCAGCCTGGTCTCCGACCGGGAACTGGATGTACTTCAGCGCGGATGCCGGAACTGGTTTTCACTTGTGGAGGCAGGAATTTCCAAACGGCACACTGGAGCAGATTACCTCTGGCGCTACCGAAGAAGAGGGCATCGCGGTGGCGCCAGACGGCAGGTCGCTGATCACCGCGATTGGCACAGAGCAAAGCAGCATCTACTTCCAGGCACCAGACGGCTTGCGCCGTATCACGTCGCAAGGCTATGCATATTCACCTACTATCTCGTCCGACGGAAAGCAGGTGTACTACCTGTTGCGAACCCCTTCGTCGAGGGCATTCGTGTCTGGGGAGTTTCTTGTGGCGGATTTGGCGGCCGCCCACAGCGAGCGGCTCTTTCCGGGCTTCGCGGTGACGCGCTACGACGTTTCCGCGGACGGCAAACGCATTGTGTTCGCTGCGCTTGATGACGGAGGAAAGTCTGCTATTTGGCTCGCATCGCTCACACGGAGCTTCCCGCCAAGACGGCTCACCCAGAAAGAGGCTTACCGCCCCTTCTTTGGTTCGGGTGGAACGATTTTCTATCTGAGCAAGGAAGACACGCAAGATTACGTTTATCGCATGAATGACGACGGCACCGACCAAGAAAGAATCATTCCCGATCCAGTGATCTACCTGCTTGCAGTGTCGCCAGACGGCCAGCTGCTGGTGACGTGGGTCGAGCGGAAGGAAGGGGATTCGCCGAACGCAGTGGCAATCTATCCTGCGTCGGGTGGTAAGCCCGTCTTGCTTTGCACGCGATGCTTCGCCACAGGTCCGGCCTACACGGGCGCGGGGATCGTAAATTGGTCGCCCGACGAGAAATTCTTCTTCATTCGCATGGATCTTCCGGGTATGCGTTCCGCTGGTACTTTTGTGATTCCTTTGTCACCTGGACATGGACTGCCAAACCTTCCGGCAAACGGCTTCGCATCCGCGGAGGAAGTGAGGGCAATTCCCGGCACGCGGGAAATAGCAGAGAGGGATGTGTTTCCGGGTCGGGATCCCTCTACATATGCGATTCAGCGTACGGCGACGCAGCGAAATCTCTACCGCGTACGGCTACCTGAACACTGACGTCATTTTGGCTTTAGAGGCATGGACGCAATAGGCTGCAAGCGCATCTTCTTACACCAGGGCATCCTTAACTCCTTCCATGAGAAGGCCGGTTAGTGTCAAGCACGGTTTTGGTTTTCCTTGAATGAGTTTTTTCCTTCTTTTGTTTTGGTTTTATTTTTACCTGAATGAGTTTTTTCCCTTCTTTAGCCGAGCCGTCCCTGTCGCCATCCTTCCATCCGCACTCTTGGTGAGCGATTTTCGCTGGGTGCAAGTTGGGCGTACTCGTTTCAGTCCTCTAAGGCCTTCGGCCCGCGAAAGCTTATGAAAATCACTCGGAGGTAAGATTGCGACGGCCCGGAGAGGCGAGATCGAACCTACATTGGAAAAGTGTTCCCTGGGGTCGGGCTGCAGCGGGTGGCATGCCTGTCAAGCCATCTAAGAATGTAACCGTAGCGGCATAACCGTAGCGGCATGTGTTGCACCTCTTTGATAATGTCCCCTTTCGCCCCCATTAGAAATGTCCCCTACACTGCGACCTCCAGAGGAGGTCCGGTTAAGAGGACAGCGATGAGTACGAGGGAACTTCGACGCGCAGAAGTACTGGGGCGGGTGAAGAGCAAGACGTTGAGGTTGGTAGACGCGGCGAAGGTGCTGGAGTTGAGCTACCGGCAGACCAAGAGACTCTGGCAGCGCTACCGAGGAGCAGGAGCCCAGGGGCTCAAGCATCGCCGTGCGGGAAGAGGATCGAACCGCGCGAAGCCGGAGAAGTTCCGGCGGAAGGTAGTGGGGCTGATCCGCGAGAAGTATTCCGGAACGGAGCAGGAACGATTTGGACCGACACTGGCAGCGGAGCATTTAGCGGAAGAGGATGGATTGGAGGTAGGCGAGGAGACCTTGCGACGCTGGATGCTGGCGGAGGGGTTGTGGAGCCGCATGCGGAAACGGAAAGCGCACCGGAAGAGGAGAGCGCGGCGAGAGCATTTTGGGGATTTGGTGCAACTGGATGGGAGCTTTCACGCTTGGTTCGAAGAGCGTGGACCACGGGGTTGTCTGATGAACATGGTGGATGACGCCACGGGAACAACGAACTGCCAGATGGGGGAACAAGAGACGATCTGGGCGGCGGCGGGAGTGTTGCGGTCGTGGATTGAGAAGTATGGAGTACCGCGGGCGTTGTACACGGATTGGAAGAATGTTTATAAGCGGGAGCCCACGGAGCGCGAGCGACTGCGGGGAAAGGCGCCAACGACGCAGTTCGGACGCATGTGCGAGCGGCTGGAGATCCGCATCATCGCGGCGAGTTCTCCGCAAGCGAAGGGGCGGGTAGAACGCAACAACGGTGTGCATCAAGACCGCCTGGTGAAGAAGCTGCGACGACAGGGCATCCAGAGCTACGCAGCCACGAATGAGTATCTGGAAGCGGAATATCTTGCGGAGCACAACCAACGATTTTCCCGGGAAGCGGCGCGGCCGGAGGACTATCACGTGCGGACGCCGAGCGCCGCGAGGTTGCGAGAGGTGTTCCGATTGGAGACGGAACGTTGGATCAGCAACGATTGGGTGGTGCAGTACCGCGGGCATTTTCTACAGCTCAAGCCGCAGAACAAGCGCTACGGGCCGACGCAGGTCAAAGCACTGATCTGGGAGTGGGAAGATGGAGCGGTGGAGGTGCACTATCGTGGAGAACGCATCGCTTACGAAGATCTGGTAGTGCGACCCGGAAAGGTTGCGGCAGCACCGGATGGGCCGCAGCGGGAGGCGGCCAAGCACGGAGGAAGCAAGCCCGCGCCAAATCATCCATGGCGATAGGGGTACGAAAAGAGAATGAAGCAGCAGTTGCTGGATGGAAGGCAAGTGTCAGGACTCGTTGGAGTGTCCGCCTCCGCTTCGCCCTAAACGCGCCGCACAAACCGCGGCGCAGGGCTTCGCTCCCGCGGACACTCCAACGACAACCCAAAGCAAAAAAGGGGACACTTCTAATGAGGTAAAGAAGGGGACATTTCTAAAGAGGTTTGACATAACCGTAGCGGCATGTTGACTCTGCCCGCCTCTGGGCATAGCATCCAGCCAGAGCGGCAAAGGAATTGGAGCGTAACCACCCGATGTCGTTTATTTCGCCCATGCCTAGCCGCGACCCTTAGTTTACTGTTCCCCAAATCGGCTGTACCATGCAAACTCGTAAGACAATCTTCTCTAAAGGTCGATCGCAACAATGGATGCGTACAGGTTCTATTCTTATCTCCTTCGCAGCCATCACCCTGCTCGCGACTGCGTTCGGTGCGCATTTCTATAGCGGATCTTTGTCCTCGGTTCTGCTCACACTCTCGCTCATCGCTCTGTGCATAGCCATTGCCCTGCATGTTCGATTTCTGCTTCTGGCGCGACGCGAGCACCGGGAGACTGCAAGCGCGCTTGATGCCACTGAACGCGAATACAAATCCGTCTTCGACAGCACGCTCGATGCCATCCTGATTCTCGATGACCGCGGAATCTGTCTTGAAGCGAATCCAGCAGCCCTGACTCTCTTTGGAACCGACCGTGACGAAGTCGTGGGGAAGCAGATTGAGAAGTTCTTCCCAGGCGCCGGAAACTTTAAGCAGGGCTGGAATCGCTTCTCGAGGGCCACTACGAACGTCGCGAAACGCAGGTCTCACGAGGAGACGGCGAGAAGCTCTTCGTTGAATATACGGCGAAGGCGCACTATCTGCCTGGCCGGCACGTGGCCGTACTCCGCGACGTCACCCGCAGGAAGCAGGCGGAAGAAGCCTTGCGTGAAAGTGAAGAACGATTTCAGCAGATGGCCAGCAATATCCAGGAAATTTTCTGGATGCTGGACGCTGAGAATATGAAGGTCATGTACGTAAACCAAGCGTATGAAACGATCACGGGCCGGTCCTGCGAATCACTCCAGGAGGATCCCAAGTCCTACGAAGATGTGATACATCCCGAGGATCGGGTCCGGGTTCTTTCTCGGCTGAGCGAATCTGTTCAAACCAGCCAGCTCGACGAGGAGTTCCGCATAATCAAGCCAGACAACATGACCCGCTGGGTGTGGGTTCGCGGATTCCCGGTCCGCGATGCTGCCGGAAGTGTCCGGCGCCTGGTAGGGACTGCCCAGGATATTTCTGCTCGAAAGTCTGCCGAAAAGGAGATAGCCAGAAACCTGGACATGGCCGAGTCGGCGCGGGCCGAAGCCGACGCATTCCGCAAGACGACGCTCGCGCTCACGCAAAACCTCAGCATGGATTATGTGCTCGACACCCTGCTCCAGTCCCTTCTGAACCTGATCCCATGCGAGTCAGCGCGAGTCCTGCTTGTAGAGTCGGGTACTCGGCTCTTCCTGGCACGAGAAGCCCAGAATGCCGAATCGAGTCGGCGCGCCCCAAAGTTCCCAGCGACCCTTGATGCGAAGGACAGCGAGTTTCTAATGCACGTATTGGCGACGAGGAACAGCCTGCTCATCCCCAACACTGCTCAAGAGACAGATTGGGCGGCTTTCAAGGGTTATTCTCATCTGCGCTCGTGGTTGTGTGTACCGCTCGTCGCATCGCAGCAGGTACTTGGACTTCTATCCCTTGGAGATACGCACGCCCAGGCGTTTTCTCAGGAACATTTGCGTCTTGCCAAGTCGCTTGCAATTCCTGCGGCAGTGGCCATCCAGAATGCCCGGCTCTACGAGCAAGTGGAAATCTTTCGTGTGGAACTCGAGCAGCGACTGGCTGATTTGGAGCAAGCCCCGAGAGTGATCCGAGAAGTGCAGCAGGGCAGGGAAGTATCCTGACAAGCAATCGGGAACCGGAAGCTGGGACCAGCGTCGGATAGTCGCTCTCGACCTGGGCTGGAGTGACGGTGCCTCCGAAACCGATACGGATCGGGATTCGGGCGAGATCCGGGTGGGCGGTAAATGGCGCGTCAAGGCAAGGGGCCGCACGGGGGGAGGATGCCCCGCCTTTAGTTGAAACCTGAAAAATAGGAAGCAGCGGCTCTCGCCCGAACTCGGATAGAGTTCGGGTTGCGAATCCCTTTTAAAGGAGAGAGCCGCCGTGAGAGACAAATATCAGAGGAAAGACCGCAAGTCCAATCACAAGTTCGAAGTGGTGCGCGGGCAAGAGTTGCTGATGCGGGTGCCGTTGCCGATGGCCGAGGTGTGGGCAGAGCTGCAAGCGCAGGTGGAAGAGCTGACCGGGCAAGCCGGGCTGCAAATCCTGCGAGCTATTCTGGAAAACGAAGTAACGCGCCGGGTAGGACCTCCCATCGGCCAAATCCCACGGCCGGGTGTGTGCGTTGGGGAAAGCAGCCGGGTTATGTGGTCTTTGGTGGACAGAAGGTTCCGCTGGAACGGCCGCGAGTACGAACCCGCGAGGGCCAGGAAGTGGAACTGGAGAGCTACGGTCAGTTGCAGCAAGACGGAAAACTGCAACGAGCGGTGCGGGAGCGCCTGGTGGCGGGACGGTCGACACGGAACTATCGGCGAGCGGTGGAGAGTGTTGTGGACGGCTATGGGATCGAGAAAAGCAGCGTGAGCCGGCAGTTTGTGGCCGCCAGTTGCAATCAGCTGCGGGCGCTGTGCGAACGGCGACTGGAGGATCTGCGCCTGGTGGTGCTGATGATCGATGGCATACACTTTGGCGGCCAGGTGCTGGTAGTGGCCCTGGGGATTGCGGAAAGCGGTGAGAAGCACGTTTTGGGAGTGTGGCAAGGGGCCACGGAAAATACCGCGGTGGTCAAAGGGCTTTTGGAAGATCTGGTGGACCGGGGACTGGATCGCCAGCGGCGGTATCTGGTGGTGATCGACGGATCGAAAGCCCTGCGCGCGGGTGTCGAACACGTTTTCGGTGAACAAGTGGAAGTGCAGCGCTGTCAGGTTCATAAGCGGCGGAATGTGAAGGAGTACCTACCTGAGAACTGCCAGAAAGACTACGACCGACGGATGCGCAATGCTTACGCGATGAACAACTACGCGGACGCTAGAGAGGCGTTGCAGAAAATCTTCCGGCAACTGGAGAGGATCAATCCGAGCGCCGCCAGGAGCCTGGAGGAAGGGCTGGAAGAAACGCTGACCGTACACCGGTTGGGTGTGGGGGCGGTATTGCGGCGGAAATTGGCAACAACCAACCCGATCGAATCGTGCTTGTCGACGGTGCAGCAGGTGGCACGAAACGTAAAGCGTTGGCGAGAAGGAGATCAGCCACTGCGCTGGACAGCTACAGGACTACTGGAAGCAGAGAAAAGGTTCCGACGTATCAAAGGCTATCAACAACTTCTGTTGCTGAAAGAACGCCTGAATCCGTCGCGT
>DASXMM010000330.1:0-7752 GCA_036495665.1 Candidatus Acidiferrum sp. | reverse complement strand
GACCCGCGCACATGAAATGCATTGTTCTCCGACGGAACGACTTGGGGAGCAACTCCGGGAGCGACTTGGGGAGAACGATGGAGAACGAACGCTTACGAGGAAATCACACACACCTATAGGCCTACAACCACGGCGCCGCGCCCGCGCTAAGTCATCTCCACGCCGAAGTGCATCGCCACCACATCCTCCAACTCATCCGCCGACTCCCTCACCTGCGCCATCATACTTCCGCGCGCCGGCTCGCTCAGCAACTTCGCCACTCGAAACATTTTCCAGCAAGCTCTCACCTTCAATCGCAAATCGCTCGCCACATCCAGCGCACGAGGCTTTCCCGAAAACGATTCCCGCCCCAAAGCCGCCTGCACGCTGTCTGCAAGCTTCTCCAGATTCCGCAAGCGATTCTCCAACTCGCTCTCCGCCGCAATTGTACTTCTCTGAGCAGCTTCCCGTCTCTCCTCGCGCTTCTCCCGCACTCCCCATTCGGTCTCCGCATTCCCCGAAAACGCATGTTCTAGGCTCATAGCATTCTCCTCATCGCTAGCCTCAATAAGCGTGGGCCAGCTCGCCTTCCTGCGATATACGGCATAGCCTGTAACCGCAATAGGAGTTCCAATCAGGACGCTTTCTGAAACTGATAGAGGAAAAGTAGGTTATCCAATGTTACACAAGTTGTTACACAAACCCGTCTTCGCAGCTGGCTGTACTAGGACTGGAAAAATGTGCCCCTGCATCGCCTTTTCAGAACCCACCCGTCACCAAGCTCTCAGGTATTTCCGGTATAAGCTGCCCCAGCCCGCAACCGCCCGTCATTTCGAACGGAGCAGGCCGACGCCTTTTCTTCACGTTCGCTCCCGCGAACGTGTCGGCCTGCGCAGAGAGAAATCTCTCTTCTAACAACACGCAAAGACCCAAACGAATCTCGGCGAGATGCCCAGCTCCGGTGTACCATCTGTGAATAAGACAGAGTCCGAACTGGAGCCCCAAAGTGTCATTTCTTCCTGCGCTTAGAAAAGAAGTCAAATCTCTTGCTCGAACTTATTCAACTAACGACGACAAAGCGTTTGTAATTTGGGCGGCCACGGTCGCGTTCGACCTGGACGCGGACGACGCATACGATGCTTTGGGAGTTGAAGGCTCGAACGAGAAAGGAATGGACCTCTTCTGGATTGACCAAGCGAACCAAACCGTCCTCATTGGACAATGCAAGCACTCTCCAAAAGGTACCCACCGACCCAGGGTAAAGGACGTAGACAGCCTATTTGCTTGCTTGGACTGGCTCGCTGTCCCTGAAGCTCTTGAGCGTGAAGGAAGAAGTGAGTTGGCCGAAGCAGCAAAAGAATACCAGCAAGCCGTGGCGCAAGACTTCGCGGTTCATCTTTGGTTCATCTATTCCGGCGGTCGCGATGAAAACGTTGACAAGAGAGTTCGAGTTTTTAACGCGAATCCCGAGAATTCCCAAAAGAGGCGAAGCGGCATTCACTGTGACCTCCGACTACTGCAGACTCTCTACGAAGAAGCGCGTGGCGAGGGCCGTCGCATTGAATCCGCCAAAATTACAGTTTCGAAGAAGGCATTCGAGGTAACGGGCGACTTTGGAAAAGGATTGGTCACATCGGTCCGGGGAGCAGAACTTGCGCGCTTGTATGAGAGTCATGGGGACCGCCTGTTTGCTAGGAATGTGAGGGGCTGGCTGGGTGCCAGGAAAGGCTCGGTGAACGCGGGCATCCTGAATACCCTATCCGACGCGGAAGAGCGTGGTAATTTTTGGGCTTATAACAACGGTCTCACCATCGTGTGCGATAGGTACGCGTACGATCAAAAAAAAGGAAATTTAAAGCTTACTAACTTTAGCGTCGTAAACGGGTGCCAAACAACTGTGGCATTAGGCCAAAAGAAGAAAGCTGCATCCAAAAGCGGTGTCTTCCTGCTGACCCGCGTGATCAGTCCTCCGGAGTCCCTGATTGACTCAATTATCCGGTTCACGAACTCGCAAAATCAGATTCGAAAATGGGATCTCGTCTCCCAAGACCGGACGCAAAGGCGCCTGCAGCACGATTTTGCGTCGCTTCAACTACCTGTTTACTACGATCTTCGCAGAGGAGATTGGAGTTCGCTCGAGAAGGTCGAAAAAGAAAAATACCGGACCCTGGCAAGAGGGCCGTCACGCACCATCAAGCATGACCTTCTGGCTCAATACTTAGCATCATTTACAGGGAACCCCGTCGTTGCTTATAAGAACAAGGCTTTCCTCTTTGACAAGTTCTACGAGGAAACATTTCCAGCGGATCTCAGAGTCGAAGAAGCCCTACTAATTTGGAAAGCGGGGGAGTCCACCCAGCGATTGGTTCGAGATGAGATCCGTAAGGAAAATGAAAAAGTACGAAAGGGCGAGGCGAGTCGTGAGAAGTATGTCCTTATGCTAAAGCGCGGCGGTAGATTCTATTCGCTAGCCGTTTTTGGCCTAGTCGCAAACTTGAGAAACGGCCCAGACTATCTACGGTCGATCGCTGAGGACAGAATCGCCAGCAAAGGAGCGAGTGACCGTCTCGAGAAGTACGGCAGGATTTCCGTAAGCCTGTATAAGCAGGCGGTCGACGATCTTCTGGGAATGCGCAGCATCGATCTTTCGGTCCTGATTCGCGAGTCCGACTTTTTCAAGAGAGTTTCCGAACGAGTGACGAACGCCTATGAAACCCTGAGCGTAAGCAAAGAATGGCTTAAGGACGCACTCCCCAAACTGTTTTGAAGACGTCAGTCAGGGCGAACCTGGGCAGGAACGTGAGAAAAAATTGAAACTCGGTTTTTGCGGAACAGGAAAATGTCCAGCGAGCCGACGAAACTCACTCATACCATTTCTAATTGAGATTTTTCGCAACTGAAATCGGGCGGGTGGCGCAGAGGCAAACCATCGACACCACGTAGGGTGCCGCACCCTTGGCCTTGGTTTTTCAAGGATGCGGGTTTTGATCTTCGTTTTTCAAACGTCTCGATAAATCCGCCCGCGTCAACTTCGAAACTTCTGGCGAAATTCCTTCTCAGTAGCACAGGCACTCCTGCCTTTGCTCTTCTGTCCCAAAATTCGCGAACCAACCCTTAACCGTTTCCACAATTTTTTGCAGGCCACTCGAATAACAGCCCAGAAAAGTATTGACAATTTATTACCGCATGTGGTAACATTTCTTGTGATAGTCGGTCGATACTTGCGCCGGACCTCGCGTCACTCTCCTCATCGCACCACACCGCCCGCCCCTGACTCTCCGATAACTTCTTTAGAAGCAACACTTACTGCTCCGCCTCCAAATGTTGATTTTAAAGGATTTACACCAAAGCTAAACCCTTTAGATGCAACGCTTACAGAAAACTGCGTGGAGGGTGCCCTGCCTGCTGCACCACAGCTCCTATGTGCCTTCAGGTACATACAGGAATCGCCGCAACCTCTTTCCTTTCATAGGCCTGCGCACTCTTTCATGCACACAGGGGGGTGGGGGTATCCCCAACTGCAAGCTCGTCCCGGGCGACCGTCTGTGAACACACGAAGCACCACAACTCCTCTCGTTTCAACCATTTACTCCACAGTTCTCTGTATACCCGGGGTGGGGTATCCGCCGCCAAGCCGGACGCTCCTACTCTCGCGCCTTTCACGGGGCACGGATCACGGGCCACGAACCACCAGACAGCCGTCGCGAATCATCGGTCACCCCTCTTGTGCTAGCATGTCCCGCCTTGTCTCAAACGTCCCAACAGCAGAAACGCCTCTGGTTCTGCGTGGCCGTCCTTTTCGCCATCAACATCCTCAATTTCTACGACCGCCACGTCCCCGGCGCCCTCGTCGAACCCATGCGCAAGGAGTTCCACCTCAGCGACACCCAGATCGGCCTCCTCGGCAGCGCCTTCATCTGGCTCTACGCCATCATCGGCGTCCCGCTCGGCCTCCTCGCCGACCGCTGGAGCCGCAAGAAACTTCTCGCCTGGGGTGTCGTCGTGTGGACCGCTCTGACTGCCTCCGCCGGACTGGCCACCACCTATCCGCTCCTGCTTTTCTCCCGCGTAGGAGTCGGCCTCGGCGAAGCCGCCTGCGCCCCCACGGCAACCAGTTGGCTCGGCGATCTTTTTCCGCCAGAGAAACGCTCGCGCATCCTTGCTCTCTTCATGATGGGCGTCCCGGTCGGCGGCGGACTCGGCTATTGGATCGGCGGACCGCTCGCGGAAGCCTATGGCTGGCGCGCCGCCATGGTGCTCGCGGCGGTTCCAGCGGTGCTACTGGTTCCCGCCCTTCTTCTTCTTCACGAGCCCGCGCGCGGAGCCAGCGAGCCGCAGCTCAGCACGCTCGCGCCCGCTTCGATTTGGACCGTCTTGCGCATCCCCACGCTCTGGTGGATTATCGCCAGCGGCGCCCTTCTCAACTTCAACGCCTACGCCTTCGCCACGTTTATTCCCGCATTTTTCCGCCGCGTCCATGGACTCTCCGTCGCCCATTCGGGAATGGCCACCGGAGCCCTCTATCTGATCGGCGGCGTCAGCGGCGGCCTCGTCTCCGGTTATCTGGGCGACTACATCGTCCATCGCCGCAAGGATGGCAGGATGCTCTGCGCCGCGGCCATGGCGCTCCTGACCGTGCCGCTCGCGTGCATCGGAATTCTTCAGCCCGGTGGCTCGCTGGTAATCGCAGCGGTGTTCTTCGGCTTGATGTACGCCTGCATCTCCAGCTATTACGGCTTTGTCTACTCCGCGATCCAGGACATCGTCGCCCCAACACATCGCGCCGCTACCATGGCCATCTACTTCATGGCCATGTACATGTGCGGAGCCTCCTTCGGCCCGGTGCTGACCGGCAAATTGAGCGACGTCCTGGCCCGCCGTGCCGCTACCGCCGCGGGCTCACCGCTCATTACCGAAGCGTTCCGCGCCACCGGCCTGCAACAAGCCATGCTCATCATTCCGGGTTTGGCCGCTGTGCTCGCAATTGTGTTGTACATGGGCTCGCGCACCATCATCGCCGATATCGCGAAGCGCGAGTCCGCCGCTCACGTCGTACCTGCGGAGGCGTCTTAGCTCATGACGGACAGCATTTTCAGGACGCGGCGTTTACAGGCAAACCCGCATTTACAGGTAGACCCGCATTTACGAGTAGAATGGATGCGTGGGTGAATCATGAAGACGGCAAAGCCGCAAACCAAAAAGCCTGAGGAAACGCTCTCCCGCTCGAAGCGCATCCAGCGGGAAGTCATCGCCTGGATGTGGGTCATCCTCGTCTTCCTACTGATCAACGGAACCCTCGGCCAGGCCCGAGTCATCCCCTCCGGCTCGATGGAAAACACGCTGCTCATCGGCGACCACCTCATCATGAGCCGCCTCGGCTACGACGCCGGCGTCCCCTTCACGCACTGGCACGTTCCCCTGTGGCGCAATCCCAAGCGCCAGCAACTCGTGATCTTCACGCCGATCGTTGCGCAAGAAACTTCCGACATCATCAAGCGCGTCATCGGTCTTCCAGGCGAAACGCTGGACATTCGCGATGGCTCCGTCTTCATTAACGGGCAAAAGCTCGACGAAAAATACACCACCGGTCCGAGCGAAACCTACGGCATGCACTTGCCTTACAAAGTTCCCGACAGTTGTTACTTCGTCATGGGCGACAATCGCGGCAATTCCTACGACAGCCGCTTCACCGGATGCGTCCCCCGCAATCACATCATCGGCACACCGGTCATGATTTATATGTCGCTGGAAGCGTCGCCCGATGCGTGGGAAACCGGCCAAATCCGCGAGCGCTTTTTCGCCTACGCCAACGCCGTCATTCATCCGGGCACCGTGCGCTGGCGCAGACTGTTCACAACATTTTGAAGAGGAATCGCAAGAGCCAAATCTAACCCGGAGCGAGCCATCACATGCAGGAAACAGCTCAGCAATACACGCAGCGCATTCTGAACAACACCGAGGGAAAAGATCCCCTCAAGACGCAAGCCGCCACGGCGAAAACGCTAAGCAAGCTGCTGAAAGGCGCCCCCGCAGCCAAACTGCGCAAACGCCCAGCGCCGGAGAAATGGTCCGTCGGAGAAATTCTCGCGCATCTGGCTGACGCGGAAATCATTGTCGCGTGGCGTCTGCGCTCGATTCTCGCCGCGCCCGGCACACCGATTCAGGCCTACGACCAGGACGCGCTCGCCGCCGCGCGCAACTACGCGAAGCACGACCCGCGCGCGAGCCTCGAAGTGTTCCGCGGGATCCGCGACGCCAATCTTCATCTCTACAAATCGCTCAGCAAGGAACAGTGGAAGCACCACGGCGTGCACGCCGAGCGCGGAGAGGAAACCATCGAACGCATCCTCCAAATGATGGCCGGCCACGACATCAACCATACAAAGCAAATCGAGCAAATCTTGAAATCAAAGAAGAAGTAAGGAAGTAAACGAAGTGAAGAAAAGAGAGAACAAGAGAGACGAAGGAAAGAAGAGCGGAAACAAAACAGGAAACTGGGAAAAGAAAAAAGCGCGAAGCGCGCAAAGAAGCGGAACGGCTGGCTAAATGTTAAACGGACGTAGGGTTATTCGTCGCCGCGAACTTTCCACCAGTCGAGGCGCTCGAATTCAGCGAGTTTCTCAGCGCCGTGCTGGCCGTACCAAGTCTTCCAGGCTTGCGGATCGCTGGGAACATTTGCATCCGTAATTTCGCGCAGCGCCATGTACGACCACGTCTTCATCTGCGCGTTCGTTTCCGGACTGGAAATGAGATCAAGGAATTTGGGCACCATGCGCATGCGCTGCAAGCGGGTGAAATTTCCGCAATCAGAAATGTTGCAGCCGGCGCGCTCGCGAACACTGTTGGCGGGATCCTGCGTGAACGACTCGAACAACTCGTCAAGCGCTTCGCTCTTGCCGAGATAGCGCATGCCTTCGACAGCCCACTGGCGAACCGTTGCATCCGGATCGTGTTTCGCGTAGTCGAGCAACGCCGGATGAATCTTGTCGTAGGCGACGCCGCGCCCTGCCAGCATCCCAAGAAAATAAACGGCGGCCGCGCGGTACTGCAAATCCGTTTTGGCCCGCTCGATTAACATGTCGGCAGCCTCTTCATTTTTTTGCCAGCCGTCGAGCGTCAAGTTGATGTCGGCATTGGCATAACGCACGCGCAGATCGCTCGAAAATTCGGAGCGGCGTTCGAGTTGCTTCATTTTGTCCGTCAGATTGATGTGGCCGACCCATTCGCTGACGTTCTGCTCAAAGAGATCGAGGGCGCGCGGGTCATGCTCGATGGCGCGTTCGAGCAATTCTTCCCCTTGTGGCTGCGTGGGCAGCGCGAGCACGCGCTGTGCGTCGGCGTCCGACATGGCCGATGCGCCGGCGCGGTGCGGAACGCTGATGGTCGCAACCGCGGGCGCGAGGGGCGCAGCGGAACGTGCGCGCTGCGTCGTGGTGCGCGCTTTATTTGCGCGCGCCGCGCTGGCCGCAGTTTTAAAGGTCGAGAATCGCCAGCCTAGCCACGCAAACATGGTGGCGACGAACACCACAAAAAAGACAGACGAGACTATTACGGACGCACGGGATTGCGGCGGCGATTGCTGCCAGCTCACTCGCAGCGAGCCTGCGCCCGGTGAACCTGACTGCGAAGAAGTAAAGAGTGGCTGGCCCGGTTGCGGCGGTTGCCCGTATATCGAATCGAGTTCGACGTGCGTATCGATTTTCAGGCCGGCGAGAGACTCGATTTGCGAAACGATCCAGCGAGCCTCCTGGCGGCTGGCGATTTCGTCGGCGA
>DASXMM010000329.1:0-6093 GCA_036495665.1 Candidatus Acidiferrum sp. | reverse complement strand
CATCTTCAATAAGATCGTCGTAGCCACAACCAGCGCCACCGCCGCCAGCAACTGATTCGCAATCCCAAACAGCGGCCACAGCGAGTTGATTCCTCCCAGCGGGTCGACGACTCCCTGATACAAAAAATATCCCCACATCCCCACGATAATCGCGCTGGAAATCACGATCCCTGGCATCCATCCCGTCCGCGCCAGCGGTTTCCACACGCGTCCGCCCAAATCCTGCACCATGAACCGCCCCACGCGCGTCCCCGCATCCAGCACCGTCAAAATAAATAGCGCCTCAAACATGATCGCGAAGTGATACCAGATGCTCAGCAGCCGCTCGCCTCCAATCGTGCTGGAAAAGATTTGCGCCATTCCCACCGCCAGCGAAGGTGCGCCGCCTGCGCGATTGAGCAACGTCTGCTCGCCCACCGAATGCGCAAGCTGCGTCATGGTCCGCGCATCCAAATGGAATCCCCACGAACTGATCTTCGCCGCCGCAGCCTCCGGAGTCCCGCCTACAATTCCAGCCGGACTGTTAATCGCAAAATACACGCCCGGAGGCATCGCACAAGCCGCAATCATCGCCATCACGCCGACAAAAGACTCTAGCAGCATCGCCCCATAACCAATCACGCGTGCGTGGCTCTCCCGCAAAATCATCTTCGGCGTCGTGCCCGAAGAAATCAGCGAATGAAATCCGCTGATCGCGCCGCAAGCGATCGTGATGAAACAAAATGGAAAAATCTTCCCTGCGAAAACGGGGCCGCTCCCATCGATAAACCGCGTGAGCGGCGGCATCATCATATGGGGCCGCACCAACAAAATTCCCGCCGCCAGCGAAAAAATCGCTCCCGTCTTGATAAACGCGCTCAAATAGTCCCGCGGCGCCAGCAGCAACCACACCGGAAGCACCGCAGCTGCAAATCCATACGCAATAATCACAAAGCAAAGCGAAATCCCGCCAAACGTAAACGCCTTCGACCAAGACGGAGACGCCGCCACCCATTGCCCCGCGACCACCGCAAACAGCACCAGCGCCACGCCGAACAAAGACGCTTCCAGCACGCGCCCCGGCCGTATGAACCGCAAATACATGCCCAGCAAGAGCGCGATCGGAATCGTCATCGCCAGAGTAAACGTTCCCCATGGCGAAGACTTCAGCGCGTTCACCACCACAAGCGCCACGACGGCCAGCAAAATCACCATAATCGCCAGCACCGCAACCTGTGCGATGAATCCGCCCCGCGCACTCACTTCCTCGCGCGCCATCTGACCGAGCGATTTTCCGTTGCGCCGGATCGAACAAAACAAAATAATAAAATCCTGCACGCATCCCGCGAGCGCAGCCCCGGCAATCAGCCAAAGCGTCCCGGGCAAATAACCAAATTGAGCCGCCAGCGTCGGCCCCACCAGCGGCCCGGGCCCGGCAATCGCGGCAAAATGGTGCCCGAACAAAACCCACTTGTTGGTAGGCACAAAATCGCGCCCATCATCGTGAACTTCCGCAGGCGTCGCACGCGAATCGTCCAAAGCCAGCAACTTCGCCGCGATGAACGCCGAGTACAACCGATACGCGACCATGTAGCAACAAACCGCCGCCACGACGAACCACGTCGCATTCAACGGCTCGCCGCGATGCAAAGCGATCGCGCCCAGCGCCCCGGCCCCCGCAATCGCCACACAAACCCAAACAATAGTTTTGAGCGCGCGCTTCATTTAGCGGAGCTAGCCCCGGCACCGCCACCTGAGCTAGCCCGAATAAACTGTGCCGTGTCCACTTTCAACTTCGCCAGCGAAGGCATATGCGCATAAACCATGTGCCCCGATTCGTAATACGCCCCGCTCAAATGCCCGCGCAAAGAAGGATCAAGCCCGAGATGATCAAACGTATATTCCGCCGCAAAATAAGGCGTCGCCAGATCGTAATAACCCTTCGCCACAAAAACATGCAGAAACGGATTCTGCGTCATCGCGCTGCGCAAAGTCTCGCCGACATCCACATACTTATTCTCGAAGGGCTTGTAACTCCACGGGTAAACCCGCCCCGTCAAAATTTCGTACGGCAAATCGCTGTCGAATTTCAAATCGCCGCGCACGTAATCGTTCAGAGTCGCCGTGTACGGCCCGATAATCGCCGCGATGCTCGGGTCGTACTCGGGTGAATCTCCCGCGGCGTCCTTGTCGATCCCCGTAAACCGCCCGTCGATGCGGCCAACGGTCCGCCGCTCGCTGCGCAACAACTCTTTCGTGAAGCGCTCAATCTCCACGCGCATATTCGTGCGCTCGATGTAGTCCGCCGAGAGTCCCGTCAACCGCGACAGCTTCTGTACAATTTCGTCGTGTTGCGCCTTCGGCAACGTGTCGCCTGCCGTCAGCGCTGTGCTGTACTCGCCCTTCGCGAAACTTTCCGACTCCGCAACGGCCTTGTGCAAATCGCCTTGCAGATCAGCCGGCAGCCGCTTGTGGTACCACGCAATCGCCGTGTACGTCGGCAAATAAAGCACGTACGGTAAGTCGTTGCCGCTGTTGAATTCCGCCGTCTCGAAATTCAAAATCGTGGAAACGAGAATAATCCCGTTCAAATACATTCCGTAGCGCTGCTGCAAATAACCCGAAAGGCCGGCCGCGCGTGTCGTCCCATAGCTCTCGCCCGCAAGAAACTTCGGCGAAGACCACCGCTTGTTGCGCGTCGCATACAGCCGTATAAAATCGCCTACCGACTGCACGTCTTCCTCAATTCCATGAAACTGGTTTGAAGATTCGCCCGGCGCCGGCCTGCTGTAACCCGTCGAGACTGGATCGATGAACACAATATCCGTCACGTCCAGCAGCGACGACTCGTTGTCCACCAACTTGTACGGCGGCGGCAAAAGCGCGCCGGCATCGCCCATCTCCACGCGCCGCGGACCAAACGCGCCCAGATGCAGCCACACCGACGACGATCCGGGGCCGCCGTTAAACGTGAACATCACCGGCCGCTGCGCCATATCGCTCACGTCATCCCGCGTGTACGCCGTATAAAACACGCTCGCCTTTGGCATGCCCTCTTCGGTTTTCATCACCAGCATTCCCGCGGTGGCGGTGTACTTGATCTCCTGCCCGCCAATCCGCGCCGAGTGTTTCGTCTGCACCACTTTGTCTTCGGGAACTGGTGGCGTTTTCTTCTCAGCGTCTTTCGCGGGCTCGGCAGTTTTCTCGCCGGGCTTTTGCGCCGCTGCCTGTGGGGGAGCCGAAGGCACCGTCTTCTGCTGCGCGAACGTAAATGAACTGCTAAGCAAAATGAACGTCGCACAGCTCAATCCCATATTGAAAAGTTTCATCGGCAAAGCGCTCCTCGTAGCAAATAAACGCAGGTCCCAGCAGCCCGCGGCATCGTATGCGACTGTAGCAGCATCGTCAATGCGCGCACCTCCCCTGGCCCCGTCCGATTTCGGATTTCCCCTTGTACTGCGCTCGTATCCTTATAGAATGCTCGCATCGTTCGAGAAACATTTGCTTCAAGGAGCAGTCATGCATCGATCCCGTCCGCGTCTAACCGTGTGCCTGATCCTCGCGGCGCTCGTTTTCCTCCTTCCCGCTGCCCGCGCTCAGCAAAAAGAAGAACTGCCTCATCCGAAAACGCTTCCCGATCTGCAAAAGGCGATGAAAGATGTAATCGACAAAGCTCACCTCCCCGGCGCTGGCGTCGCGCTCGTCTCCAACGGCGAATTGCTCTGGTGCGGCGGAATCGGCAAGGCGGACATTGCTTCTGGCCGCGATATCACTTGCGATACGGAATTTCGCGTCGGCTCCATCAGCAAAACCTTCGTCGCCCTTGCCCTTCTAAAGCTCCAGGAAGAAGGCAAAATCAATCTCGAAGCGCGCTTGGAGGATGTTGCGCCCGAAGTTCCCGTAAAAAATAAATGGGAGTCCACCAATCCTGTTCGCATCGTCAACCTTCTCGAGCACACCGCGGGCTTCGACGACATGCAAGCGTCTGAAGTTTACAATTTCAAAGACCGCTACGATTATCCGCTTCTCGACGTCTTCAAGCGCTTTACAGAACCGCAAGACGTTCGCTGGCCTCCCAGCACGCGCATGTCCTATTCCAATCCGGGCTATGGCATTGCCGGCTACCTGATCGAAAAAATTTCCGGCAAACCCTACGACCAATATATTCGCGAAACTATTCTTCGCCCGCTCGGTATGACCAATGCCGACTTCCCCTTCACCGACGCCAACAAAGCTCTTCTCGCCACTGCTTACGATCAAAATCCGCCCCGCGCTCTGGGCTTTCCCTACATTTACTTGCGGCCGGCAGGCGACTTGAAAGCCTCACCCGGCGAACTGGCCAAGCTCGTGCAGTTTTTCCTCCGCCGGGGCAAAGCAGGCGACGAACAAATCATCAAGCCGGAGTCCGTCATCCGCATGGAGTCCGTCGAGACAACGCTCGCCGCAAAAAATGGCCTGCGTCTCGGCTACGGTCTCGCGAACTATTCCGAAGTCGACAGCGGCGTCGTCACCCACGGCCACGACGGCGGGATAGATGGGTTCATCTCTACCTATCGCTACATGCCGGAACAAAATTGGGGCTACGTTGTCCTTCTGAACTGCACGGAAAACTACCAGGCATTGATCGATCTGAACCATCTGGCCATCGCCTTCCTCTCGAAAGATTTTGCAAAGCCCCAGCAGCCCGCCGTTTCCGCCGCGCCCAGCGAACTTGAGAAATTCGCCGGCTACTACGTGCCGCGCTCTCCTCGTTCGCAACTGTTCTCATTCATGGATGATCTGACCGGCGGTCTTCGCATGAGAGTGATCAACGGCCAGCTCACCCGCTCGAGCCTTTTCGGCAAGCCGGAAGTTATGGTCCCCGTTGCCAAGAATTTCTTTCGCGGCGAAAAAGAACCCGAAGCTACTTCAGTCTTCTTCACGGACAGCTCGGCCAACATGGTGTTTTCCAGCCTTGGTCTGGAAGGTTTTGGCTACGGTGAGCGGAGCAGCATTGCGGGGCCGTACGCTCGGATTGCAGTGCTTACCCTTTGCGTCGTGTTGATGGCCACGTCCGTACTCTTCGCCATCGTTTGGATTCTGCGCAAACTATTTGGAGGCATGAAAGACGTCCAACACTTGGCCGTGCGCGCGATTCCATTTCTCGCGACGCTCTCACTCGGAGCCCTGGTTTTTTGTTTCACGAAACTGGGTGGTGCGGATACCGGAAGGCTAACACTTTGGACGGCCGGAATTTTCGTGATGTCTCTGCTGTTTCCGTTGCTCTCCGTGATCGGACTCATCCTCGTCGGGGGCGTTCCAAAAACAGAAATTCACAGCGGCGTTCGCATTCACTCGCTGCTCGTTGCCCTCGCCTGCTGCGTCATGACCGTCTTCATCGCTTCGTGGCACTTCATCGGCCTTCGGCTCTGGACACCGTAACCGCGTCACCGAAATCGCGCAACCAACAAAAAAGATCTACTGCACGCAGCCGTAAAACCGGTTCGCCGCATCCAGAATCCGCTGAAGTTGGTCATGCGGGCGTTTCTCCTTCGGCGGCAGAATATCCCAACCTGTAAAAACCGCGACGATGTCATATTCAGGCAGCACGATCAGTTGCTGCCCCCCGAACCCGCGCGCGAACCACGTGATGTCCTCCGGCGCGCTGCCGATCGGCTGCATCCACCACTGATACCCGTATTTCCATTCGCCTCCCGGCACCGTCACACGCGGCTGCGTGGAATCCTTGACCCACGCGTCGGAAACCACTTCCGTCCCTTGCCACGTGCCGCCTTTCAAAAACAACTGGCCGAGCTTCGCGAGATCGTGCGCCGACAGATACAGTCCGCCTTCCGTGTCCGGCAGCCCCGTCGGCGTGTGCTTCCAGAAATACCGCATCCCCAGCGGCTTGAAGAGATGTTCCGCCGCATATTCATCGACATTCTTTCCCGTAACTTTCTTGAACACCTGCGCCAGCAGAATCGTCGCGCCGCTGTTGTACACGAACGTCTTCCCCGGCTCGTCCGCCATTGGCTGGTCGATCGCGTACTGCACCCAGTCGTGGCTCGCTTCCATGAGGTCCGCGGAATTCTTCGGATCGTCGTACGGCACATCTTCGTGCCACGCGATGCCTGC
>DASXMM010000328.1:0-5316 GCA_036495665.1 Candidatus Acidiferrum sp. | reverse complement strand
AGTCAGGCCCGGTGGTCATCGCGGGCTTCACCTGGGACGATGCCGACCAGCGCTGGACCGGCGACAACGAGGCCGAACAGACACTGGGAAAATTGGCCAAGGCAATCGTGGACCGGTGGGCGCCAGCGGGGCTGGATGCATCGGCCTTTCCCTGGGACAATCCGCTCAATGCTAAGACTGCGACGAAATGACCGGTTTTACCGAAGCAACAAAAACCCCATCCTGCGGGATGGGGTTTTGCACTTAGATCGGTGGCGCTGCAAACCGAAGCAGAACGAGCGGCTTACGCCTTCTGAATCTTGCCGGTCTTGATGCAGCTGGTGCAGACGCGGATGCGCTTGGGGGCGCCGTTCACCACGGCCTTAACGGCCTGCAGATTCACGTTCCAGCGGCGCTTGGTCACGTTGTGCGCGTGCGAAATATTGTTCCCGAATTGCGGCCCTTTGCCGCAAATATCACATACCTGTGCCATTTCAATCAGCTCCAAACTTTTGAGTTTCCGCGCCAGCCCGATGCTCACATGAGGGGGTGGGATGAAGACACACCCGGCCTCTGGCTTGCCGAATCTTCAGTATACCTTGAAAGGCTGCGGAAGCCAAGCGGGAATCTCTTCCAACAGGAGTTCCGCTTCTAGCCGCAAGCGCAAGTCCGGAGCAGCCTGAGAAGGCAACGTGCATGTCATCGGAGCGCACGAGGCCGTCAGTTTGTAGGTCCGGAACGGGTTGTCGGACGAGTCAACCGGCTCTCTGGCAGGAAACGATGTCGGGCTGGGGGGTGCGGATTGGAGCCGGTGCCTTCACGCCCGCCCACTGGAGCGCGAGCCCCGGCGCGATTTCAGCTGGTATCCAGCCGAGGCGCCCAGGGAATGGGAGCCAGTAAGGTGGCCACTTCGCGGAGCATCACTTCGACCAGGTGGCGGATGGTGTCGGTAGGATCTTTGGACCGACGAGGACGTTTCAGTCGGCGATAGATGAAAAACTGCAGCAAGTTGAAGGCGATCATCCACAGCAGCAAGAGTGCCAGCAGTGCGTTCGCGGTGTGGCGAAAGACATGGTTCAGGTTCCAGTACTTGATCCACTGGTGGAAGGCAGTATTCTCGATGTGCCAGCGCGCCCGACTGATTTTCAGAGCGGCACGGCGGGACAGCTTGCGGGCGCATCCGATAAGGGCAAAACACCAAGTGCTTGGGGCTGAGTCGGGTTTGTCGGCTGGGGTGACAACCGCCCGGATGCCCCGAACTTTTCCTGGGTAGGTGGCGAGGGTCTCGATATCATCCGCATCCCAGAATTCAGTACGTTCATGGCCATCGCCATCCTCATAGATCTCGCAGGGTCCCTTGCCTTGCCATAGGGCAAGCGCTTCCTTGAAGGGCTCATGGTTTTCCTTCTTGAGTACGATGACGCCGCCGTAGCCGTAGCGATCGAGTTGAGTCATCCAGGGCCCGTTGGCGTAGAGGGCGTCCACGACGATCGCATCGATAAAACTTCCGTAGCTCTGGTGCAGGTGATCGAGGAGACGGTGGGCGGCGGTGAGTTCGCCTTCATGGCCCTGGTGGGCGCGCCCGGTATCGCGGCGCGCCTCCTCGTTGAGCACCGGCTCGACGGCCAACACAACGTCCAGGAGGGGACCGAGCAGCAGGGCGACGACATAGCGATGATAGAACTGTTCCAGCTCTTCGAACTGACCATCGGGGCGCTTGACTTTGACTCGGCGCACCAAGCAGTGCGGGCAGTGCCGATCATAGGAGCAGAAAGGTTCCCAGCCGTCGATGGCCACGCAACGCAGAGCGCCGTAGGAACCCTCGCGGAATGCCTTGTTGCGCTCAGCCGTGGCGATGATCTCTTCGATGACGCCGCGTACGGTGCCCAGATCCAACTTGTCGAGCACCTTGGCTACCGTGTCCGCACTGAAGGCTTTTTCGTCCTGCGTAGGTTCCCGACCGATCAACTTTTGGAAGTCGCTTTCTTCGAGATCTCCTTCCAGGGCATTGAGACTGGGGATGCGCAGCAAGGCGGTGTGCAACAGAGTGTTGACCACCTCGAAGGTGGAAATTTTGGGATCGCGGCGGGCGTCGTGCAGGCTGGCCAATAACTCGGGCAGGGCAAAGACCTTCCACGCATACTTCTCGAATTGATGCAGTTTGCGGTCGGAATCGAGCAACCACGCGGGGATCGCGGCCGCGCGCGATTGCCGGCGAAGCACCTCGTCGCGCTCCCAACAACAACGTTTGTATTTGCGACCACTGTTACAGGGGCAGGCCTGGTTGCGACTGCGCCGTGGTGGAAACGCGGGCGGCTCGGTAGGGTGGGAACAGTTCCAGCCGGAGTCGCCTGCCGTCAGTCCCATGATCAGTGGGGAGTACTTGGCCGCGGCTTGCGGTCGGTCATGGGATGGTTCACCGCTTTTTGGGCCTCCGTGGGGCGGATTGCTGGCGGTACATGGTCAACAGCTGAGCATTGGCGGCAAGGACCTCGGCCACCGCGTCCTTGAACTCGCGACCTTGCTCGACCAAGGGGCGGATCTGCTCTACCCATTCGTCGGGAATGCGCTCCACCCGTTTTTTACCGTTCACCATAAAGGTGAGCGACCATAGCGGATGGCCCTTGGGGTCGCGGGCGCAATGGCAGCTAGGACTGCCGCAGCGACGGTGAGTGAGGGCCAGCGAACCGGGCAGGGCTTCGGGAGGGATGGAGAACCGGCGCAGCAAGGCGTACTTGCGCTGTCGCAGGCGCGCCGCAGCCTCGCCGCGGGCATCATACCAATCTTTCATGTGTGTATATATACACACAGATTACCTCGAAATTCAATCTCTAACTGAATCGGGGAATTTGCATAACTTGATTCCCCCTCGAATCTCAAGCTTTACTTGGGGTTACGTCGTTGGAGCGGAACTCCTGCTCTTCCAATACAAGATGAGCCTGAAGGGAGGGATTGATTCCAATACAAGATGAGCCTGAAGGGTTAGGCATGCTGGAGATTGAACATCAGCGTGCACGAAGCAGAGAAGTTGAGTTTGGAAGGGATACGGGATTTCGTCGCGGCCAGCGAGGAAATCCGGTTTGAGAGCCAGAATCGCCAGCAACTGTACAGTTGGGTGGAGCGATTGCTGGTCCAGCAGGAGTACGCCCAACAGGGCAAGGCGGCGCGAGGTCTTTTGCGGCGCTACCTGGAGAAGATGACCGGAATGAGCCGGGCGCAGATGACGCGGCTGATCGCTCGCTACACAGCCCACGGCCAAGTGCAGCCCACCGTCTACCGGCGGCACCGTTTCCCGCAGCGCTACACGCGGGCGGACATCGAACTGCTGGCTGCCGTCGATGAGGCACACGAAACCCTGAGCGGGCCAGCGACGCGGCGCATTCTGGAGCGCGAGGTTCAGCTCTACGGCAAGCAGGAGTACGCGCGGCTGGCCAGGATCTCGGTGGCGCATCTGTACAACCTGCGCCGCAGCCAGCGTTACCGCGAGCGGCGTTTGCACTACACCAAGACCCGACCCACGGCGATCATGATCGGGGAGCGGCGCAAGCCGGATCCTCAAGGCCAACCTGGTTATTTACGCCTGGACACCATTCATCAGGGCGATACTCCAGAGGCCAAGGGCGTCTATCACATCGACGCCGTCGATGAGGTTACGCAATGGCAGATCGCCGGCTCTACGCCGCGGATCAGCGAGCTGTATCTGGAGCCTTTGCTGAAGGCCATGCTGCGCCAGTTCCCGTTCCGCATCCTCGGCTTCCATTCCGATAACGGCAGCGAGTTCATCAACCGCACCGTCGCTGAACTACTCAACAAACTGCTGATCGAGCAGACCAAGAGCCGTCCCCGGCAGAGCGGCGACAACGGCCTGATAGAGACCAAGAACGGCGCCGTGATCCGCAAACACATGGGCTATGGTTACATCGATGCCGGCCACGCCGACCGCATCAACGACTTCTATCGGGAGTACCTGAATCCGTATCTGAACTACCATCGCCCCTGTGCCCAGGCCGATATCGAGATCGACGAGAAGGGCCGCAAGCGCGTCCGCTACAGGCGCTATCAGACTCCGCTGGAGACCCTGCTCAGCCTGGATAAACCGGCACAATACTTGCGCCAGGGGCTCAGCATCAACGCCCTGAAACGCATCGCCGGCGCCCTCAGCGACACCGACGCTGCCC
Organism: Candidatus Acidiferrum sp.; assembly: GCA_036495665.1. GTDB lineage: Bacteria > Acidobacteriota > Terriglobia > Acidiferrales > UBA7541 > Acidiferrum. The sequence continues at coordinate 1,159 of DASXMM010000328.1, read as the reverse complement.
GCCGCATGCAACAAGCCAAAAGCAAGCTATTCGAGAAGCTTCGACTCACCGCGTAGGACTGAAAGCTGATGCAGAGGGCCGAGGAAATGACGGTTTATGGGAAGCCCGGAAAACGATAAAACTGTTTTCCGCCCTTCCCACAAACCTTGGAAATCGATGAAGCCGATTCCCACATTCCCTCCGCCCCGACGACTGCTAATCTGATTGAAATTTAAAAGAAGAAAGGCAAAACCCGGTTCGCCTGCCCTTCGCTCCCTTCAGGCTCATCCTTCGATTGGAAAAGACTTTTTGCGGCCAATCATTTCCAATCATTTGCGGCCAATCAGCCCGGAAGTATTGGCAGTGAACGGGCGGGCGAGCTCTCACGTTCCCTCCAGTCGTTCGAGCTGTCGTTTGCACCTCGCTCACCAAAGCCCGATCCGCCCGAACACGGAACCCGTAGATAGGAATCGAGGACATGACAAGGTGCCCGTGACGCCGATCTCTGAAACGAAGTAAATCGATTCTCTCTTGGAGAATGTGACGTCAGGGGGTTGCGGAAGCCACTCACCGATGCATACACTTCCGTGGTACTCCAAAGGCTTCGAAATTCTCGTCCAGCGAAGGAAATCACTTCCATGAAACGACCTCCTGTGGCCGCCCGCTCGCAGACACCCGTTTACAAGAACCGGAAGGCGCCCAGTGCCCGGCGGGTGCAGGATCTCCTGGCTCGCATGACGCTGGAGGAAAAGGCCGAGCAGATGATGTGCATCTGGCAGCAGAAGGCGGAGACGCTGGTCGATGCGCAAGGCAATTTCGACCTGCCAAAGGCGAAGAAGGCTTTTCGGCACGGACGCGCGCCCGGGCAGGTGGGACGGCCAAGTGATGCCGGTCGCGGTAAGACGGCGCGCGGCATGGCGGAGCTGACCAACAGCATCCAGCGCTTTTTTCTCGAGAACACGCGGCTGGGGATTCCGGTTATCTTCCACGAGGAATGCCTGCACGGACATGCGGCGCCTGAGGGAACCAGCTTTCCGCAGCCGATTGCGCTGGGCTCGACCTTCGATCCGGCGCTGGTGGAGTCATTGTTTACGATGACGGCTCTCGAGGCTCGCCTGCGCGGGGCACACCACGCCTTGACGCCGGTGGTCGACGTGGCTCGTGAGCCGCGCTGGGGACG
>DASXMM010000327.1:0-5978 GCA_036495665.1 Candidatus Acidiferrum sp. | reverse complement strand
AAATTGCACGGCTCCTGGGTGCTCGTGCGAACGCGCGGCTTCGGCAGTAAGTCCGGCAAGTCCTGGTTGTTGATCAAGCACCGCGACAAATATGCATCGCAAAAAGATATCGTTGCCGAAGAGCCTCGTTCTGTGTTGAGCAACCGACTGCTTGCGGATATCGCGCGCGAAAATGGCGGAGATGTAGAACGAGCGGCGACCGGCGATCCAGCAAAAGCGGCAAAGCCTAAGGCAAGGACCGCTCGAGGGTCATCCAAGAGCGCGGCGCGCCGAAAGTCATGAAATGGAGTCTATCTCAATCTCGCCCACACCCGGGCGGGCTTTGTCGAACGCGATATTTTCCGGTTTAGATTTGGGACGCAGGGGCCCAACGGTCTAGCGAATCGCCCTTGAGGCGTTCTGCTTCGCCTCGCGTGCCGCGGCCGCGCGAATGAGGCTGAGCTCGATGTCCGTAGGGCACCACGGGCTACGAATAACGTCAAACGCCCCTCGCCTCGTCGCGTCCACGTAGAGATCCCATTCTCCTGTATGAGTGAGCACCACGAGCGGAGGAGGAACGCGTCCCTCGTAGTCCACATCCAGCAGGTCCTCGTAACCGCCATCCGGCAGCCGCTCCTCGCAAAAAATCAGATTGGGGCGTTGCAGCGAGAGCGATTGCCGAGCCTGAGACAACGTGGAACACGAAATTACCTCTATGGAAAGGGCTTCGAGCACGTTGCGTACTGTCCGCCTGCTCTCCAAATTGGAAGCGATGAGCAGAACCGTAAACTCGGTCTCGATCCCGGTTTGATATGCCGCGGGAGCCTCAAAAACGCGTCGTATATGCGCTTGCATGGAAGGTGTCATGCCGGTAGTCACCTCGATGTGCAATTCCGATGGCGGTGTCTTGAACCTCGGGAGCAACATTAAAATAGAAGTTGGGCGTCTCACGGTCAATACAGCCTTTGCTTTAGCTGCGGGCTGCAGGATTGGAGCGACGAAGCACGATTTGCGCCAAGCAATGATAGCAAGAGGTCCGTATGTGGACGCATTGTTTTATGACTTTGCGAGCGAGGATTCCGTTGCGGGATTGTACGAAGAGTTGGGAAATTATGTATAATCAGCAGGCAAAGCAACGAAGCGGGCGTCGTACAATGGCAGTATAGAAGCTTCCCAAGCTTCGGACGTGGGTTCGATTCCCATCGCCCGCTCCAGTTACCTTGTTTCCCTCTAATAACTTAGCGATTGGTCGCGGCGGCAAAAGGCGGCAACAAGAACAAAGCAGAGCCTCCAGGGTGGCACCGCTGGCTCGATCCTTAAACTGAGCTTCTCGTTTTGCCCCCGAGTCGCTTCATCCGCATCGACCGACATGCGCCATAGCAGCGTTGCTCCCGACGTGACTTCAATCAGGCTGTCAATTCCGAAACCGACAAGTGAGATGCTCCCGGCGATTGTTCCAGCCCCGATGCCGACCAGGCCTTCCAGGTTGTTCCATGCGATCGTGAAATACTCCAGGCGCTTTCTCGGCGAACCACGGTTTCCCGAAAAATCGTCAAGTCGTTCATAGGCGCAACGTCAGGGGATAGAGATCAGCAGTCCGCCGCTTATGGTGAGCGAATGCTCATGGCCAGGTCCGAACTTGTAGTCGTAGCTCGGTTCGAGATACCAGCCGAATCTGTGTTTCTTGGATGGCCAAAACATGAAGTCTGGGGCGACTTCGACACCAGCGGAGTTCATCTTCTGGCCGTACGCGTTTGTGTGAATCCACTCAGGGCCGACACCAAGCATGAACTCAAATTTTGGAGAAAAGGTCCAAGGTTTTTTGAAAAGAAGGTCGGTGCTCCATTCCGTTGAGTGGCGTCTGAAGAGCGGCATAACGCCTGCCTCAAGTTCCAGCCAATTCTCAATCGGCGTAACTTCAACCGCAACCGTCGGACCGAAACTCGAGTTGCCCTCTGTGAGACTCCGCTCAGCGGCTGCACCAAGCTCAACGACCGCGACTTCTTTCGGTTCCTGGTCCGTCGACTGGGCGTAAGCGCTGCTACAGCATAGTAGCAATGCCCCCAAGAGCACGAATTTCGAAACAGACGTGCCTCCCACAATTCCTACGGCGCATTCCAGCACACGCGGATGGTGTCGCTGAAAGCGATCTCTTCTTTGGCAACGGCTGCTCATGGTAGCCTCTCGCTATTCCAGGATGAAGTCTATCGTGCCTATAGGGTCAAGCACATGAATTCAAATGAGCGGTTCAGCATCGGAGAGTTGTCGTAGGCCACGGTGGTCACGATTCGCTATTACAAGCATGTTGAACTTATGCCCGCCCCGCCCCGCACACAAGGAAATTACCGAATCTATCGATTGGAACACCTACGCCGCCTACAGTTCGTTCGGAGATGCCGTAACCTGGGCTTTACGCTCGACCAACTCCAGGATCTTCTGCGTCTATCAGTTCAGTCGCGCAGGAGATGTTCGGGCATCGATCGCTCACCGAAAGCCACTTGAAGGAAATCGAAGCCAAGATCGCCGACCTGCGACGACTTGCAGTGCAACTGCGTCCCATAATGGGCCGGCCGACGCCCGAACTCCACCGTGCGGCTGAACCCAGCTCCAGGTTTGGAGTTGGCTTGAAACTGATCTTTTCGCCGTGAATCAGCGGTTGCGGCGGAAATTGGTTTCCCGAAAGCTTCCCTACAAAAAGATCCCACTTCATGGATCCCAACCAGCGAAAAATCAACGGAAGCCGGAACGGCACAATCCTGCTCGCCCGAGCCATATAAATAGGTTCAGCCTTATTGCTGAAAAGCAGCGCACCCCTTCCCCGGGTCCCCACCGCCGGAGAATCCATCATTCGTATTGAAGCCCTCGTGGTAGGGACGGTCGTAGTTATTGATGGTCGTTTGGCCAAAGTGGCAACTGTCATTGAGCGGCGTTCCGCTGATTCCCGTGAAGTTTGTATAGATCGATTCGGGCCGCACCAGGAGTTTTTTGTCACCCGCCAGCGCATCCAAGTCGATTGGAACTCTTTCGGGAGCTCCTCCTGCAACTTGCTCGCCTCTTCGCTCGTGGCGCCGCCGGATACGATTTCGTCTCCCGCTTTTCGGACCGCGATCGCGCAATCGAGTCGCGTCCACGGCCGCATTCCAAGAAACTGCTTGTGAATATACCCGAGCCCGGCCAGCCGGATAAATCCAGCTATCCAGCTCGACGTATGGCGATCCGACCGCGCGGTGCCCCTCGTCACCCGCGCTGGTCCCCGGTTTTTGTTGAGAGGCGCTGTTTGCATTGGACTGAGCAGCGTTTTCGTTCTGCTGCACCCGGACTCCCACGTATCAAGGCACACCATTGCGAACCGCAACAACCCCCGCCGAATCGCCCGCTTTGCGAACATCGTAAGGCATCCTCCAGCTGTTCGGTACCAACCCCAATTGCACCTGATGAAATGAGGCTTGTTTGAACAGGCGTGCCGATCGCAGACCTGCCTTCCGGCGCGACATGCATTGCGAGATAACGTTTTACTCGCTCTCTTCGTCGATGGCCTTTTCCTAGCTAATGTCTGAGGTGTCGATCAGACTTCAGGTTTTGCAAGTGTAATCCTCTCGTTCCGCTGAATCTCTATTGCACTGTCATTTTCCGTGAGCGGCCTGCTCCGGCCAAATGGTTTCGCTTGCAGGCGTCCTGCAGCGATCCCATGCGCCACAAGCCAGGCGACAACGGCATTCGCACGATCGCTCGTGGTTTTCAAGTCGCTTTCCTCAGTTCCGTTAGTAGTCACCTTGTGGCTCTCGATGACCACGGCTAGATTCGGATTCTGCCTCAGGTACTTCAATACCTCGTTGAGAATCGCGGAACCGTTCTCCTGAATGGTCTGGTTCTTGGGAGCAAACTGGATTCCATAGATGGCGACAGACTTATGAGCTTCCATCTCCTGGGATATCTCCTCCGCGGTCTTGACTGGAGTCCATGGTTCTTGTACTTCGCGGACGACGCTCACGTTGTAAGAATCGTTATTGATATTGATGAGAATCCAAGTGTCGCCATTCCGGGCCGTGATTGTCGAAGGCTTAACCGAATATTTTGCAATGAACCCCGCCATGGGAATCAATTGCATCAGGCTCTCGAAAGACTGTTCTTCCTGCTGGTCGATTAGCGTTATTCGATATTCACGGTATTCATAAACTCCGCGTATTGATTTTTCTCGGGCAAAGCCTTGGGCGTCTGGTTTCAGAGGCATGTTGACACTAACGGACTTGCCGCTCTGGCAGGACACGACAACGCTAGCCGCCAATTTCGGAAATACGGTCAGGTTCGAGCATTCCGGAGCGTCTACATTGGGTTCACTTGTTTGAGCATTGGAACTGCTTTGCGCCAGACACGACGCCGGAAGATAAATTGCAAGGGTTAAAGCAATGCCCGAGATAAGGCCAGGCAAAAGACGACGCACCGACATATAAACCTCCTCGAATGAGACCGGGCAACCGCAGCGGAGGGTCATACCCGGTTTCTAGATTGACAAGCATCACGAGCAGCAAGGCTAGGGTTCGCTGCGATCCATCGGTTCCCGCATCATCAGATATTGGGCTGCTGCAATTGCAGAATACCTGTGCCGGGAGCGGTTACGTCCAAACCCAAAAGGAGGCAGGTGTTGGCGTCGACGATGTAACACGCGGGATGCGAGATCGCAAATTCAGGCGTCGGCTGTCCTGCCGCTGGAACGATCGTAAGCATCAGCGGGAAGCGCCCATCGGTGCCCGAAGTGAACGAACCGGTGAGGGCCGCGCCGAAGGATGGAGTTCCGACCGGCGGGGTGGGCGGGGTGGGGTTGGCGTTGAAAAAGGTTACGTCCGCGGTTCCTGAGAGAGTGGGAGTGGAAACGCCGCCCGAAATGATTTGAGCAGCAAAGTTTTGAGAGCCGAGCGTAGTGCTGGCGAGGAAATTCGACGCATAGTTGCCGGTAAGGGCGGAACTGGAAATGGGAGTGGCCAAGGTCTGTTGCAGAGCCAGACCCGCACCAGAAGGAGCGGAAGGACCGGAAGTTCCGGCTGAGGGCCCGTCGAGTTCGATCAAGTAAATTCCCTGGTCTGATGTCGGATAAGCGGCGAATTGGCTGATCCCAGCGGTTGTGGTTGTGGTGCCCAAGATCGTGATTAGGCTCCGTCCATTGGCGGGTGCTGTGCAGGCGACGCTAACCGGCGCGTCGCTTACCGCCGTGCCGCCCAAAGGAACAACATCCAATGCCCCCGTCGCACCGCACGTTAGGATTCCTCCAGCCACCTGTGGCTGAGCCCCAGCGGTCGCACCCGCTTCGGTGAAAGCGTATGTGCCCGCAACGGAAGGAGACGACGGCTGCGCTGTTAGATAACCGGCGGCAATCACTGGAGGCGTACCAAAAGCAGAGTCCCTCCAATCCGTAACCACGAAATGAGTTGCGTCGATTAACCACGCATCTAAATTGAATCTTGTTGGCAGGCCCAAATTCAGGGAATTGAATGTTATCAGGCCATTCTGACTTCGGGTGATATTTAAGTTGTTCGATACGGTAGTAAACGGCACGCTCGTGATGACACCGTTGTCCGACTGGTCTGCGATGTACGCAAACGAGCTTGACGTGAAATCGATTGTCGCCGCACTTGCTACAAAATAGCCGGGATTGGGAGCAGATACCTCTACTCCCGATAGTTTCAACGAGTAGACCCCGTTAGCCCACGCACCGTTTTGGAATGAGGTTAAGTCTGTCGCATTTTGCAGATCGAGCGTTCCCGTTGCGCTTCCGAAGCTGTCGGTCTCACTTAGCAAAGCGTGCTGGGGACTCGCAAAAACAACGCTCAAGGTAATTGCGCCGTTCACTCCGAAATTGGGGTTGTTTAGCGTGCCCGTATTGATCAGCAAATTGATTTGGCCGCGCCCATCGGGCCCAATCGAGTAGGTACTACTCGGCGAGATGATTCCAACTGAAGGTGAAGCATTTCCCGATGCATCCGTCAAATCCAAAGCAGCATTTG
>DASXMM010000326.1:0-8661 GCA_036495665.1 Candidatus Acidiferrum sp. | reverse complement strand
AAACCCATCTGTTTGTTTACCAACTGCAGGATAGTTCGTACGTAGCTGACGTCCTTGAAGTACGCACTCGCTGCTGCTTGGGCACACCCTGCTCTGTCCTTGCTCACGGCACAAGCGCGTCTCATTTCGTCGAGGGCAGGTGCCTCATGAACGGAAAAGTGTCGTGGCTTCTGGGCCTTTTTTGCGCGAGTTTTTTCCCCGTTCCGGCATTCGCGCAGTGCAGTAACCAGCAGGACAAGGCATGCTGGAGTCTCCAATATATCCTCTACGCGGCGGAAACGGATTTTCGAGAGTTCCGCGGCAGCCCACCGCTCAAGCCTGGCGATCCCAGAGTCACACCGCCGAACCCGGACCTTTCAGTAGGCTCCATCCGTGTGCCTTGCCGCCAGGATTTCTGGCTGACCAGCGAAGTTCCGGTGTACACATGCTCCGCGGAGGTTCCCGCGCAGGAAGCGGAGGAGTGGTACGCCAAGACTATGGCGGATCTCCATGAGCTGCAGTATTTGTGGCAATTCAAGAGCCAGTCACCTGGAGCGGATCATTACGTTGATGCAGGCCCGCAGGGTTGTGAAGTGCCTCAAGTGGAGACTACGCGCTACGGTCCGTATCATTTCGATGAGCCTTACATCGTAGACGGACCCTACCTCGGTCAGTGTCCTTTGCATCTGCAAACTGTTCGGCAGGACCGAGGCACGGTCCGGATTTCCTTCTGGCTAAACTCGTCGGTGAATCTGGCGCGGAATCCGGCGCCGCCGTCGAACTCGTTGGAGCTGTCGGCATCCGTGAAGGGGGAAGCTCCGCAGCCGCGTTCCACTGACGCTGCGGCTATAGCGCCGCCATTGGAGGCCGCGCCAGCAGTTGCGGCGCCGGCGATTCCTGCTTCGGCAACGCCAGAAAAAGTTCGCGTTGAACCCGCCGCGAAGAATTCCGGCACGCGAGCCTCGAAGAGGTATTCCGACTGCGACGATTTATGCCAGGGTCTCAAGAAGGCATTGGAAGACCGCGCGAGTTCGTTCCGTCAATCCAGCGCCAGGAGCGGGAGTTCCGTGTCGTCCAAGACCACCTCACCAGGCGACGCGGTCAGGCTCTCCGGCGCGGCGAGCTGCGTGATTCACGCGGAACCTTCTGCGACCGCGGGAGCCTCCGCAAGGAATGCACCCGTCTCGAGCGACAATTTCGCTCCGGTATCCACGAAGGGTGCTAAAGCGGTTTCGTCCCGGGCACCGGGCAGTCCGGCGATGCAGTACGTTTGCTACTGGCCGCAAGATTCGGAGGCCGCCGCCGAAAGCGAGTTTCTTGATCTCGTTGCATTACTGCGCTTCCTGATACCGTCCTCTTGGCTGACGCAACAGAGAGTCGAGGCCGACGAACGTTCAGGGGAACAGTTGACGGTCTGGTCCGCTCGCGATTCCAGGAAAAAGGCGGTCATCGCGCTGTACATGAGCGGCAGATCAGTGGGTTTGCATATTTCAGCCGGCCCGTAACCGGTCGTATCATCTGAAGGCAGCGCGTCCCCTGCACCGGTCAAATACTGTCGCCCAGGTGCGCATCAGAGCCCTGGATACCGCCGCGTCTGTCTCCCACCACCGTCCCCCGCCCCCCCAGCAACCCTCAAGAAAACAATTGAGTGTCCCACCCGCGTTGCAGGTATTCTAGTGTTGAATCTAGATCAAAGAACTATGCCGAAACCCATACGTTACTGCCAAACCTGCAGGTTCGAGGTGCACCAAGGCCATTTTAAGCGGCACACGCTTTCCGTTGTTCACAGAAAGGCAAAGCTGATCCGCGCGATGTTGGAGCGGAATTGCATCACCCACGCTGAGATTGCCAGACGCATCGGGGTCACGCGGGAGCGCGTGCGTCAACTAGCCCGGCAACTGGGTTTCGCCGACGGGCGGTCGCGGCACGCCATTTGCCGAATGGAGCGCCGCAAGAAAGAAATGGCGGAGTTTTTTGTGGAAGCACAAAAACGCGGCTTTCCCGTGGAGCCGCTCGCGGCGAGGAGTGCTTACATAAACGGGCAGCTTTGTCTTCAACGCCAAGCGTGCTGGCACAATACCGGGAAAGGCCAACGCAAATATACTTACCTTAGTATTCAGCAGCCCGCCGGCCAGTTTGATATCTGCGCGTGGAAACTACCGGATGGCCGCTTTCTGATTCTGCCAAAGAACCTGGCCGGTTTCCGGCAAACCACCTTCAACCCCGAAGAAAGCGAGCGCCTGGGTACTTTCAGCTCGTCGCACCATTATCGCGAATACATAGAAAGATGGAGCGTGCTCGGGCCGCCCCGCCAAGCAAAATGAGGCTCGGACGACAGGCAGGTCTGTGCGCTTGTCTTTGAACTTTGGATTGCGTATTGTCGCAATAGCGGGGAATTGTATGAACCTGGAACGCCTCAATCGAATCACCGTGGAAGCCGACAAATGCGGTGGGCGGCCCTGCATCCGTGGACAGCGCATCCGCGTCGCAGATGTGCTCGAACTGCTCGGGGCCGGAGCATCCTTCGAGGAGATCCTCGCGGATTACCCGTTTCTGGAGCGTGAAGATATCCTCGCAGCGCTGGACTACGCGGCCTACCAGACCGATCACGTCGTGCTTCCGACGTCGTGAAATTCATCGTAGATAACCAGCTTCCCGTCGCGCTAGCCGAATACTTGCGCAGGAAGGGATTCGACTGCCAGCACGTGCTGGAAGCCGGGCTAGGAGACGCTCGTGACAGCGAGATTTGCCGGCATGCGGAACTTCATGGTCGAGTGATCATAAGCAAGGATGAGGATTTTCTTTACTTCGCCAAACGACGTGAAGCTAAGGTCAAAGTCATCTGGGTCCGGCTGGGTAACTGCCGCACGTCCGCACTTCTGGCAGCATTCGAGCGCTCCTGGTCTAGGATCGAGTCTTGCTTGAAGAGTGGTGACCGCATTGTTGAAATTCGTTAGTAGCAGGACCAAGGGGATGGGAGATACGCGCTGCGCAAAAAGTTGCGGCCGCTAAAGAAAAGTCAAAACCCGCACGCTTCAAAGACCGCGAAGCATGCGGCACCCGATTCTTGCCAAGCGCCAAGGGCCCGCCACCCGCCCGGATGGTCTTCGCCGATCAAGCGCTCGACATCCACCGCCCGCCAAGCCATTTGCTGACGGTTGATGTAACGAATCAACGGCTGCTGGTTGCCCAAATTTTCTTGGCTCATGCTGCGAGCTTACTTGTCCCTGTTTTCATTGCAAGAAGGAATTTAAGAGGGTTTCTTCACAGCTTCAAACGGCGAATGGGGCACCCGGCTTCAAAAACCGCGAAGCACGCCGCACCCGATTTTTGCCGAGCGCCAAGGGCCTGCCACCCGCCCCTGCCACCCGCCTGTCCACTGCCTTCTCGAATTCCTATCCGATTTTTGCGACACAGCATTCATATGGAAGTGCAGGCCCCATTGGGGATGGAGAAAACTGTCCGTTGCCTACGACCACCGTCACCTGGACGTTGGGAACAAGGAGTTGGAATTTATGCTGCATGACGTTAAGCAGGTCCATCATGGACAGTCCCGCGACCTTTACAGCGCGGACCGCTGGAAGGGTAACCTTTCCCTCGTGATCGACAACGACGGTCCTGGATAACTCCGGATGCTGCCAGACCTCGACTCGAATCCGGTCTCCGACGGCGATGCGATAAGTTTGTACCGATGCCGCAGGTGAACGCTCTTTTTCCTGTGCGCTCAAAGCTTCGCAGCAATAAGCGGAAGAGATTAGCAGGGTCGCGGCGAAACAAACCCAAAATGTTTTTGGTTCGAGCATAACGAGGCTAACTCCAACCTGACGATTTAAGTAGAAGTATATACCTTGGGAAGGAAGAAGATCAGGTTTGTCTGCCCTGTCCTCAACCAAGGCGGCAGGCACTCTGGCTTACGGGGGACGGGAGATGCGAGCTGTGCAAAAGGTTGCGGCCGGTAAAGAAAAGTCAAATCCCGCACGCTTCAAAAACCGCGAAGCATGCGGCACCCGATTCTTGCCGAGCCCCAAGGGCCTGCCACCCGCCATCGCAACGGCCATATTTTCGGCTTGACATGGATCACCCTTAAGGTTAATGATTTACCCTTAAGGGTGGTCAATACAAGAATATGGCCATTGAGTTCGAGTTCCGCGCCGAGTGGTACAGGGTGGACACCCCGCAAGAGGTTGTAGCACTCAAGAAATACCTTCGAGCCCACGCCCAAGAGGAAGAAAGTTCGTCCTCTGATTCCTACGCCGGTCTCCCTGCCTACGGGAAGTGGACGAGCGACCGTTTCGCTTCGCTTATGGAGAAAATTGGATACTTCGAGAAAAAATTTCTGGCTGCCCTCGTAAGCGTCGCGCACCCCATAGACGCCAATACGGTGGTCCGCATTCTTTCGCTCCCTGGGGGCGAAAAGAGGATCTGGAGGAACAGCAGGAAAGCCTATGGGTTGCTGTACCTCGCGGGGATTCAGAGCGGGGTCGTACGTCATGTCAGGGCCCTCGGGCTGGAACCGTTCGACCTGTATCAGGTTCACATTAGTTGGAAGGACGGCCAGCGCACCAGATACTTCACGCTTGATGCGGGCTTCCGCGTTGCGGCTCAAGAGCAAGGCTGGCCGCCCAAATTCATCCGTGAGGTTCTGAAGCCGTAAGGAAACAATTTGCAGGAGGAGGCATAGTTCATGGAGCCCCATCACCGAGTGAAGTTCGCGTAAATCTGCCGGGTGCCCCGGGTGCCGGTCTTGCTCCTGGGGCCTTTGATTTTTTCTCAGGTCCGATCCGGGTTTCGATGAAATGGGTGCCGCACCTACGGCCCAGTCCTGGCGGGTGCCCATCCTTGCGGGCTGTGCAAGGGTTGGGGATTGGCGAACTTTATCCTCATACTCTTGCAGTCTATAATGGTATAAGTATACTCATATAAATGGAAGCAGCTCCCAAGCCCGTCAGATGGGTAGGCACTTCCCTGAGGGACTTGCGTTCGTTTCCTCGGTCGGTCAGAAGCGATATCGGGCAAGCGTTGTTCGCTGCCCAGCAGGGCAATACCGATCCCGCTGCCAAGCCGCTTAGGGGATTCGGCGGCGCGAGTGTCATGGAAATTGTCGCTACCCAACAGGGGAACGCTTGGCGCGCAGTTTACACCGTAAGGTTCGACGATGCGATTTACGTTCTGCACGTTTTTCAGAAGAAGTCGACAAAGGGCATCGCGACACCCGCCAGGGAAATGGAACTCGTCAGAAAACGGCTTGCGGACGCTGAACGAGATCACCGAGGGAGACAAAACTAAATGAAATCCAAGTCCAGAAAGCCACGCAAAAGCGCGAAGGTCACCGAAGGCAGCCAAAACATTTTTGCCGACCTCGGCTTGCCCAATCCCGAGCAAGAACTCCTCAAAGCGCAGCTCACGCTGCAAATCTACACAATTCTCAAAGACGGCGGCATGACTCAAGTCCAGATGGCAAAAATTCTAGGCGTGCGCCAACCCCAAGTCTCTCTGCTAATGCGTAACCGTGCAGGAAACTTCTCCATCGGCCGCCTGATGGAATTCCTCACCGCCCTCCGCCAGGACGTCCAGATCACCGTCCGCCCTACCCGCAAAGACCACGGCATCCTCTCCGTCGTCTCCGCCTGAAACCAGAACTGGAGAAACCCGTCGCGCAGCCGAAGCGGTTCGCCAGCTACCTACGCCTGACCCGGAACCACGGGCTTAAGTTTCCCAGCAGCTAAGTCATCCAGAGCGCGGAGCCGACCGCTGAGTTCGCGCGCGTCCAAGCGGCGCTCGCGGTACAGTTCGCGCAAATACTCCTCGGCCGGCCGCTCCCCCTTGCTCGAGTTGCACTCGATACAGCACGACACCAGGTTGCGGTAGGAATTCCATCCAAGCTCCGCGCGCGGCACCACGTGGTCGAGGCACCGCCTGCGATTCGTGATGCGCCGCATACAATAGAAGCAGTGGCCGCCCTCGCGCTCGTGGATCGCGTGGCGCAGGGCTAGCTTTCCCCAGAAGTCCGTCTCCTCAATGTTGACCACCACGCGTGGCGCGCGCGCCAGCCGCTCAGCCGCGGCGCGCGCTGTGGATACTCCTTTAACCTCCAGGGGCAACCGCAGGCGCACCACGTGACGCGCCCGGCAGTTCCGCTCCACCAGACCCAGCACGCCTCGCCCGATCAGGCGCCGCACCGTATCGCGTGTGGACTTTAGGCCGAGGCCCACGCCGCGCCCCAGCCACGCCAGCGAGAACCGGAGCTGTGTCTTGCCGATGAGGCGGCTGTGCCGGAAAAGATGCGAATAGACGGCGCGGTCCGCCGGCGAAAAGTTGAGCTGCGGCGCAAGCAAGTCTTCCATTTGTTTCCACACCAGTGCCGCATTGGGTTTTCTGTTTTTCATATTTAGATCCTGAGTTAGAGATTTGAAACGAAACCTTTGGAGTGCGGCGGCTCGACGCCGCTTTCTTCTTTGGGCGATCGAGGACTACTGGATGTCCGCAGGGCTTACGTCGAAGTCGTCCGCGACGCTAACTTTGTCAGAGCGTATCCGCATGACCGTTTGATAAAAAGGTCGCTCCGCCTCGCGCTCGAACCACCCAGCCGAACACCACGGATACAGCGCCGCCTGCCTCACCAACCCGTGCTTCACCGCGTTGCAATGCACGTAGTTCAATCGCGCCAGATACGACCGGGCGTAAGTGAGGTGCGTATCCCAATACTGAAACCAAACTTTGCGGCCAGGAATCTCGTCCTGGTGATTGATCTCTTTGGCGGTGACGGTGTGCAGGTGCCCAATAAATTGACGGAGCGTCTCCGCCTTCTCTTTCGTCATCGCCACGAAGTGGTAGTAATTTGGAAAGACCGCCCAGACCTCCAACTTCCACCCATGCCGGGGCGCCAATTCCAACAGTTGCTCGCAGAGCAAGGTCAGGCGTTTAGCGGACCTGAAAAGCGGTTCCTTCCGGTAGGTCGCAGCGGTCACCATGTACGCGCCCGCGTTATCGAGGCGGTGTGTCGGAGCGTGCGGCCAGTTAGGCATTGGTGCGAGAGTTTACGTGCGCGCCCAAGGAAAGAAAAGCGGCGTCAAGCCGCCGCACTCCAAGAACCCGCAGAAGAATGCCAGGGTGCGAGAAGGCACGATATAGGGCGCCCCAAAAAGAAAACGCCCCGACAAGGCGTCGGGGCGCAGCTTTCTACAGAGTCAAGTCTACCAAAACAGTAATCACGTTGTCAAGACAAAAATGTCTACACGTAACCCGTTGAAAAGAAGCACTTTAGCTTGCCTTCCAGAACCGAGCGCCGTGGCGCTGACTCCAACCTGCGATCTTTCGTGCAATAGGCTCGCAATTGCGCGAGAAATGCTCGCGGCTAAATTCTCGGACGCGTCGTAACCTGCGTGAACGATCCGCACGTGCCCCGCCTCGTCGAGGATCAGGAGTGCCGGAGGGTAGCGGACGCCCAGTGCCCCTGCGGCACCTGCCGCGTCGAAGGCGATAGGGATATTCCATCCCTTTTCCAGCGAGAATGCTCGCGCCTTCTGGATGGTATCGCCGCCCCAATCTGCATCGACCGCCCAAAAGATCACCTCGGGGTTGTCTTTATAGCGCGTCATAGCTTGCTGCACGCTCGGCATCTCGGCCACGCACGGAGCACACCAGGTGGCCCAGAAAGTCAGCACAACGATGTGCCCGTTGAGATCAGACGAGTTCACAACCCGACTATCGAGTGTTGAGATGGAGAAGGACGGCACAGGCCTATCTACGGGTTGAGTAAACATTCGTTCGGCAAGCGAAGGAGCTAACATTAACGCAACTAAAATGACCGCCCCGGCTACCACCAGAACCTGAGCTAAGGCCCACCGCTTGGAGCCCGACGAGTAGAGTTGCCGGGTCTTGGCTCCGCACATGGCCGGCGGCAGTGAAGCCAGGACAAGTAGGGCGACAGCGCCATGCGCGGTGAATGCTGCCCGTGTAGCGGACGCAATGATGACCGCCAACGCGCCTCCCACACCGACGAGCAAACCACTCAACCAAGAATTCATGGAAGGACTGTGGCCTCGCAGGAATCCGGCAAATAGGTACAGAAATGCCGTGACAATCAGAACCATCCGAAGATCGTTGCCAAGGTCGGATAGCGCCATTATTGCGATTAGCAGGCAGAGCGCCAGGAAGCCCGTTGTCAAATCGAGTAAAACGGATTTGATATTCGGCGAACGTTCCATATTGCCTCCCGCAACAGAAAAGCAACCCACGTTTGAGGGCGCCATCGCTTAATAGGTCATACGGACAATGGCTCTTTTTTGTTTCCTTCCCCGCGTCTGGTGCGAGATGTCGAATCGGCCTTCCCCTTTTAGATAAATGCCGGCGCGCGAACCGGCTCGACAGGCTGGAGCGAGCCGGCCAGCGCGCCCACGGAGAAACATAGGCGGACCTGTGGATTGCACTAACCACGAACTTATTCCCACGCCCCTAACGACTGCCCGAAGGGCCTTAAGCTAAGTGCCGGCTTGCTTGCATGGCCGGTTCAGATTGATGTTGCAGAAGAATTCGGAAAGTGAGTCCGTGCGTAATCAGCAGCAGCGGCACGATCAAAGTCGGAAGGAAGAACGTGGCTCCCAACTGTCCCGCCAGGAGTCCCGTGTGATTGCCCTGGTAGAAAACGTTGAGCAGATCGGCCGTCCCCACGAGGCTGAACAA
>DASXMM010000325.1:0-6600 GCA_036495665.1 Candidatus Acidiferrum sp. | reverse complement strand
GGGATTTTTGTGCGCACGTTCTGCTTCGATGGCTTTCGCGGCGGCGCCGAAGTGGCGTTGGACTTTTCCTTCTTCTTTCTGCTGCGTGCGCTTCCGGAAAATGTCTTTATATTTCGCGTAGGTCTGCGTGAGGTTGTTCAGGCGAAATCGCTGGCCGTACTTGAGGTCTCCGCCGCGCTCGGCGTAGCGCTTGACCATCAATTCAATGCGCCACTCGATTTCGGTGGGAGGACGCTTGCGGCCACCGCCGAAATATTGGTCGTATTCAATTTTGAGCTGGCGGATGTCCCGCTCGAGCTGGGCCAGCTCTTCGTCGATGGTCGCCATGGGTGGGGAAGCCCCTGAACCATGCTAGGAGTCCGGGGCGAGGCCGTCAACCAGTTGGAGAGCGCGCGCTGCGGATTGGGTATCCCTGCCATTTTCCCATCGAGAGGCCAGGTTGCGAGACGGCTGAGCAAAGGTGCATTGCCGATGACGGGGTGGTGTGCTGAAATAAGGCTATGGAAGCGCGCACGAAACAGACTCTCTCGGCTGAGCAATCCGACCTCCTGAGGCAAATTCCTGGCGTCGATGAGTTGCTGGCGCAACCGCGTCTGGCGGCGCTTGCGGAGCGAGTGGATCGCAATGTGCTCGTTGAAGTGACGCGCACGGTGCTTGCGGAGCTCCGCTCGCGTATTACGGACCGGATCAAATTTGCTCTCCTGGGGGAGATGGCGGTGCTGGCCGCGGATCCCGCTTCTCTGCAGGAACATATCAGCTCGATCGTGGAGCGGATCCTTACGCACTCACTTCAGCCCGTAATCAATGCGACGGGCGTGATACTCCACACCAATCTGGGACGGGCTCCGCTTTCGGCGGCGGCGGTCGAGGAATTCCGGCGGACGGCGACGCAGTACTCAAATCTTGAATATGATTTGGAAGGGGGCGGGCGAGGCAAGCGCGACGCGCATACGTCGTCTTTGTTGGAGCGCCTCACGGGTGCTGAAGCGGCAGTGGTGGTGAACAACTGCGCCGCGGCGGTGCTGTTGGTACTTTCGGCTTTAGCGAAGGGCGGCGAAGTTGTCGTCTCGCGCGGCGAGTTGATCGAGATTGGCGACGGGTTTCGTATTCCGGAGATTATGGCGGAGAGCGGGGCGGTACTGCGCGAGGTTGGCACCACGAACCGTACGAGAGTGGCGGATTACGAGAACGCGATTAACGAGAAGACGAGACTGCTGCTGCGCGTGCATCCTTCCAATTTTCGGATTGAGGGATTTGCGGAGAAACCGGAGCTCGCGGAACTGGCGGCTTTGAGTCAACGAAGCGGGTTGCCACTTGTCGAAGACCTTGGCTCGGGTTGTCTTGTCGATTTGTCCGCCAGTGGAATCTCGGAGCCTTTGGTTCGGCAAAGCATTGATGCCGGCGTGTCCATCGTGATGTTCAGCGGTGACAAGCTTTTGGGTGGGCCGCAAGCGGGAATTATTGCGGGTAAGAAAGAGCTGGTGACGCGCGTACGGCGGCATCCGCTGTTCCGCGCTTTGCGCGTGGATAAGCTCACGACGGCGGCGTTGGAAATGACGCTTGGTGCCTATCTGCGCGCGGCTTGGGATGAGATTCCGGCTTTGCGGATGATTCGAACGAGCGCGGGGGAATTGAAACGGCGCTCCGAGGATTTTCTACGGGAACTGCGTCCTGAATTGCCGCTCGACGAAGTGGAGATGGAGATTGTGGACGGGACTTCGCTTGCCGGCGGCGGCTCGACGCCGACACAGGCTTTGCCTACAAAAGTGATTCGCATCGCTAGCGCGCGTTATTCGGCAGCGCAGTTGGAGCAACGTCTCCGGCGGGCGCCGGCGGGCATTTCGGTGATTGCGCGCGTCGAGAATGATCGATTGATCCTGGATCTCCGGACCGTTTTCGCGGAGCAGGAACCTCTGCTTATCAAGACGCTTGGCGCGGCGCTGCACTGATTCCTCGCACGACCTACTGAGTTATTGTTTTCTAATGGTTTGCGTGTGTTTCGCTTCTGCTCCCTGCATGCAGCGGGGGCGTGCCGCTCGTTCGATGAAACTCAAACGACACCTTGCGCGTCCTACGGAATGTTTCGGGCGAGTGGACGGATTCGCCCGGATTTTGTGCCCCTGGTTGCCCGATCAGCGTCGTGTAGAAAAAAGGAGAAATACGAGATGAGGAGAGATTGGTGCGTCCTCGCAGGAGTTTGTCTGGCGTTCGGCGTGAGTACGGCTGCGGCGCAGCAGCCGACTGTTCCTCCGGGGCAGCAGCCACCACAGCAACAGCGCACGCGGCCTCCGGCGGAACAGACGCCGACCGCAAGCGAGGGCACGCAGGGCAAACAGGAGAAGCGCCCCGCAGCGCCCGAAGAAAAGTCATCCGTGACGCACCATTCCGGGCGCATCGGCGGGCAAACGATCAACTACACGGCGACGGCGGCTACGTACAACATCAAGGCGGATGACGGGACCGTGAAGGCGACGATGTTTTACGTGGCTTACGTGAAGGATGGAGTCGCCGATCCTGCCAAGCGGCCGGTGAGTTTCGTTTACAACGGCGGGCCGGGCTCGGCGTCGCTTTTCACGCACATGGGGATGGGGCCGAAGCGCGTGGTGTTGACGGCGGACGGGCACGGGATGCCGGCGCCGTATACGACCATCGACAACGAAGATTCTTTTCTGGATGCGACGGACCTTGTTTTTATCGATGCGATTTCGACGGGTTTCAGCCGGCCTGCTCCTGGCGAGGCGCCGGCGCAGTTTCACGGCATCATCGAGGACGCCAATTGGTTTGCGGATTTCATCTACCAGTACATCACGCGTAATGAGCGGTGGGCTTCGCCAAAGTTTTTGATTGGCGAAAGCTATGGAACGACGCGCTCGGCGGAGCTCGCGGGAGTGATTCAGGAGCGGCACCAGATTTACATGAGCGGGATCGCGCTCCTTTCGTCGGTGGCTTTCTCTAACTGGGGCGGGGACGACCGAACGATTTTCTTTTTGCCAACGTACGTAACGACCGCGTGGTATCACCACTTGTTGCCAGCCGACTTGCAGAGCTTGTCCGTTGATCAGGTAGCGCAAAAGGCGCGCGAATTCGCGCATGGGGAGTATGCGCAGGCTTTGGAAAAGGGCGATCAACTATCAGGCGAGGAGCGGCAGAAAGTCGTGGCTGATCTCGCGCGGTTTACCGGGCTTTCGACGAAGTTCATCGAAGAGGCGAACCTGCGCGTTAGCCCGTTTCGATGGTTCAAGGAATTGGAGCGCGACAAACGGCGCACGATCGGGCGGCTCGATTCGCGGTTTGAGGGCATGGACGTGGACGCGGCCGGCGAGCGCAATGAGTACGACCCGAGCGAGGCCTCGTACGAGGGGGCATTTGTAGCGACATTTCATGACTATGTTCGGCGCGAATTGAAGTGGGACAGCGACGCGTATTACACGGTGACCGCGAATGTACGACCTTGGGACCAAACTGGAAATACGGAAGTGGCGGAAGTTTTGCGCTCGGCGATGACGCAGCAGACGTATTTGAAAGTGCTGGTGCTTTGTGGGTATTACGATGTGGCAACACCGTTTAACGGAATTGAAAATACGTTTGCGCATATGAATCTGGAGCCGGCGATCCGGAAGAACGCGAGTTTCGCGTACTACGAGGGCGGGCACATGATGTACATCGACGAAAAAGCGCATCACAAGCTGCACAAAGACATCGATGATTTTATTAACGCGGGATATACGCACTGAGACTCGTCGCTGGCCCAAACTGGACGCCATCAAGAGAAGTACGGCAACATAGGCGACTGTGCTCGCCTTTCAAGTAGTCAACGGAAAACTAAAATCGACCCGGAAGCCGTTACCCAAGCTGCGGGGTGGATGGGCGCTAATTCGCGTCCGGATGGCCGGGATATGCAACACTGACGTCGAGATCTTACGCGGGTATCATGCGTTTCGCGGGACGCCCGGGCACGAATTTGTCGGCGAAGTTGCCGACGTTCGTGGCGTTTCTGCCGGTGTGAAGAAAAAATGGATTGGAAGGCGCGTTGTTGGTGAGATCAATGTGTCTTGCTCGGCTTCCGGCTACCGTCCGCGTTGCGGATTTTGCCAACGTGGGTTGAAAACACATTGCGCGCGGCGCACCGTGCTTGGCATCGTCGCGCATGACGGCGCGTTTGCGCAGTATCTGGCGCTGCCCCTCGAGAATTTGCATGTTGTGCCTGATTCGGTGAGCGACGAGCAGGCCGTGTTCGTCGAGCCTCTTGCGGCCGCTTGCGAGATTCTTGAACAGGTGGACGTCACACACTTCCGCGAGGCGGCCGTGCTTGGCGATGGCAAACTCGCGCAATTAATCGCGCTCGTTCTGCGCACCGCCGTTCCTCGGGTCGTTATGCACGGCAAGCACGAAAAGAAACTCGCTGTCGCGCGTCGTGGTGGAATAACAACGAAAAAGGTGCGCGGCGACGACTCCGATCAGCGACGAGTAAAAGACAGCTACCAGTTGCTGGTCGAAGCGACCGGTTCGCCGAAGGGCTTTGCGCTCGCTCAACACATGACCGAACCGCGCGGCACGCTGGTTCTGAAATCCACGTTTCATGGCGCTGCGCCGACCGAAACTTGGCCCATCGTCGTTAAGGAGCTTACCGTGGTCGGCTCGCGCTGCGGTCCCTTTGCCAAAGCTCTCGCCCTGCTCCGCTCCGGCAAAGTTGATCCGAGAGCCCTGATCACGCGCGCGTTTGCGATGGAGGACGCGCCCGCGGCGATGCGCTTCGCTCAAAAACCTGGCGTGATGAAAGTATTGTTGAAAAACTGAGGACTCAGCGCTTACTTCACCTGATCGATGCAAAGCGCTGCGCTACAACCGGTTGATGCAGGAAGCCACGCAAGCCGCGCCGAAACCGTTGTCGATGTTCACGACTGTCACATTTGATGCGCAACTGTTGAGCATTCCCAGCAGTGCTGCCACCCCGCCGAAACTGGCGCCGTAACCAACGCTTGTGGGCACTGCGATTACCGGCACCGCAACCAGGCCGCCCACGACGCTGGGCAGCGCGCCTTCCATTCCTGCGACGCAAACGATCACGCGAGCTTCGGTCAGTTTTCCTCGATGGTCGAGAAGGCGATGAATGCCGGCCACGCCAACGTCGTATAAGTGTTCGGCGCGGTTTCCCATCATCTGTGCCGTGAGCAGTGCTTCCTGCGCCACGGGGATGTCGCTCGTGCCTGCGGAAACGACCAGGATCATGCCCTTCCCGGTTATTTCCTTCGTGCGCTCGATGGTGATCACTCCGGATAGCGCGTGGAATTTCGCTCCGCGGCTCACGCGCTTAACGGCCGCAAAAATCTTCACATCCGCGCGCGTAATTAAAATGTTTTGGCGCGAAGCTTTTTGCCGCAGCATCGCGCGAACGATTTCGGCCACCTGCGGCGGCGTCTTACCCTTTCCGAAAACCACTTCGGCATAACCCTGCCGCAGTGCGCGATGGTGATCGACTTTCGCGAAGCCGAGGTCTTCGAACGGCAGGTGCTTCAGGCGCTCGAGAGCTTGCTGCGAGGAGAGCTTCCCAGAGCGCACGGATTCGAGCAGTTCGCGAAGATGCTTTTCTGTCATAGATTTCGGTGGCGCCGCGGTTTGCAGCGCCGTCTCGCCGGTCACGGAGTGCTGTCGCCCATCAATTTTCGCAGCGGCTGATTGTCCGCGTAAACGCGCCACTCGGCAATCAGGTTGCCACGGACAACAGCGCGCCATGCGGCAGGCACTTCCCAGAAATTTTGCTTGCCCGCATTTTCGTTACGAGCGTACACGCCGCTGGCGCTTCCAAAAACCGCGAACGTTTGATCGGTTTGAAAAAACTCATCGGCTCGAATGCGATAGTCCGCGACAAACTTAAAATATTGCGTCCACCCTTCGGCCATCGTGTCGCGGCCGACAAACCGCTTTCCCAAGGCGTCTTGAAAAACGTGATCTTCGGTCATCACTTCGCTAAGGGCGCTGGCGTCGCCCGCATTGATGCGTTTGATGAATTCCATTACGACATCGAGAGCTTCCGTGTTGCCCATCGGGCCTCTCCTTTTTGGTGGGAATCCAATTATAAACACAAGCGAGGGTGGAATAGAGCGGAGTCTTGACTTGGCCGGAGGCGGCTGCGAGACTGATTTTATCCGCAGATAAGGCATGCTCGAGACACAAGAACAAGTCGTCACCATAGCTGTGACCGGGGCAAGCGGCGCGGTGCTCGCGCAGAAAACGTTGACTTTGCTGGAAGCGGACGCGCGCGTGGCGCGCATCCATCTCGTTGTTACCGAAGCGGGGCAGCGGCTTTTCGCCGAGGAGCGAGGACTCGCTTCCGGCGATTTGAAGCAGCTTCCTAGCCGGTTGTTTGGGCGGCCTGCGACGAAGATCGAAGTTCTGCCAAACAAAGATATCGGCGCCTCGATTGCTTCCGGCAGTTACACCGTGGATTCGATGATCGTCGTGCCTTGTTCGATGGGCACACTTGCTGCTATTGCTAGCGGCGTGAGCGACGACCTTGTCTCGCGCGCCGCAGACGTGATTTTGAAGGAGGGGCGCAAGCTTGTCCTTTGCGTTCGTGACACGCCGTTCAACCGTATCCAC
>DASXMM010000324.1:0-2511 GCA_036495665.1 Candidatus Acidiferrum sp. | reverse complement strand
GCTGGCTCTCGAGGGCTTGGACTCCGGGGCGCCTATCGAGGTGGGACCGTCTTACTGGCAAGAGAAGCACCGGCGGCTCGACGAGCGCCTAAAGAACTTCGAGAAGCGGTGATTTCCGGCTACGTTGTCCGCCCCAAGGCGGACCAGGATCTCGAAGACCAAGCTTATTATTTTGCGATCAAAGCAAATCCTGAGCTCGGTCATCGTTTTCTTTTTGCCGCCCACGAAACGTTTAGCTTGTTAGCCACGCAGCCCCATATGGGTTGGCGTCCCACGCTCCATGATCCCCGCCTTGTGTCCTTCCGAGTCTTCCGAGTCTCAGGCTTTGAAAAAATGTTAGTGCTTTATCGTCCGGGCTCAACTGGAATCGAAATTCTGCGAGAGATTCACGGTTCTAGGAATCTACGCGCGCTCTTGCGTCGCGAAGGGCTCAAGTGAACGAATGGAATTGGAATCCTTTCTAGCCGTTGCAGTTCTCCCTTGCAAGAATCCCACCGTTGAGCGTTCTAACTAGGACAAGAAGTTCGACTTCCCGGGTATCGGAGGAGGCGGAATGCCCGCAATTCGCTTAGTTCCGTGTGTGGCTGTGGTTGCTCTGGCTTTTGCCTTTTCGGCACTGGCGGCCGCGCAAGACCTCGACAAGATTTATGCGCCCGTGCCAGCCGCGCAACGGCCGGCTTTGCATCAGCGCGCCGCGGCTTACGTGCGTGCGTTCCGTCAAGGCGATTGGGCGACGCTGTTCGATCTCGTCTCCTACGATGGCAAGCGAGGCATCTCCAGGAAAAAGTTCGTCTGGTACATGTCGGAAAACCACCACTCCAGGAATGTAAAGGAGGAATACCCGCTGCGCCTTCGCCACTTTGCGCCCAATCGAACTCTCGTCAGCCAGTACGGCGGGTTCGACATCTACGGCTGCGTGACGGGCACGGGAGATGGATATTTTCCTGAAGGGTCTGTCGGCATTTTGCACGCCGTTTATGAGAAGGACCAATGGGTTTTTACAGGATGGCAGTATATCGACCCTGGAGCGAGTTGCTCGGTCCTTGCCGATACAGGGTGGAAACCGCCCCGCCCGCCAACGTGGGGCGATCCGATGATTGAGATTTTGTGTGTCGTCGCGACGTGCACTCTTTAATTCATCCGTCGTCGCGATCCGGCGAGGACACGCGCCATTGCGCCTGCGATTACACTAAGAAGTTGCCACCGGGCCAGCCGCTATGCCGAACGTGCCGTCGACGATCTCGACGAAATTTCTTTCTTCGCGAAGAATGAAGCGCTTCGCCTGCGATGTTGCAAAATTGTCGCGCCCTTCCGGGTCCGACTTCAGCCGCGCCCGGTAGGCTTCATAGGCGCATAGGCTCTCGAACGCTATCAGCCCCCAAGCAATATCGTTTGTCCCTTCATGCGGAAGAAAATAGCCAACAAGATGGCCTCCGCATCGAGGAATGATGCGCCCCCAATTCTCAGCGTACTTTTTGAAGGCCTCGCGCTGGAACGGGTCGATTTGGTAGCGAATAACGCACATGATTGTCATGGGTTTTCCTTGGGTTGGCGAGCTGGCAAGCGCATCGCAGCCAGCAGAGAGCGCGGCCACCGTAGCGACCATGCCGCCATTCGCTGTGCGGCGGCTAATCTGGTCGAGGGAGGTTCGGGGTGTGGGTGGCCGCATGCCGAGCAGTGTGGCGCTTGCCTCGCAAGAACACTTCGTCTACCATCAAAGTATGAATGTCGAAGCGGATTCGGACGCGGCCGTTTCCAGAATCGCTGCGGCTATCGGTGAGCCGGCGCGGGCGCGCATGCTCTACTGCATGGTGGACGGGCGCGCGCGTACCAGCACGGAACTGGCGATAGTCGCGGGCGTCACTCCTTCCACCGCCAGCGTGCATTTGCAGCGGTTAAAAACGGAGGAATTGGTGGCGGTATTGGCTCAGGGAAAACACCGCTACTACAGTCTGGCAGGCGAGAATGTGGCCGCGGCGCTCGAAGCTCTAAGCGTGCTCGCCGGCGGAGCCCGCGGCACATTCGTGCCGAATACACCGAATCGTCTGCGTGCGGCGCGGACTTGCTACGATCACATCGCGGGCACGCTGGGCGTTGCGTTGCACGACCGCATCAAGGCCATGGGCTGGCTGTCGAGCCGCCTCGGCAGTTTAGGTGAGGCCAACACTTACGAGCTCACCAGAGGCGGAACGAAAGCGCTGGGAGCGCTTGGTATTGATCTCGAGGAGGTACGAGGGCTTCGCCGTCGTTTCGCGTACGCGTGTGTTGACTGGAGTGAGCGGCGGCCACATATCGGCGGAGCCGTCGGAGCCGCGCTGCTAAACGTGGCGCTGAAGCGAAAATGGGTCATTCAAGAGCTGGATAGCAGGGCGTTAACTGTCACTCAAACCGGGCGACGCGAGATGCGCGCTCGATTTGGAATTGACGATTGAGTTTTTCGACGCCGCGCTCCGCATCCTACTTATCCTAGTGGACGTAAAACCCGTTTTTCGAGAGCACGACGTAGTCTTT
>DASXMM010000323.1:0-3642 GCA_036495665.1 Candidatus Acidiferrum sp. | reverse complement strand
GATGAAATAATAAAACGCCAGCGCCGCCGCCAAAAACGCTAGGCGGGTGCGCGGCACACTGCGCCAGAACGCGAACAGGCCAATCACGGCGAACAGCAGAATGGGCGTCCAGGAAAGCAACCCGTGATTGGAAGAAAAAAGCACGGAGAAAAGATACGGCGAGGTCCAGAACCAATCTCGGATGGGGATGTAGCCGGTCTCGAGAATGCTGCCGTAAAT
This sequence comes from Candidatus Acidiferrum sp., assembly GCA_036495665.1. Classification (GTDB taxonomy): domain Bacteria; phylum Acidobacteriota; class Terriglobia; order Acidiferrales; family UBA7541; genus Acidiferrum. The sequence continues at coordinate 3,423 of DASXMM010000323.1, read as the reverse complement.
GATGCGGTGTGCGATGAGTGTCGGCAACATGTAAACGATAAGCATGACGGCGAAAGCAATGTGCCGCGCGACGAGTTGGAGCACGCTCGGTGTGGAGGGCGTGGCTTTGCGCCATGCGGCGCTGTAATCGCGTAAGGCTTCGACCGGCAAGATGGTGAAGAGCATGACGTTGGCGTAATAGACGTCGAGCATCAGGCCGCTGATGGCGCCGAGCAAGATCCACTGCGACAGGGTTCGTGCGTCGCGGGTTTCGTGCCAATACCAGAGAAAGAGCGCCACGACGAACGCAGAGTGGGCGTGCGACCAGGACGGATTAAAGTACATGTAAACGGGAAGCGAGCTGGCCCACCAGATCGCGAGAGTGGCGAGCAAGGCCCAGGTTTCATCGACGTATTTGCGCGCCAGACGAAACGAAATCAGCAAACCGAGGAAACCATAGATCGCCGTGGCGAGCGCCATCGCAATGCGATACGGAGTGGAGAAACCGTCGGCCGCGACGGTCGCGCCGAGTGAGCGAGCGACAAGAACGCCGGCGTGGGCGAGGAGAAGAAAAGGAGCCCAAAGAATGGCGGGACCGACGGTGAAATGATTGTCGAGGTGGCCGGTGCGGGTGTGAAATTCGGGGCGGGGCTGGCCATATTCGTCGACGCGGTTTTCGCGGAAGCTGGTGTTGGCTTGCTGATAGTCGTGAGTGAAATCGAGACTGTGCTCGATCAGGGGGGCGCGCGCGAAAGCGTAGTAGCCGACGCCGTCTCCGCGGACCCAGGGGTTGAGCATAGGGAGAGAGAGGAGGAAGAGCACAAAAAGAAGGCGCTCCGCTTTGCGCGGGCCTGGCTGTGACGACGAGGTCAAACTGTGCGTCTCCCCAAAGACGGCTCGGCGAAACGCGGGTTCGAAGCGCTCGCACCGCGGAAACGCGCCGGAGACCGCAACCGAGAGCAAAACAAATCCTGCCCGAGGAGCGTTTTTGTTTTACTCCGGGCAAAACTCCGTCCGAGACTAAGGCATTATCTCTTTTTGCATCAGGTTTGTCTTGTTGACAGTTTCAGTTTGGCGGAATAAGGGTCTTGATAACGGATAGCCTGTCTAGGCGGTGTGGGAGTGCACGTCCCAGCCGAGATAGCGGGTGGTAGCTTCGTGGACGGCGGACGCCACGGTGGAGAAATTCGCGGCGACGTGGTGTTCGAAGCCGTTCTCGCAGATGTAGCGAAGAAGTTTTTGGAGATTTGGGATTTTGACGACGCCGGCTCCGCCGAATGTTTCGAGAGGGTCATCCGTGAAGGCGCCTTCGCCAACGTAGCCCGAGATTTTTCCGGCGCGATCGTTGGTGGAGAAACGAGCAAAGCTCATGGGGCCGCTCTTGACGCGGCCGACGCAGGTGCCGAAAGTGTTGTCCTTGCCGACAGTGCCAGCGATGATCTCCTGGAAGTCCATCCGGACGTCTTTGAAGAAATGCTTGGGCAAGTTGCTGCAGTGGAAGCAGACGGCTTTGTCGGGATCGTCGGAGTAATTGTTGTTCCAGTCGAGGAGCGCGCTGGGAGTTAGCGAAGCGAGCTGCAGAGCGTGCATGCCGATGACGCCGGCGACGTCGACTTCGCAGGCGCTGGAAAGACCCTGATCGCTCATCATGCTCATAACGGTGCAGGGCACGACGCCGAAAAATTCCTCGAGAGAGGTCCAGCACTGAATGGCGCTGATGGTGACTTGCGTGTCGCGCATCCAGTTGTCGATGACCGTGCCGAGCTTGGCCATTTTGATGAGCGACGCGTCGGGAATGCTCTGCGTGGAGACGTACTGGCGGATGGCGGCGAGGCGGCTAGTGACGTTTTTGTCGTCGTCCTTGAGGCGTGCGGTTCTGCCCATGACCTCCGAAAGGTCGAGGGTCTCGACGGAGATACCGTTCGCTTCGAGGAGTTTTTCGCTGTAGCGAACGGTGTTGAAAGCAGCGGGACGCGCGCCGATGGCGCCAATGCGAAGGTTTTTAAGGCCCTTGACGACGCGGCAAACAGCCAGGAACCAATCCAGATCTTTTTGGAAGGTTTCGGAGTTGGGCGCTTCGGTGTGCAGCGTGGTGAGCGAATAAGGAATTCCGTACTGGGCGAGGTTGTTGCAGGCTGACATTTTTCCGCAGAAGCTGTCGCGGCGATCGGTGATGGTCATACGGGAAGGCGTGTCCGGAGTTGCTTGCATTAGGACCGGGACGCGGAGATCGGCCATGCGAAGCGTGTCCGCGATGGCGCGCTCGTCGCCGAAGTTGGGAAGCGTGACGACGATGCCGTCGATTTCGTCGCGGTGCTTTTTGAAGAGATCGGCCAATTTGGTGGCTTCCTGACGAGTCTCAACCGCGCCGTGTTGCGAGTCGCTCTCTTCGAGAGCGATGGGTCTGATTCCTTTGGCGGTGAGAGCGGCGATCATGTCCCGGCGGCCGGAGAGCGCGAGATGGCCGGGGAAGAATCCGCGGTTTCCGACAATGATGCCGAGCGTCATTTGTGTGTTTGCAGATTGAGCCATGGATCACCTTTCGAATTTACGAGCATTGCAGAATTATAGAGTCATACCAGAAAGAAAAGCGGCGTCGAGCCGCCGCACTCCAAATCACTTTTCGGCGACCGTGAGAGTCGTGTCGATCAAGTCGACGGAGTTGCCGCCGACCATGATTTTGAAAGTGCCGGGTTCAACGACGCGGTGCATGTCGCGATTCAGAAAGGAAAGGCTTTCGAAATCGAGAGTGAATTCGACGGCTTTAGTTTGGCCAGGATCGAGAGTGACGCGGCGGAAGCCGCGCAGTTCCTTGATGGGGCGCGTAACGGAACTGACTTCATCGCGGATGTAGACCTGGACGACTTCGTCGCCGCGAACTTTGCCGGTGTTAGTGACGTTGACGCTGACTTGCGTGGCGCCCTTGGGCCCGATGGTGCCGGGCGTGAGATGAAGATTATCGTACTTGAAGGTGGAATAGCTCAGGCCCCAGCCGAAGGGGAAGAGAGGTCTGGTGGTGTCGTCGAGATATTCGCGCTTGGCGGAGGGCTTTTGGTAGTAGTAGTCGGGGATCTGACCGACGGTGCGAGGGACGGTGATGGGTAAGCGGCCTGCGGGATTGTAGTCACCAAAAATAACTTCAGCAGCGGCGGTGCTGCCTTCCTGGCCGAGATACCAGCCATCGAGAATGGCGGGAACGTTTTCGGCGATGTAGGTGACAGCGTTGGGACGACCATGGAGAAGGAGAACGACGACGGGCTTATGCGTGGCGAGCATGGCTTTGGCGAGGTCGTCCTGATTGCCGAGAAGGGTCAGGTCGTCGCGATCACCTTTGTGTTCGGGAGCCCAAGCTTCGCGAGAAGTGGATTCGTTGTCGCCGAGGACGAGAATGATGACGTCGGCTTTTTGCGCGACTTTGACGGCTTCGGCGATGCGTTGGGCATT
>DASXMM010000322.1:0-7593 GCA_036495665.1 Candidatus Acidiferrum sp. | reverse complement strand
GCTCAGCGCTCATATTTCTTTATCTCAGTGGTGATGGTGTTCTTCTGGTTTAGGCGCGGGTGCTGCGCCATTCAAAAAATCGTCTTCTTGCCGCTCTTCGTTGCGGTCGTCCGGTCCCTTCGGATTGTTCCGCTCCATCTCGATGCGCTCGTCGGCCGTCAACTGTGGCAAGTGTCGGATGAAGAGCACGAGCTTCCAGCTATCTTCTGGTTCGCTGTGGTGGGTGGAAAACGCGGGCATCCCCGTGAACCGCACTCCGTTCTCAATAATCCAAAAAAGCTCGCCGTCAGAGAGCTTTTGGGTTTCTTCATGCCGCAGGTCCGGAGGTTTCGGATAAAGTCCGCTGCCCATCATCGTGTCGCAGCTGCCATCGTTTCCATGGCAGATCGCGCAATGGTCCGCGAAGTGCAGCATGCCGTCGCGTAAATCCTCCGGGGAAGCCGGCAGAGGATTGGCTAGCTTTCGCGCTGCGCTCGGAAGAGCCATATGCCTGGCTTTCCGCGCCATCATCACCTCGATCGGGGTCGGCGTAGCCTTGGCGCTCATGCCGTTATGCAGCACCGAAAACGCGACGAAGCTGATCGCCAGCACCACGACGACAAGCACAATCAGGATGAGCTTTCCAAGTTTCATCGCTTTCACACCATGTTAGACGACACGACGCGCGCGGGCCAGCCCGCATTTGACGTGTCACCTATTCGCGGCCGCGTCCCGCCTGCGCACCTGCATTCTCTCTGGTAGGATACACCGAGGGATGCCGCATAAAGTTCATTCGAGCATGGAGTCGGCGCTGGCCGATATTCGAGACGGCGCGCGAATTATGTTCGGCGGATTCGGCGGCGCCGGTTTTCCCAACAATCTCATCCAGGCTCTGGCGCGACGCGGCACGAAAGACATCACCGCGATCAGCAATAATTGCGGAACGCGTGATGGCGAGTTGGGAGTCATGTTCAAAAACGGCCGGGTCCGCCATGTGATCGCGGCGTTTCCGGGTCCGCATTCGAATTATTTTCAGGAGCAGCTCGCCGCGGGAAAAGTGACGATTGAGCTTGTGCCGCAGGGAATCCTTTGCGAACGCATGCGCGCCGCTGCCGCCGGTCTCTGCGCCTTTTACACAACTGTTGGCGTGGGCACCGAAGTCGCGGTTGGCAAGGAAGAGCGCTTCATCGACGGCAAACGCTGCATTCTCGAGATGCCCATTCACGCGGATTTCGCGTTCATCAAGGCGGATACCGCCGACGAGCTGGGCAATCTCACCTATCGTCTCGCGGCGCGCAATTTCAATCCCATCATGGCCATGGCCGCGACGACAACCATCGTGGAAGTCGAAGAAATTGTTCCTGTCGGCGCAATCAAGCCGGAACACGTCGTCACTCCGGGGATTTTTGTTCATCGCATCGTCCAGGCAAAAGGCATTCGCTATGTCTGATAAGCCGCGCCTCACTCGTGAACAAATCGCGCATCGCGCTGCGATGGACTTGCCCGATGGCGCGTACGTGAATCTTGGTTTTGGGATCCCCACTCTCATCGCCGATTATTTGCCGAGAAATGTCGAAGTTTATTTTCACAGCGAAAATGGAATTCTCGGAATGGGCCGTCGCGCAAGGCCCGGCGAAGAAGACTACGACCTAGTCGACGCGATGAAAGTTCCGGTGACGCTGATCCCCGGAGCTTCTTTTTTTCATCAAGCCGATGCGCATCTCATGACCCGCGGCGGCCATCTGGATGTTGCCGTGCTCGGCGGGTTTCAAGTCTCCGAGAAGGGTGACCTCGCGAACTGGAAAATTCCCGGTGCTAAAGGCCCCGGCGGGATTGGCGGCGCGATGGACATCGCCGCCGGCGCAAAGAAGCTCATCGTTTGCATGGAACACACCACAAAAGAAGGCGCGCCAAAAATCGTTCGCCAGTGCACGTATCCACTGACTGGGCTCGCGTGCGTCGATACAATCGTTACCGACCTCGCCGTCATCGACGTGAAGCCCGAAGGACTCCTGCTGCGCGAAATCGCGCCCGGCTGGGCGATCGAAGAGTTGCAGAAGCTTACGGGAGCGCCGCTCATCTCGCCGGGCCGCGCGCCGGAAATCAAATTCATTTGATCCATCGCAAGAGGCGCGCGCTCGCTCGACGCCGCAACGGCCAACGCGCATGATAGAGTCTAGGCGCTCGGAAGCGATGAGCGGAATTAATGGAGGCAGCCATGTCAGAAACCATTCCCGAAAAATACGCCGACCTTTTGGAAAAACCCGCCTTCGGCAATCTCGGCACCATCATGAAAGACGGCAGCCCGCAAGTTACGCCCGTCTGGGTGGATTACGACGGAAAGTACGTGCGCTTTAATTCTGCGCTCGGCCGCGTGAAAGATAAAAATGTCCGGCGCGATCCCCGCGTTTCTGTGTCGCTCGTCGATCCCGCGAATCCATACCGCTACCTAGAAATTCGCGGCAAAGTCGTCGAGATCACGCAGACCGGCGCCGACGATCACATCAACAAGCTTTCGCAAAAATACTTGGGCAAGCCCGTCTACCCGTTCCGGCAGCCGGGCGAGGTGCGCGTCACGTACAAGATCGAGCCGGAAAAAGTCAGCTCCATGGGCTGAAAAAAACCGAATGAAAATGGTGACAAAATAGTGCCCTTTCAAATTCGTTCGTGTGTGCCGTAACTTGGGCAAGCCTTTGCTACAAACGCGCGGCGACACGCGCCGTGATGTGCTCGTCCGGCGTGCGAAAAATCAGCACGAGGCTGTCCGTCAATGGCACGCCTCCGCTGAGAATGCCAAGTTCGTAGGACCACACATACCGCTTTGGCAATTCGGCCTCGAGGTTCGTGGCGTAGGGCTGGATGGGATCCACGGAAAAGCGGAGCAACGCTACTTTTCCTGCCGGGCGAAGATCCACTCCGTGCTTCCAATAGAGCGAAAGTCTAAGCGAACCCATTATTTCCTTGGTGAGGTAAGATCCGCTGCCTACTGGTTGAAGGCCTGTAGCGCACGGCTGATCGCGGATGGCTAATGAGAGCACAAGCTTGTCGGGGAACTCCGTAACCTCAGTTTTGCCAGCTTTAAAAATGGTTCCGTCGTCGCTTTCGTAGGATTTCAGGTCGTTGAAGAATCCGCCGGAAGTGAGACGGCCGTTAACGCGGAAGCACGGGCCACTTTCGATTCCGCCGTCGCCGATGAGAAAGACGCCGCCGTAATAACTCGCAACTTTGGGATCGGTCGTCTTCGGTTTTTTGGTTTTCTTCTGTGTTTGGGCGCTGGCGGGAAGCAACACGAAGGTTGCAACCAGGGCCAGGAGGACAATTCGTGAAAGGTGTGCGCCCATAGGTGCCGTCCAGCGTTGTTATGCAGCTCCGTCGTGCAACTCCGTCATTCAGCGCCGTCATTTTACCTCCGCAGGCGGCGCGGCGAGAAGGAAGGAAATGCCATCGGTCGTGTAGAGGGCTTTGCCGCCTTCAAGCGGCTTGGCAGTGACGTTTCCGGCGCGGACGGCTTCGATGGCGGTGACCAGGCGCGGCAAAATCGAAGGATCGGCGACGGGAACGTTGTGCGCGCCGAGGACGAGTTTCACTTGCGGCGCGAGATCGGCGAGCCATTTTACGGACGCGACGTACGCGTTGAGATTTGTTTCCGGGCGGAAGAGCCAGATCGGGCCGGGATAGTAGGTGTCGCCCGTAAAGAGCAGGCCGTTAGCGCGGTCGATCAGGCAGATGGCGTCGGGCGTGTGGCCGGGCGTGGCGATAATTTCCATCGTGCGGCCGCCGAGATTGATTTTGAAGCCGTTTTTCACGAAGAGAGAAACGTGCCAGGGCTTGGTGGCGTAGGTTTTCGGGTCAAAACCCTTTGGCAGATTGCCGCAAATCATGCCGGGGGCGAGTTCGGATTGCGCGTCATCGCGCGAGCCTTTGGCGTTCTGGCGCGTGAAATCGGTGTCCATGCCGTAGATGAAAGTGAAAAGGGAATTACCGCCAACGTGGTCGTTGTGCGTGTGCGAATTGAGGACGACGACGGGGCGGCTGGTGAGTTGCGTGACGACTTTGTGGATGTTGGCGATGCCCATTCCGGTGTCGAAAAGCAGGGCTTGCTTGGTGCCGACGATGAGGTAGGAGATGACTTCTTCGGCTTGGTGCGGCTCGTAGATGGCGAAGACGCCGGGCGCAACTTTGTAGACTTCAAACCACGGGTCGTTGGGGAGGACGCGCTCGAGCGATTTGTATTCCGGGCGCGGGAGAGCTTTGCACCAGTCCGGAGGGATGGTTTGCGGCGCAGAAAGAGGAACCACCGACAAACCTGCCGCTAAGAGAATGGTGACAAATAACGAATTCATCGTGAGCTCACCTTTGAGTTTGGATCCAACGGCGGAATTTGCTGGGCAACAACTCGGACTCTTTCGTTGAATTCTTCGGTAACACTGAGCGGTCCATCAGGATAAATTCCTGGGATCCGGAACAACGGCCTCAACTCCTCGAGCGCGCCGTTATTGGAACACCACAGTGCGTAGAGTGCGCGATAGCGTTCATAAGCGTTTCCAGTTCCCGTGCGAAGTGATTCCAGGAGCTTCTCCGCACGCTCTCTACAGAGGATTCGGCGACGCACTGTCTTCCTGACTTGCTTCATGACCGCACCTTTTGCGGAGGTCGTCTTCATTTGGAAGGACCGGAGACGAAGATGGATTTGGGGAGCATCATGTGGACGCCTTTGTTGCCGTCGACTAGTTCGGTGATGTGCAGGTCGGCGGCTACGCTGGCCAGCATGTAGGCGTCGTCGCGGGAGAGATGTTTTTCGGTGACGAGGAAATCGATCATTTCGCGGACGGCGAGGGTGGCGCAGGCGTTGAGGTCGTCGTTGAGGCCCATGGTGATGTAGTGGGTGGGGGTTTCGGCGCGGGGCCATTTCAGGTGCATGTCTTTGCGCACGATGAATTGAAACGTGCCGACGAGCGAAGTTTCCATAGCGGTGATGTCCACTTCGCCGTCGCCCTGGCCCGCGTGGCCGTCGCCGACTTCAAAGAGCGCGCCGGGCGCGTGCACGGGAATGTAGAGCGTGGTGCCGGCGACGAGGTCCTTGTTATCGAGATTGCCGGCCATGATCCACGGCGGAGCGCTGTTGAAGCGGCCCGCGCTTTCCGGTGGCGCGTCGCCCATGCTGCCGAAAAAAGGATGCAGCGGAATCTCGATGCCGGCAGCGAAATGCGCCACCATGCGCTGCGCGTCGAGCGGAATAATTTTGATTTTCGAGTGAGGATAATCGTCTGGCAGATACCCCCGTCCCGCGCCGAACGCGTTGTAAGCGTAAGGAATCGCCAACTTGATGGCGAGAATTTTTACTTCGAGCACGTCGCCGGGTTGCGCGTCTTCAATATAAATCGGCCCGGTAAGAATGTGTCCGCCCGGCCCTTTGTCTTTCACCTGGTCGGTAATGTCGCGCAGCGACTGCTCGACCTGATCCGGCGCCACGCCCGCATCCTCCAGCCGCTTCGGGCTATTCGTAATCAGCGTGTCAATCTGCACGGTGTCGCCCGACTTCACGCGCAACACCGGCGCCGCCTTCGCGTCGTAATAACCCCAAGCCACCGTCTTCGGCGTCGCCTTCAGCGCGTATGTCGCCTGCGCGCGAACCGATTCAGACGCCAGTAGCGGCGCGACGCATAGTAAGGCAACTCTCGAGATTACTTTGTTCCAGTTCATGGACCTTCCTATTCTTCGCCGAAGTAGTCAGAATCAATTCGTTTCACTTGATATGTAGAAGATTCCGTAACGCCGAGACCGAAATCAATCATAAATTCTGCGAGCTGACGACCGTCGATCAGTACAACTTTCGGATCAATATTTCCAACGTATTCAGTCGCTTCAGAGGAGAATGTCCCTGTGGTGATGAAGACTCCCTTCTTTGCACGCTTGCCATGCAAGGCGCCCACGAACTTCTGAATCTCCGGCCTACCCACAGTGCCTTCCCATTTTTTCGCTTGCAGGTAGATTAAGTCCAAGCCCAACCGGTCTTCCTTTATAATTCCGTCGATCCCCTCGTCTCCGCTTCTCCCGATTGCGTTTCCCGCCTCTTTAAGAGAACCGCCATAGCCCATTTTCAGTAGTAGCTCGACCACCAAACGTTCAAAAAAGGCGGCTGACGACTTCTTGACGCGTAGTAGCACCTCTACAGCCGTATCGCGTCGCAACGTCTGATAGGCGACATCTAACATTTCTTCGGGAGTCTGCTTGTCCTCAGCTATGCTGTCCGCGACCTCGACTTCTTCATGTCTCGTCTGAGGTTTCGTGAATTCCACAAACTCTGGAAACTGCCGCAGGAACTTGACGGTAATCTGTTGCGGTTTTTCGCGAAAGAGAATCTCTCTGCCCCTCTCCGATATCCGGAATGTGCCCCGGCGAGGGGCGTCGAGCGCCCCGGCTTTCGTGAGATACGTTCTCGCCCACCCAACACGATTTGCAAATACAGGCTGTCCGCTCGTCGGTAGTAGCGCATTCTGCTCTTCTTCAGTCATGCCGAATTTGGCTGCGAGCTGCGTGCGCGCTTCTTGCATCGTGTGTTCTTTTCCGTCGCTAGCGAGTTGAAGGAGCGGAAGCATCAAAGTTTGGAAATCAGGAACGGGCAAGGGCGTTCTCCTGTGGGGATTTGATCGCGTTCATGGGTGGGTCATGTCCTCGGGTTTGACTAGGGCGTCGAATTCTTCGGCGCTTACGAAACCCAGCTTGATGGCGGCTTCGCGGAGGCTCAGGTGGGAGTGGTGGGCGGCTTTGGCGACTTGGGCGGCGGCGTCGTAGCCGATTTTGGGGGCGAGCGCGGTGACGAGCATCAGGGAGTTGTGGACGTAGCGATCGATTTGCTCGCGGTTGGCTTCGATGCCGACCACGCAGTGGTCGACGAAGCTGCCCATGGCGTCGGCGAGGAGTTCGACGGAGTGAAGATAGTTGAAGATGATGACGGGCTTGAAGACGTTGAGCTCGAAATTGCCTTGCGAGCCGGCGAAGCCGATGGCGGCGTCATTGCCCATGACTTGCGCGGCGACCATGGTGATGGCTTCAGCCTGCGTGGGATTTACTTTGCCGGGCATGATGCTGGAGCCGGGTTCGTTTTCGGGGAGAGAGAGTTCGCCGAGGCCGCAGCGGGGGCCGGACGCGAGCCAGCGAATGTCGTTGGCAATTTTCATGAGCGTCGCGGCGAGCGTTTTTAGCGCACCGCTGGCGAAGACTAATTCGTCGTGGGCGCTGAGCGCGGCGAATTTGTTGGGATGCGAGCGGAACGGGAGGCCGGTGAGCTCGGCGATTTTTTTGGCGGCGCGTTCGGCGAATTCGGGATGGGCGTTGAGGCCGGTGCCGACGGCGGTGCCACCGATGGCGAGGTCGTAGAGGCCGTCGAGAGCCATGGCGACGCGGCCGCCGTCGCGGTCGAGAAGATTGACGTAGCCGGAAAATTCCTGGCCGAGGGTGAGTGGCGTGGCGTCCTGGAGATGCGTGCGGCCGATTTTGACGATGGCGGCGAATTCCTTGGCTTTGGCGTCGAGCGCGTCGCGAAGTTTCTTGATGGCGGGGAGGAGACGCTGGCGAGTTTCGGTGGCGGCGGCGATGTGCATAGCGGCAGGG
>DASXMM010000321.1:0-3713 GCA_036495665.1 Candidatus Acidiferrum sp. | reverse complement strand
CAGCACGCTGATCAGCCGGCGATAGTTCGCCAAGCCAGTCAAAGGATCGCTGACGGCCATCGAGCGAACCTGATCGAACAAGCGCGCCTGGTCCAGCAGCGCACCGGAGAGCATCACCACGTAACTGGCCGTCTTGCTCAGTTCCGCGAGAAAGAACGGTCCATCGAAAAGGTGCCGTGAAAAAACCGCTGAGACGTGGCAAACCACGTTGAGCGATGCCACGACGAAGAGCGAATAGTCATACAGGCTCGCTGCGGTTTTCTCATTCTTACTGTTCCGAAGCCGCTGCCCGAAACAAATCGCTGCGAAAAGAAACAGAGCGCCGGGAAGCAAATCCCAGGGGCGCGAGATAATGCTGGCAGCGTGTGCCAGTGGCGCTGAAGGGGCCGCCAGGAAAGCAGCGCTCGTAAGATACGTCGCAATGGCGACCACGAGCAACGCGCCGGCGGTTTCTTTGCTGGGCTGCCGCGCGTTCGGAATGTACCGCTCCACTGCGATGGCAGACAACAGAAAGACAGCAAGAATCGTGCGGCCGACCATCCAGCCCATCGGAATCTTTGTGAGCGCCGCCGGCCCAGCTACCAGCGTATCGTTCAACCCGAAGTAGCCCACCGTCTCAATAATTCCCGAGAGCACAAATCCAAACGCCAGAATGAGCGCTGTGCGGTCATGCGTGCCCCGGAACCTGACCAGCGCATTCGCCGCATAGCAGAAACTGAGCAGTGTGCCGCCAATTTCGAGATAAAGGTAGATTTCGGGGGAGCCGGAGATCGCGGCCTGCCGCAGGTAGAAAATGGCGCCAAAAAACACGAGTCCCAGGCCGACGGTGCACGCAATCAGGACGCGCGACCGTTCCTTCTGGAGAAACCCGACGATTTGACCCCAACCACCCACGAAAACCCCCAAATGCCGAGGAAACAACTACAACCCCGTAAGAATGCAAGTTTGTGTCCTTTCCGCGCGGGAAATATCAGTCCGTAAGTTACAGATTTTAAATTGCTTACCGAAGGACTTTTCTCAGGGGCAGCAGAGACTGTACCGGCGAGACACTATTCTATTCGCGAAATTACACGCCTAAGGAATCTATCATCTTTGTTCCCTTATAGTTACCGACAATCGGTACAGTATCAGCCAGGAAACCGAGACTGTCTCAGTCTGAGACAGTCTCATCCGGTAAATGCTGTATACGTGCGTGGCTTTTTCTGCCGTCTAGAGCTTCGGTTTGGGCGCCGGGAGCTCCCGGGCCACGACCGGGTCGCTAAAGCCCGAGGTTTTGTGCGACCCGTCGCAGAACGGCTTGTTCGCCGAGTGCCCGCAGCGGCAAAGCCCGATGGAGGTACGTCCCGCCAAGCCGAAGGCCCGCCCTTCCGGGTCGACTATTTCGAAGTCCCCCTCCACGCGAATCGAACCATTGCTGTTAACGGTAATCTTGGTCGCTGCCATTCAAGCCTCCGGAAAAGTCGAAAGCGCGTTCAACGGCCATCTTGCCGTCGAACGCGCTCTCTAAGATTACGCAGACTTTCTCAGGAACTCAAGGAAGCCCCCAACCTGCCAACGCCGTCTCTCACGCTCAGTACTTGGCCACGCTCGGATCAACTTCGTCCGACCATGCGAGAATCCCGCCCTTGAGATTCAGAATCTTGCGAAAGCCCGCTTTGCGCAGGAAATCCACGGCTTCAGCGGAACGCTTTCCGCTGCGGCAATGCGCCACAATCTCACGCGAAGAGTCCAGCTCGTGCACGCGACGCGGCAGTTCGCCCAGCGGAATCAAGTGTCCGTTCAAATTGCATATCTGGAATTCGTGCGGCTCGCGCACATCCAGAATGAATGGATCGTCGCCTCGGTCGAGCCGCGATTTCAGCTCGCGAGGAGTAATCTCCGGGACCTGCACGTCCGGCGCAGGCGCTTCTTCGCCGCGCACTCCACAGAATTCGTAGTAGTCGATGAGCTCGTTGATCGTGCGGTTCGGGCCGCACATCGGGCAGTTTGGATTCTTGCGCAGCTTCAGCTCGCGAAATTTCATAGCCAGCGCATCGAACAGCAGCAACCGTCCGACAAGACTTTCGCCGCGCCCAAGAATTAATTTAATCGTCTCCATCGCCTGGATCGACCCAACGATGCCGGGCAACACGCCCAATACGCCACCTTCGGCGCACGATGGAACGAGTCCTGGCGGAGGCGGTTCCGGATACAAGCACCGGTAGCACGGCCCATCCGGCATTCCAAAAACGGTGGCCTGCCCTTCGAACCGGAAGATCGACCCATACACATTCGGCTTGCCTAGCAGGATGCAAGCATCATTAACCAGATACCGCGTCGGAAAATTGTCCGTTCCATCGACGATGATGTCGAAGTCCTTGAAAAGTTCCAGCGCATTCGCACTCGTCAATTGCGTCTCGAAAGACTCAATCTGAATATCCGGATTCAGATTCGACAAGCGTGCCCGCGCCGCCTCGCTCTTCGGTTTGCCAACGTCCGAAGTCCCGAACGTCACTTGCCGCTGAAGATTCGTAAAATCCACCACATCGAAATCCACAAGCCCCAGCCGCCCCACGCCGGCAGCAGCGAGATAGAGCCCCAGCGGCGCGCCCAGCCCGCCAGTGCCAATCAGCAAAACTTTAGCGTTTTTCAGCTTAAGCTGACCCTCCATGCCCACCTCGGGCATGATCAAGTGCCGGCTGTAGCGAAGAATTTCTTCGTTCGTCAGACTCGCAGCTGGCTTCGCTCCGGTTTGCGGCTGTATTGTCGTGGCCATTACGATTGTCCTTGTACTTCAACCTGGCGTTCGAACTTCACTGTATCGCCAATTCCCCATATCCCCTTGCGCGATCAAACGCCCGTCACTGACGAGAGCCTCGATACGTCGTGCAACCCGCTCATACCGCTCGTCTCCATCCGGCGAATCAATAGTCGCTGCATCCGCAACCCTCGCAATAACGGATGCTACTTTCCTCCAACGCCCACCGACTTCCGATAGGATGGAGAGAATCGCTTGGTCAATCGCTTCGTCGGTCATGGCAACCGCCTGCGATCGACGGGATTATGCTGATTGTGTCACCATCCTTCGTAGGCGTCTTCTCCTGCGCCAAATAGCGGATGTCCTCATCGTTGAGGTACACGTTCACAAACGCGCGCAGCTTCCCGTCTTCCGTATAAAGATGTTTGCGCAGCTCGGCGAATTGACTCGTGAGGCCGCTTAACGCTTCGCCCACAGTCGCGGCGCCAAACTCCGCGGAATCCTTCTTGCCCGCGTAGACTCGCAGCGGCGTCGGTATCATCACTTTGACAGACATCTCGGATTCTCCAGTTCTTTTCGGCCAGTTTCTGGCGCGCCCTAATCGGCGGCGCTCACTCTCATTGGTGCGATCTTCTCTTCGAAATATCCTGATCGGTCGTCTTTCAACCGCCACGACGTCATGTCCTTCGGCACGCCCGTGTGCACGCTCACGATGATGTAGCTATACCACGGCCACGCGTGCTCGCGATCGTAGTCGCTCGGCCGCGCCGGATGATCGGGATGCGAATGGTACCATCCGATCACTTCGAGTCCTTGGATGGCCGCGGCCTTCTCCGCTGCTCGCACATCCTCCGATGTAACCGAAAAACGATTCCTCGGCGAGTCATCGCGTCTGTTCACCAGCGGAAAAAGGGCGAGAACTTCTCGTGGAATCCTCCGAACATCTTCGTTCGGATCGATAGCGACCGAACTGTTG
>DASXMM010000320.1:0-3054 GCA_036495665.1 Candidatus Acidiferrum sp. | reverse complement strand
CGCCACACGCAACTTGCTGCGGTTCCTCTGCCACGTCGCGAAGCACGCGGTCATGAAGCGCCCTTCGATGCGCCGTTCACCAACGATCTGGTTCATCTGCTTGAGCATTTCAGCAGGCTGCAGCTTTTGCGGCGCAAGACTCCGCATGATCCCGATGGCCACCGCGCCGTAGAGCGCCGCCGCAGTTCCCTTCCCGCTCACGTCGCCCAGCGCGATGCCCAGCTGCTGCGGACCATAGCGCAGAAACTCGTACAGATCGCCGCAGACTTCGCGCGCCGAAAGATAACGCGCCGCAATGTCCAAACCAAAATCTTCCGTCGGAACCGCTCGCAAGAGCGCGCCCTGAATACGCTTGGCAGCCTGCAGGTCGCGTTCGAGACGCGCCTCGTCGCGCGCCACCTGTTCGTACAGCCGCGCATTTTCCAACGCCACAGCAAGATTCGCACCCAGAATCGAGAGCGTCTGCACGTGGTCCTCGGTAAAGTAATTCAGTTGGGGGCTCTCCAGGTCCAGCACACCGATCACTTTGCCCTTGTGGATCATCGGAATCGCCAGCTCGGAGCGCGTCTCCGGATTCACCATCAAGTAGCGCGGATCAACGGTCACGTCCGGCACGGCCACCGGCTCCTTCAACTCCGCCGCGGCGCCCACAATCCCTTCGCTCGCCGCCACGCGCATCTTTCCCTGGACGCGCTGCCCATGCTTCACGTCCACGCGATGCCGAAACACTTTTTGCGCTTCGTCGTACAGCATGATGCTCAAAATCTGGTAGTCGATCACGCGCTTGATCTGCTCAGCGGCGCGCCGCAGCAATTCCTCGACGTCGAGGATCGAACTCGTCTCGCGCCCCACTTCATTCAGTAGCAGTAGCGTGTCTGCCTGTGCGCGCACGCGCTGAAACAACCGCGCGTTTTCGATCGCCACCGCGAGCCGGCTCGCAAGCAACGTAAGGATGCTTTGTTGCTCGCGTGTGAAGTAGCCAAGGTGCCGGCTCTGGATATCGAGCACGCCAACGCATTTCCCCTGCAGCATGAGCGGAACGGCCAGCTCGGAGCGAACGCTCTCAATGGCATTGATGTAGCGCGCATCCTTCGACACGTCGCTGACCCGCACCGGATGCCCGGTAGCCGCCGCAGTCCCTGTGATTCCCTGCCCCAGCGGGATGCGGAGGTTGTCCGCCAGCTCGCGCGGATAACCAATGGAGAAGCGGTGCTTGAGGTAGGCGCCGTCGCCCTCAATCATCAACACGCCAAAAATTTCGTAATCAATGTGGCGTTTGATGAGCGCCGCGCTGCGCGCCAGCACTTCGTCGAGGTCGAGCGAGGAATTAACTTCTTCGCCGATCTCGGCAAGTGTGCTCAGAACCTCGGCGGAGATCTCGGTTTTGTCCGTTGCCGCGGTCTCGGCCTTGCCCGCGGCCGCAGCCTCGGTCTTCTCGATTGCCGCGGTTTCCGTGGCAGTCGTCTCGTTATTTTCGCGGTCGGGATTCATGAACTCTGGACATTATAGCAGGCGACAGACGAGAGCTGACGGCGCACTGGCGACCCCTGATTTATGGTTGTTGGATGTGAATCCGGGATTTGCTGATACTGCTTATTTCTCGGACGACTTCAGGCTGAGGATTCCGACTCCTTGAAGATTGCGGTAGCGTTCGGCGTAGTCGAGCCCAAAGCCGACTACAAATTCGTTGGGAATGGTGAATCCCACGTAGTCGGCCTGTACGGCAGCGATGCGCCGTTCGGGTTTATCAAGCAGGACTGCGACGCGCATCCGTTTTGGTTTGCGTTGCTGGAGGATGCGCAGGAGGTATTGGAGCGTCATTCCGGTGTCCAGAATATCTTCGACGACAATTACGGTGCGGCCTTCGATGCTCGCGTCGAGATCCTTTGTGAGCCGTACCTGCCCGGAAGTCTTTGTGTCTTTTCCGTAGCTCGACACGGCGATGAAATCGAGCGACACTTCGCCGGGAATTCCGCGGGCAAGATCGGAGAGAAAGAAGACCGCGCCCTTCAGCACGCCGACCAACAGCAAGGGCTCGTCCGGAAAATCCGCGCGAATCTGCTTGGCGATCTCCAGGATGCGCTTGTGAATGCGATCTCGCGTGATCAGTACTCTGACTTTTTCGCCCGGCCTGGTGTGCGCGCTCTTCACCATTTTTTGCTTCGTCGCCATTGTCTTCCCCAAAGTGAAATCGAGACTCTAGCTCACGTGCTCGTCTGCGGGCAAGACTCATCTGCCACAATCTCACGCCCAAACCCTTTGCGGCCGCCAGTGCATCCAAAAGTCGCGAAAACAGTTCTCGTACCTGCTGCCGCTAGCGCGCAGGTGGCCAAAGCACAAATACCGCTTCAGGGGAGATTAAGCCGAATGCCCGACAAGACAGCTCCCGAGCCGTGGCTGCGCGGAACACTTACCGACGTTCCGAGCGTCCACCGGGCCGTTCTTCACGCGTTGGAACTCGCCGGCGAAGACCTGCACCGCTGGTGCGGCAAATTAAGCGACCAGCAGGTCAACGAGCGGCCTGGCCAGCTCGCTCCTGTCGCGTTTCACCTGCAGCACATCTCGCGAAGTCTGGATCGCCTGCTCACTTATGCCGAAGGAGGTTCTTTGAATGGCGAGCAACTGGCGGGGCTTCAGTCGGAGCTGGACCCAGGCGCCACACTCGGCGAGATCTTCGCGGAGCTTTCCGAAGCGCTTGCGACGAGCGCAATTCGCATCCGAAACTTTGCGCGGGCTGATTTGGAAGCAGTTCGCAGGGTAGGCCGGGACAAACTGCCTACCACGTTAGGCGGCTTGCTGGTTCACATCGCCGACCACACACAACGCCATGTGGGGCAGGCCGTGACGACCGCGAAGATCGTTCTGGCCCAGACGCGCCGGGAATAAACGCTCGTCGACTTTTGCACGAAGCGATGGCAGTTGCAAAACCGAGTTGTGATGGCATCAATGGTCTCGGATATACTCCCAACCTCGGAGAACTTTTTTGTTTGAAGCCGCAAAGAACATACTTTTGATTCTCAGCGCTCTGTTTCCCATCGTGAATCCGCTGGGCGG
>DASXMM010000319.1:0-3885 GCA_036495665.1 Candidatus Acidiferrum sp. | reverse complement strand
CACGTAGCCAGCCCGGGTTCTAAACAAAAATCGAGACGCGGGATCTGCTGTGAGGCTGTGTGACACCCACCAGCCAGCGGCAGAGCGTTGGCGTTTCGTACAGATTTTGATTTTGACCGCGAAGCGGTCGATGGGAAGGTCGGCCGCCAAACGGTCGCCTTTTTCTTCGGTCGAATGTGAGCGGACCCCCAGGGGATTTATCTGCGGCCACCCTTAGGCCACCCAGCTGCCTTATGGGACGCAGAGGAGTAAAATTAAAAGGTTCCCCGCGGAGAGTGGGAGCCTGAAGGTGCGGAGGAGCAGGATGGCTACTGTGAAACAAGCATTGACTGGGGATTCCAAGATCGCGGACACGAAGCTTGAGAATTCGGTGGTAGGCGCGCGCAAGGGCCTCCCGTTCGAGCGATATTTCACGGACGGAAAGACTTCTCCGTTCGACGCCGTCGAATGGGAGAAGCGCACCGCGCTGATCGGAAACGAAAAGGGCGTGACGATTTTCCGCCAGGAAGACGTTGAGGTGCCGAAGAGTTGGTCGCAGACGGCGACGAACATCGTCACCAGCAAATATTTTCACGGGAAGCCTGGCTCGCGCGAGCGCGAAGGCTCCGTCCGGCAACTCATCGGCCGCGTGGTCAATACGATTGTGCGCTGGGGTCAGGAAGGCGGTTACTTCGACTCCGATGCGTCGCAGGATACGTTCAAGGATGAACTGACCCACCTGCTCGTCGAGCAGAAGATGGCTTTCAATTCGCCAGTGTGGTTCAACGTCGGCGTGCAGCCGAAGCCGCAATGCTCGGCGTGCTTCATCAATTCCGTGCAGGACAACATGGAATCGATCATGGGCCTTACGCGCACCGAAGGAATGCTTTTCAAGTGGGGCTCCGGTACGGGCACTAATTTCTCTTCGCTGCGCGGCAGCAAGGAAACTCTTTCCGGCGGCGGCATCGCTTCGGGGCCGGTTAGCTTCATGAAGGGCTTCGACGCTTTCGCGGGCGTCATCAAGAGCGGCGGCAAGACGCGCCGCGCCGCCAAGATGGTCATCCTCAATATCGATCATCCGGATATCGTCGAATTTATCGAATGCAAAATGAAGGAAGAGCGGAAGGCCCACGTTCTCATCCAGCAGGGTTATGACGCCGGCATCGACGGCGATGCCTACAGCTCGATTTTCTTCCAGAACGCGAACCACTCTGTTCGCGTGACGGACGACTTCATGCGTGCCGCGGAAGAAGATCGCGACTGGTGGACGCGCAACGTGACGGACGGGCAGCCCGCGGAAAAGATGCGCGCTCGCGACCTGCTCTACAAGATCGCGGATTCCACATGGCACTGCGGCGATCCCGGCATGCAGTACGACACCACCATCAATCGCTGGCACACTTCGAAAAATACAGCGCGGATTAACGCCTCGAATCCCTGCTCGGAGTACATGTTCCTCGACGACACGGCATGCAATCTCGCTTCGCTCAACCTGATGAAGTTTCTCGGTTCGAACGGGCAGTTTGACGTGACCACGTTCAAACACGCCGTCGACGTGACCATCACCGCGCAGGAAATTCTGGTCGACAACGCCAGCTATCCCACGGAAAGAATTGCGAAGAATTCCCACGAGTTTCGTCCGCTCGGCCTCGGCTACGCCAATCTCGGCGCGCTGCTCATGTCCCTCGCGCTACCTTACGACTCTGATGAAGGCCGCGACATGGGCGGAGCTATCACTGCGCTGATGTGCGGCGAAGCGTACGCTCAATCCGCCCGCATCGCGGAACGAATGGGCCCATTCCCCGGCTACGAAGTGAATCGCGAACCGATGCTCGACGTCATGCGGATGCACCGCGACGCAATGCGCGGCATCAAGCCGGAGCACGTGCAGACGGAACTTTTCATGGCCGCGCAGGAATCGTGGGATACCGCGCTCGCTCACGGCGAAAAGTTTGGCTACAAAAATTCGCAAGTCACGGTTTTGGCGCCAACCGGCACGATCGGCTTCATGATGGATTGCGACACCACCGGAATCGAACCGGATCTCGCGCTCGTGAAGCATAAGAAGCTCGTCGGCGGCGGCTTGATCAAAATCGTCAACAACACCGTGCCGCAAGCGTTGATGCGGCTGGAATACAGCCCCGAACAGACCAGCGAAATTGTCTCCTACATCGATAAGCAAGGAAAAATCGAAGGCGCGCCGCATCTGAAGGCCGAGCACTTGCCGGTGTTCGATTGCTCGCTCGCACCGTTGGGCGGCGGCCGTTCCATCGCATGGACTGGTCACGTGAAAATGATGGCGGCCGCGCAGCCGTTTCTTTCCGGCGCCATTTCGAAGACCATCAACATGCCCGAGGAATCCACGATCGAAGACATCGGCGACGCCTACATCGAGTCCTGGAAGCTCGGGCTGAAATCCGTCGCGATTTACCGCGACAATTCCAAGCGCTCTCAGCCGCTCAACGCTGGTGGCAGCAAGGAAGAAAAGAAAGCCGAAGCCGCGGTTGCACCGAGTGCGGCCGCTGTGGCAGTGCCAGTACAGCAAGAACTTTTCGGGCGCCAACAGCGCGAAAAAATGCCCGTCGAGCGCGCATCCGTCACCCACAAATTCAGCGTCGGTGGCCACGAGGGCTACCTCACGGTAGGAATGTATGAGGATGGACGGCCCGGCGAAATCTTTATCAAGATGTCGAAAGAAGGCTCAACGCTTTCCGGCGTTATGGACGGCTTGGCGCTCACGGTTTCGCTCGGTTTGCAATACGGCGTGCCCCTCAAAGTGTTCGTCGACAAGCTCGTCAATACGCGATTCGAGCCTTCGGGCATCACCGCAAATCCCAAGATCCGATTTGTCTCTTCCGTCCTCGATTACATCGCGCGCTGGCTCGGGGGGCGATTCATTTCGTCCGACTATTTGAAGCTCAATACCGGCGAGCAGGCTACGTCGGCTCCAGCGATTCCCATCCCGACGATGATGGACGCAGCTATGGCGTCTGCAATGGCTTCAATGCCCGCATCCGGCGCCTCCAACACTTCCTTGAAACAGCGCGACGCGCATGAAGGTGCACCAACGTGCTCCGAGTGCGGCATGCTCATGGTGCCAAACGGCGCGTGCTACAAGTGTGGAAACTGCGGCAGCACGAGCGGCTGCAGTTGAGCGCGGTAGCAAGGCCGAAAAAAGTTAGCCCGAGGGACACGACACGATGAGCGTACAATCCTCCGGTTCGGGGCTGGCCGCAAGACTGGCTCCAGGAAAGCCGAAGGCACGCGGATTTCTTCACATCGTCCGTCACGGCGGCGGCCCCAGCGCCATTTACGTCGTCACCTATCACCGCCTCGATCATGGGCTTGATCGGGGCCTCGATCATCATATCGAGCAAGACTCAGAGAGCCGCCGCGATCTCGGACTTCTTTCGCCACTCGATCAAAGCTTGGCTCGTGACATTGCTCAGCCAAAGCCGGCGCTTGCCGAAGGCGCCCGCGCTCTAATCGACCTCCTGGAACGCATCGGCGTGGACTTCACCCTGAAAGAAGTCCGCGGCGCCCTAGAAGACATTCTTCGCCTCGGCTCCGCCAACATACCCGACCTATGGCTCAGCGACGACGAAATGCTGGAAAAAGGTCTCATCGAAGGCTGAACCGCAGCCAAGAAAACCGCGGCGTCTCGTTTCCGCAATCGATCACCCAAACTGCTCAGCTGCTGGGGGCCACCTGCACTTCTTGCGCCCAAAAGTAACGTACCTTTTAGACATAAGTACCATTGTCCGTGACTTGACCCTCCTTCAATGTCGTGGAAGCGACGAAACATTTTTCCAGGGGTCTGGAAACTTAAATAGGAGGACAAGAACGTGGAAAGCACGCTTGGGAACCGCGTTGTGCGCGTCACGTTGAGATTGGGATTGGCTGGGC
>DASXMM010000318.1:0-6403 GCA_036495665.1 Candidatus Acidiferrum sp. | reverse complement strand
GTGAACTGAGGGCACAGCGATCGGCTTGCGGGTTTCCATACTGGCGTCGGGCAGCTCGGGCAACATCACTTTGCTTGAGACGGAGCGGACCCGACTCCTGGTGGACTGCGGGCTTGGGAAACGCGAAACGCTGGCGCGGCTGGCGGCCATCGAATTAAGCGTCGAGCACATCGACGGGATTCTGATTACCCACGAACATAGCGACCATTGCAACGGGCTGCCGCAGATGCTGGGGCTTTGGAAGGCGCCGCTGTACGTGACGGAGCAGACCATGGACGCGCTGCACCGGGCGTTGCCGGAGCGGCTGGCGAAGCGGTTGCGCGGCGTGGAGACGATTCAGGCTGGGCAGCACTTCATGGTGGGCGATATTGATGTGCATGCGTTTCAGATTCCCCACGATGCCGCCGATCCGATTGGGTTCACGTTTCGGACGAATGGGACGAAGATGGCGCTGGTGACCGACCTTGGGTACATGCCGGAGCTTGTTAAGGTGCATTTGCGGGATGCGGATTGTTTGCTGCTGGAATCGAATCACGATTTGGACATGTTGAAGGTCGGGCCGTATCCGTGGGTGGTGAAGCAGCGGGTGCTTTCGCGCACGGGGCACCTCTCGAATCATGCGGTGAGCGAATACCTTGCCGATCCTGATGGCTTTGACGGGCGCGCGCGGTACCTGGTGCTGGCGCACATTTCGCAGGAAAACAATAATCCGGATTTGGCGCGGATTTCGGCGGAAGAGGCGCTGGGTCGGCGGCCGGCGGAGTGCGCGTTTCGCGGGGAATTGCTTGTAGCTACGCAGGAAGCACCACTGAAACCACTCCAACTCTAGCCCTTTGCTGTGGCTTTGGGTCATGGATCAGAGCACAGCCAGGATTGGCCGTGCCACAAAAGCCCTCCCAGAATTTCTGCTCGCTTTTTTTATCGAGGTCTTCTAAACTTGTATTGTTCTTGGTAGAGGTGCGGAGGTCATAAGTAGCCAGGTGGGTTGTTCCGATCAGCTTCGGACACCGCGGTGAAAGGGGCTAGGTAGTTTTTAATCTCCGCCGAAATCGTTTGCGGTAGCTGCTGCCGCGGCGGTTGGGGAACAGGTCTAAGGCCTGTCCACTGTCATCCGATTAGATGGCCGCGTTGCGGCCAGAGCTAAAGCCGGATGGAGCGCTATCGAGAGGCAGCAGCCTCGATTTCTTCGTCGTGGTTCCTTCCTTTCGTTGCGCTCCCTCCAGAAAATAACCGGTCTGAATGAATCTTTTCGAACTTACGCGCGCGCTTGTCGATATCGAGTCGACCACGAACCGCGAGGAAAACGTGGCGGACTTTTTGTTCGCGCAATTGTCGTTTTTGGCGTCGCGGACGGGGGGGCGGCTCGAACGAATGACAGTGGAGACGAACCGCGACAATATTTTTGCGTGCTGGGGCGAACCGGTGGTGACGCTTTCGACGCACATGGATACGGTGCCGCCGTTTTTCCCGTCGCTGGAGGATGCGGACTTTATTTGGGGGCGCGGGTCGTGCGACGCAAAGGGAATTATCGCGGCGATGATGGCGGCGGCGGAAAAACTTCTCGAGTCCGGCACGACGAATTTTGGGTTGCTGTTTGTCGTGGGTGAAGAGCGGAACAGCGCGGGGGCGAAAGTCGCGGCGGCGAACCCGCGTGGGTCGCGGTTTTTGATCAATGGCGAGCCAACCGAGAACCAGCTTGCGCTGGGGTCGAAAGGAGCGTTGCGCTTTGAAGTAACGGCGCACGGGAAGCTAGCGCACTCGGCTTATCCGGAGTTGGGGCACTCGGCCATTCATTCGTTGCTGGATGTATTGCGGGCGATTCGGATGATTACGTTGCCGGTGGATCCCTTGCTGGGGCCTTGCACGCTGAATATCGGGACGATTGCGGGCGGGCGCGCGCCAAATGTGGTTGCGGATCATGCGCAGGCGGAAATCATGTTTCGTACTGTGGGTGACCCGGCGGAAATCCGGGATGCTGTTGGGTCCGCAGTTGCGGGACGCGCTGAGGCGCGGGAAGTTTTGCACACGCCGACCGCGCGGCTGACTGCGTTCGACGGGTTACCAACTACCGTTGTTGCGTTTGCAACGGACATTCCTACGTTTAATGGGGCGTGGGGCAAGCCGTTCTTGATTGGGCCGGGCAGCATCCATCTGGCCCACACGGCGGAAGAACGTATTCCAAAAAAACAGTTGGCGGAGGCGGTGGAGATTTATGCGCAAATGGCGCGGCAGCTTCTTGTTACGGGAGCGGCACGGGCATGAGCCTGGGGCTGGCGATTGTTGGGTGCGGGAAGATGGGGAAGCTGATCGAACAGCTTGCGCCGGAATATGGATTTGAAGTGCTCGCGAAATTTTCGGGGAGCGACAACGCGGGGGGAAGCGGGCTTTCGGAGGAGAGTTTGCACGGGATTGATGTCGCGGTGGAGTTCAGCACGCCTGCGGCGGCGCCGAAAAATATCCTGCGGCTTGCTGGGCTTGGCGTGAACGCGGTGGTTGGAACGACGGGATGGTTTGAGCAGATTGCCGGCGCGCGCGAGGCGGTTGCTGCCGCGAAGACGGGGCTGGTGTGGGCGGCGAATTTTTCTGTGGGCGTGAACATTTTTATGGCGGCGGTGGCGCATACTGCCGCGCTTTTCGCCAAGCATGCGGAGTTTGAAGCGTGGGGTTGGGAGATTCATCACTCGGCGAAGAAGGACGCCCCTTCGGGGACGCTGAAGAAATTGGCGGAGGAGATGCGCGCGGCGGGTTATACGCGGCCGGTCGGGCTGAGCTCGAATCGGGCGGGAGCGATTCCGGGAACGCATGAGATTGGGTTTGATTCGGTGGCGGATACGATCACTTTGCGGCACACGGCGCGGAGTCGCGAGGGATTTGCGCGAGGGGCTTTGCAGGCGGCGCGGTGGGTTGTGGGGAAGAAGGGGTTTTATGAGTTTCGCGAGATTCTGGGGGAGTTGAGTTGAAGGAATCGAACAGCTTCGCTTACTGACTGCGGTGGCGGTGAACGTTTTTACTTTAGCTTGGGTCGGCGAGTCAAGAAAAGCGGCGTCGAGCCGCCGCACTCCAAAGGGTTTTGGCGGTACGACGTTTAGACAAAGAAGGAGAAAGAACATGTTTACTGGAACAGGAACGGCGCTCGTTACTCCATTTCGGCGGGATGGTTCGCTGGATGAACCTACGCTGCGGGCGTTGATCAAGCGGCAGATTGATGCGGGGATTGATTTTCTGGTGCCGTGTGGGACGACGGGGGAGAGCCCCACGTTGACGCATGAAGAGCATTTGCGCGTGGTTGAGATCGCGGTGGAAACGGCGAACGGGCGCGTGCCGGTGCTTGCCGGCGCCGGCGGGTACAACACCGCGGAAGTGATTGCGCTGGCGCGCGAATTGGCGGCGATTGGCGCGGATGGGATTCTTTCGGTCACGCCTTATTACAACAAGCCCACGCAGGAAGGGCTTTTTCAACATTACAGAGCGATCGCTGAAGCGATTACTTTGCCGATCGTTGTTTACAGCGTGCAGGGGCGCACGGGCGTAAACGTTGAGCCCGCGACGGTGCGGAGGCTTGCGGCGATTGAGAATATCGTGGGCATCAAGGAAGCGTCGGGGAATATTTCGCAGATGGCTGCGATTTTGAACGCTGTGCCGGAGGACTTTATTGTGTTGAGCGGCGACGACGCGATTACTTTGCCGATTATTTCGCTGGGTGGGCGCGGCGTGATCTCGGTCGTGTCGAACGAAATTCCGGCGGAGATGGCGCGGCTTACGCGTTTGGCGCTGGATGGCAATTTTGCGGCAGCGCGGGAGATTCACCGGCGCGTACATCCGTTGATGGAAGTGAACTTTGTGGAGTCGAATCCTGGTCCGGTGAAAGCAGCGATGGCGCAGATGGGTTTGCTGGAGGCGGCTTGGCGGTTGCCGCTGGTGGCGCCGAAGGCGGAGAACGAGGCGCGGATTCGCGCGGTGCTGGAGTCGCTGGGGTTGGCTGGTTCGGCGACGGTGTCGCGAGAGGCGGCGACGGTGGCGCATGCTGCTACCGCTCATGCTGCCGCATGAACGAGTTTGCGCAGCGCCAGCGGGAGCAAATCGAGCGGCTCTTTGACGAGCCTCCGGGGCAATACGGCGAAGAACACTTCCGGTTGTTTCGCGAATTCAAAAACGCCGTGAATCGCGGGGAAGTACGCGCGGCGGAGCCGGATGCGGCTTCGCCGACCGGTTGGCGTGTGAATGCCTGGGTGAAGAAGGGGATTTTGCTTGGGTTTCGCATGGGCGTTGTGGTCGATATGTCGATTGATGCGGCGCGCCAGCCTTTCGTTGATAAATCTACTTATCCTGTGCGTGCGATCTCTCCTGCGGACGGCGTGCGGATTGTGCCGGGCGGGTCGAGCGTTCGCGATGGAGTGTTTCTTGGGCGCGGCGTGGTGTGCATGCCGCCGATGTTTGTGAATGTGGGCGCTTATGTGGGCGACGGAACGATGATTGATTCGCATGCGCTGGTGGGGAGTTGCGCGCAGATTGGACGGAATTGTCATATTTCGGCGGGGTCGCAGATTGGTGGCGTGCTGGAGCCGGTGGGGGCGATGCCGGTGATTATTGAGGATGACGTATTGGTGGGCGGGAATTCCGGAGTGTATGAGGGGACTGTGGTGAAGACTCGCGCGGTGCTCGGCACGGGGACAATTTTGAACCGGTCGATTCCTGTTTATGATTTGGTGCGCGACGCGGTTTATACGGCGGGGGAAAATTCGCCGCTGGTGATTCCTGCGGAGGCGATTGTGGTGCCTGGGTCGCGCGCGGTGTCGCATCCGGTTGGGGCGAAGCACCGGCTGAGTTTGCAGTGCGCGGTGATTGTGAAATATCGCGACGCGAAAACGGATTCGCGCGTTCAGCTCGAAGACCTTTTGCGTTGAGTGCTCTTCGTTCTTCGCTCTTAGCGTGAGAGGACTTGCTCGAAAAATTCCAGGGCGCGCGGGTCGTTGGATTGGCCTAGCCAGAACATGGCTTGTTTGCGGACTTCGCGATTGTGGTTTGTTTTTGCCACTTCGATGAGTTTGGGAACGCCTTCGTCTTTGGGCATTTGGCTTAGCGCGAAGACGGCTTTCTTTTTTACTTCGGTGTCGGGATCGTTTTCGATGGCGCCGGTGATGGCGCCCATGGCTTTTTGTCCGGCTTTTTGCGCCAGCCAGAAGAGCGCTTGGCCGCGGACGTGGGTACTTTCATCTTCTTTCGCCATGCGGATCATTTCGGTGAGGGCTTCGGGTTCGTGGCTTACGGAGAGGGCGAAAGTTACTTGCGAGCGGACTTCGGGACTGGGATCGCTCTTCGCCATTTTTTGCAGGAGTTGCTCGCCGAATTTTCCGCGCGAGGCGCCAAGCCAGAAGGATGCGTGTTTGCGAAGTTGCTCGAGCTGATCGGGGGCGACGAAGGACTCGAAGGCGCGGTCGGCGGAAGCGTCGGCGTGGAGAGCAATCGCGGATAGCGCGCCCTGGCCGACTTCGTGGTCGCCGTGGCCTTCGAAAGTGGATTTGTGCACGAAATCGGCTAGAAGAGCTACGCTTTCGGCGGGCTTCACGCCGGTTAGAAAGATGAAGGGGAGGCCGCCTGCGTCGAGCGTGCAATTCTCGGAAGCTTCGCGGATGCGCATTACTTGCTTGCCTTCTAGGCGGAAGAGAACTACGAGCTGGCGCGAGCCTTCGAGTTGCACGGTGCCGCCGGTTGCGTTGCTGTCTTTTTGCGAGTTCGACGTAGTGAAGCCGTTTTCTTTTTCGAGGCGGCAGGTGCCGCAGGCGCCGTAGTTTTCGTTGAAGTTTCCGCAGCAGACGGTGCGGTCGCCGGTGATTTCGGGAACGCTGTAGGCGAGCCATTCGGGCTTGTCGGCTTGCGCGGTGATCCCGCGAAGCGTGTCCGCCAGAGAGCCATTCACCGCGCGCGTCTCGAACTTGGCGTTTTGTACATTTGGCGCGTCGGAGGCGTTTTGCGCGGGGGCGGGACTTGCTCCGCCCTTTGCCACTTGCGTTGCGGAGAACGTTATGCCTGCCGCGATAAAAGTCAAACCCAGGACCTTTTTTGCTGCTCTAGAAACTTTCGGAGTTGCGCGCATCGTTCGCCTCACTTTTGCAGAATTTCCATCAAGTAGTCGTTGCCTTCCTTGGAATTCATGATCGCCAGTTTGGAGACGGCGGTCTTTTTGAGTTGCGGATCTTTTTCACTACGCGCGATGGCTACGAGCGCGTGCGCGTTGCCTTGAATGAAGAAGGCGTTGAGCACGGCTTCTTTGTTTTCGCGGTCGGTTTCTTTGGCGTAAATTTGCTCGAGGGCTTCTCTCGATTCGGGCGAACCGATCAGGCCGAGATTGCGGATCGCAGCGCGGCGAATTTCCGGGTCTTTCTCGCCTTGCGCGGCTTCGGCC
>DASXMM010000317.1:0-7865 GCA_036495665.1 Candidatus Acidiferrum sp. | reverse complement strand
TTTGTAAGAGTATCGAACGAAAGGGGTTGCTGGAGGGGCGTTTGTAAGTGGATGAAAGGCGGAGGGTTGTTTGCTCTCTGTGTAGTCGTTTTGTGCTCCGCGGGAGAGCATTGGGAGGGGACGGCCTGAAGCGCAGAGGGGAGAAAAGACGGAAAGGAGGGGTGATTGGCTGGATCGGGACGAGAACATGGGCAAGACTAGCATGGATTCTTATTACTGTCAATAACTATTATTGATGGGTATCGTTCGAACGACACTGGCGAAGGCCGGAGGTTGAAGAAAATGGAGGGATTAGACGGTTTTGTGCGACGGCGGGGATGTTACCGAAGGACGGAACGAGGGACAGTCAGAATTTCACACGCATGTTAGGCTCGGTGTGGGACGGAAATTGTAGACCCATCTCCAAAAACGAGGTGGGTCTCGCCAACGATTTTCAATCAATCAGATATGGTCCGGTTCATTACTTCTATTGGACCGCTGGATGTCCGAAGAGAGTAAAAGACGCATCCTCCAAGAATGGGAGGCGGACATCCGCGCCGTTTATTGCAAGAGTTTTCTAAGCTTTTGGACTTGTTCGTGTATCTCCGCTAGTTGCTTTCTTGCTTTCCTTTTTGCTTCTTCTGTCGCCTTTGGATCATTGACAATCGCGGTCAGGCGGCTCAGGACCAACTTAAATTGGCGCTCTAGATTTGAACCGCCAACTATGATTTTGGGATCATGAACGAAGAGTTTGGTGTTAGCGCCGTTATCGTCGTGGACCGCGACGCAATACTCGTAAATGCTTCCATCGTCGTTCGCGTCTGTCGTAACGGTTGCCACCAGTGACTTATCTTCCTTTCCTCGGAACCACATCGGCGGAGCGCCAGGCGCGGGTTGAAAGCCGTTCACCTGTTCTACGATCAGCCAGCCCTTCTGTCCCTTGGTGGCAGGAATCCAGATAACAGTGTCACCCGGACAAACGTAGAGATTTTCCGGATCTTGGTCTGATTGTGCGGGTACACCGCAAGTGGGGTCGGGGCCGGTATATGAAAGACCGAACTTCGGAGGGTCGGTCCCTTTGTTCACACTGACGGTTATGGTCCATTGCGTGTTTGCCTTCGCGTAGGATGTTGAGAGAATGCTTAGGGCGGCGACTGCGATTAAGTAAGCCGGGAATGTGTGGCGTGCGGTTCGTGGAGTTTGCTGGGCGGGCATAAACAGTCTCCTTAATGTGCATTTAGGTCCCGTGGCCCGAGGCGAAGATCCGATTTCTAATTTTCTGAAGTCAATACAAAGGAAACCTTGCCCTGAGGAAGAATCTTAAATTGCCTATTGGTAGGACTTGGCTTCCTTCGCGAGACGGTCGAATTGTGGGTCCGAGTGTAGGACGACTAGCTCGGGATTGGCAACAAGTTGTTCGCGCGCGTAACCAGCTTTTACGGATCGCTGAAGCCATAGGAGGGCCTTCTGGCGGTCGCCCTCTTCCAGATGCACAAGGCATACGATACGCAGAACGTCGACATCCTCAGGCTGCTCTTTCAAAGCTTTCTCCAGGTATTTTCCGGCGCGCACTGGGTCGTTTGTGCGGGCGTAATAGAGAGCCAGATTGCTTAGCGCGTCGGCATCGACTGGGTTAATTTTCAACTCCGTTTCTGCGAGGTGAATCGCCTGTCGATAAGCGTCGGCCGCGTCGCTTGATTTGCCCGGGATCATTCGGTAGGCGTCCCCCAAATTGCCCCAATAGTCGTATTTCTGGGCCCTCAGCCCGATTGCTTTCTTGCAATAAGCCACATCGTCCTCGAACTGCCCCAAGAAAAAACTTACTGTGCCTGCATTTGAGTAAAGGTCTGGATTATCCGGCGAAATCTGGAGAGCACGGTGGAGGTATTCGTCAGCTTTTCCGAATTGTCCGATGTACAAGTAAACGGCCCCAACATTCATATAGCCCCACACGTTGTCCGGTGTCAGCTCGGTCACCTTCTGCCAAGCCTGAGCCGCTTCGCTGTAACGCGCATGCCGATTCAGGAAAATGCCGAGCAGGTTGTAGCAGTTCCAGCACTGTGGACTGATTTCGATGGCATGACGAAACGTTCGTTCGGCTTCTGTCGTATGGCCCAACGAGTCGTGGGCGTTACCAAGCCCCAGGTACGCATTTACGTTTCCCTGGTCCAAATCAATCGCGTGCTGAAAACCGGAAACAGCGTCCGCATACGCTCCTGTGTGAAGGTTAAAGTCCGCGATGGCTAATTGCACCTCTGGCAAGCGACTATTCAGATCGCGCGCGGCTTTGACCGCTGTTTTCGCTGCCTCGGCCCATTGAGGATCTTTGGTGGCGCTATATTTGAACCAGTAGGCGTGTGCGAGCCCGGCGTGTGCTTCGGCGTAAGTGGGGTCTTCCTGGATGGCGCGCTTGAACAAGCCAATTGCGGTGTCCACGTTTTCTGGGCGCTCGTAGCGCTGAAGATAGGCGATTCCTTGGATGTAGAAATCGTAGGCGGCTGGCACGGTTGTGCCGGCGGTCGTTAAGGATGTGGCGCTGGCGCCCGAAACTTGGAGTTGGAGCATGCGGGAGGCTTTGAGGACGACCAGGTCCTGGAGATGAAGCAAGTCGTTTTCTGGGGCGGTGATGGTTTCGGTGCGGAGCTGGCGTCCGGTTTTTGCGTCAATGAGGACGAGGTTGATGCGGGCGGCGTCCTGGAAGTGTTGCCAACTAGCGACGAGGACGAGGTTGGCGCCGAACTGGACTCTCGCTTCGGAAATGCTGGTTACGTGCCGCTTGCGGACCTCGATGGCTGAAGGCACCTGCAGGAAATTGACTTGAGCCAATTTTGCTGTGACGGTTTCGGTGAAGCCGTCGCAATAGATTTGCTCGGTCGATTGGCCGTCGACGGCGCTGAACGGGAGGACCACGAGATTTTTCTGCTGGGGAAGAGGCGGACCGAAGAGGCGCTGCCAGGCTGCGCTATCGAATTTGTAAACCAGGAGAGCGGCGAAGAAAAGCAGCAGGAGAGCGGAGGCGGCTGCAGAAAGAATGTAATGGTGGCGCGTGAAGCTGCGGGTTGCAGTTGTGCTTGAGGCGGGCTTGGCGATGGAATCGTGGCTTGCTGATTCGAGGTCGCGTTTCAGACGTTTCAGGTCGGCGCCTATTTCGGAAGCGTGCTGATAGCGGAGGTCGCGGTTTTTTTCGAGGGCTTTGTTGATGATTTCGTGGAGGCGAGGCGGGAGGTTGGGATTCAGTTGAAGAGCAGGCGGCGGGGCGTGATTGAGAATGGCGTCAAAGATTACGCCTGCGGTGCTACCTGGGAAGGCCATACGACACGCGGTCATTTCGTAGAGGACGGCGCCGAAGGAAAAGAGGTCGGTTCGCGAATCCAGTTTTTCGCCGCGGACTTGTTCGGGAGACATGTAGGCGACGGTGCCGAGCGCACAGCCAGGAGTGGTTAGGGCGTCGTCGGAAGGATCGGCGGTGGGCGCCGTCATATCGGGAAGTTCCACGAGGTTTCTCGCGGTTACCTTAGCGAGGCCGAAGTCGAGGATTTTCGACTGGCCACGATCGGTGACAAAAATGTTTGAGGGCTTTAAATCGCGATGAATGATGCCTTTGGCGTGTGCGGCGTCCAGAGCGTCGGCGATTTGGATGGCGAGATCGAGGATTTGTTCGGTGCTCAGGGGAGCGTGCTGGATCGCGTGCTTGAGGGTTTGGCCTTCGAGAAGCTCCATGGCGATGAAGGCGCGGCTGTTTTCCTCGCCAACGTCGTGAATGGTGCAAATGTGGGAGTTGTTGAGGGCGGAGGCAGACTGGGCTTCGCGCTGGAAGCGAGCGAGGGCGTGAGGATCGTTGGCGACGTCATCGGGGAGGAATTTGAGGGCGACGAGGCGGTGAAGGCGGGTGTCTTCGGCCTTGTAGACCACACCCATCCCGCCGCTGCCGATTTTTTCGAGGATTCGGTAGTGGGATACCGTTTGGCCGATGAGTGGGGGACGATCAGCCATTGAGCGGACATGTTAGGTTGCGAATTAGGGTAAGTCAACGAAACGAAAAAAACGGAGAGTTCGTCGATTGTGAAGGAACGACCGTCGCGCCACAGAAGCATTCCAATTGCGTTGCGACGCCGCGCTAAGCGTTGTAATTCGCAACAACTCGCGCCACTTTTCCTGTTGCTGACAGTTCCATGAACTCCGCCGTGCGGGTTCCTTTTTGATTCGTGTAGTAGAGCACGATGCTGTGCAGCCCCCACAGCACGTCCTCGAGGTGAAAGTGTAGTTCCGGAAAAGCTTCCAGTCCGCGTTGAAAGTAGGCTCGCAAGTTTGCCTTCCCGGCCACTTTGCCATCCGGCAAACCCAAAAGCTGCGCGGCCACCGGCGAAGTTAGAACGACGTCATCCTCATAGTGCGC
The DNA here is from genome assembly GCA_036495665.1 of Candidatus Acidiferrum sp. Taxonomy (GTDB): domain Bacteria; phylum Acidobacteriota; class Terriglobia; order Acidiferrales; family UBA7541; genus Acidiferrum. The sequence continues at coordinate 3,490 of DASXMM010000317.1, read as the reverse complement.
CATGATCAAGTCCAGATCATGAGCGTTCCAGGCGGCAACCCAATGGTTGGCTAGTTTCGAAGCCTCATCTCGCGTCACTGCGGTTCCTCCCCTGCTCAGTACCGACTGTTCACCACTACTATTCACCATCCACAATATGCCCTAAACCGCTCAAAACTCGTTCATCTTCTGCGCCGGGGCGCGGAATGCTGCGCCCCATCTCGGCAAGGTCGCACGACGAAGGTTATTTGTCGCGGCAGGCAAAAAGGCTATCCACTATTTTTTCTCCGCTCGTTCACGCAGGTTGGACGTTTCCACGCGACCGCATATTCCGCCCATTTTCGGGCAATTCCTTTTATTCCGCGTGCGCCCGCAGTCGGAAGCGATGGACGTCACCGTCCCGCGTGAGCGATGTCACATCGGGCCATCAGCGTAGGGTCTATGAATGGTTGGCGGGAAGGAAACGCATCCTTCCCGGGAGGTAAACCAATGACCTACCAAGTGCGAGTTATCCCGAGGAAAAAACGCCGTATAATGACGCCCGGTACCTGTATGAAGACCCCTTACGGCTTGCAAATCATTGAAAGCTGTCTTACGTGCCCGCTGGTGAAAGAGCGCATTTTCTGCGATCTTCCGCGGCCCGTGCTTGCGGCGCTGGACGCCATCTCTTCGTCGGCAACGTATCCCAAGGACGCGATCCTGTTTGTCGAGGGCCAGGAGCCCCGCGGTGTGTTCGTTCTGTGCAACGGCCGCGTGAAGCTCTCGACGAATTCGGCCGACGGGAAATCCATCATTGCCCGCATTGCGGAACCCGGTGAACTAGTAGGTTTACCTGGCACGCTCTCTGGAAAAGCCTACGAGCTTACGGCCGAGGCTTTGGAACCGCTGCAAGCCAATTTCATTCCACGTGATGCGTTCATGCGATTTCTGCGTGAAAATGGAGAAGCAGCGGTGCGCGTGGCGGAGATTCTGAGCCAGATTTACCGCTCGACTCTTCTCGAAGTCCGCTACCTTGGTTTCGCCAGCTGCAATCTCGAGGCTGCCGCTCTCTCTAGCGACGTAAATCCAGATGTCATCGAGGTCTGCTTCGGCTCTTGACGAAGCGAAATGCGCCATAGGCGAGGTGCCTATTTCTCGGCGAGGCGAGCTTGCTCGCGTCTCTTCACTTGGTCGGCAAGATCCCGCATGGATTTCCGTGTGATGAGGCGCCCCTCTCCACGCGCGAGCGAAGCTTCGGCCTCGTCGAGGCTCGCCAAAAATTCCAGGCGCCTCCTTTCGCGCGACTCCCACATGGAAAGCGCTTCCTGGACGGCATCCGCCGGATCGTGAAAACGGCCGGACGCGATGGCCTGGCGGATGAAAACTTCCTGGTCGCGGGTCAAACGCACTTCCATGGGCTTAGCTTAGGGATTGCTACGTTCGCTGTCAATGAACATGGTTTCGTTGATGCGTCATGGCGAAGGTCGATGTGAGGCGCAATTTTGCGGCTAATTGCGGGGAATTCCCGACGGTTTCATGGGGATTACGAGAGCGCGCTTTGGAGGACTTCGCGGAGGAGTTCTTGTTTTTGCTGGGTGAGTTTTTTGCCGCGTTCGGTGAGGTAGAAAACGTCGATGGCTTTTTGGCCTTCAGTGTCGATGAGGGCTACGTCGATGTTGCAGCCGAGGCGGGCTAGCGCGGAGCCGATGTCGTAGAGCAGGCCGGGGCGGTCCTGGGCCATGATTTCCAGCAGAGTGCTGTGGGACGAGGAGGTATCGTCGTAGCCGATGCGGGTTTCGACGGCCACTTTCGGCGGTCTTGCTTTGCTGGCGCTTTCGCGGCCTTTCAGCAGCGGCTCGAGGGGAGCTTTTCCGTTGACGATGTCGGCCAGGCTCTTTTGGAAGCGAGCGATTTCGCTGGGGTTGAGCTCGAGAGTTCTGTGGAGATCGACGAACTGGAAAGTGTCGAGGACGACGCCGGCGGCGTTGGCGAAGGCGTCGGCTTTGACAATGTTCATGCCCCAGCCTGCGAGGACGCCGGCGATTTGCGCGAAGAGCGCAGGACGGTCGGCGGTGAGCAGGGTGAGAGAGAAGGAATGGTGACGGGCTTTTAGTTCAGTCTGGACGGGCTCGGCGCCCAGTTTTTGGTAGAGCTGGAAGTGGGCCGCGATTTCGGGAGCGGAGTGGACGGCGCGGTAGCGGCGCGGGAAACCTTCGAGGAAGCGTTCGACTTCGCGCTTGTTGACGCCACCGGCTTGGCTGCTGAGCTGTTCGAGCAGAGGCACTTCGTCGGATGCGTGCAGTCGGTCGCGGTCGAGGGTGCGGCTGAAGTGATTCGAGGTGGCGACGAAAAGCTGCCACAACATTTCGGCTTTCCACGGCGTGAGGGCTTCGGGGTTGACGGCGTGGATGTCGGCGTAGGTCATCAGGCAGAGGCGCTGGAGGCGCTCCTGCGTGGCCACGGTCTCGGCAAATCCGGAAACGGTGCCGGGATCGAAAATGTCGCGGCGCTGGACGGTGGCGGACATGTCTAGATGATGCTCGATCAAGAAATGAACTTCGCCAATCTCGTAATCGGAAAGGCGGAGCCGCGCGGCTGCGCTCTCGAGCGCTTCGAGGCTGCCGGTGACGTGGTTCTCGACGGGCATGCCTTTGCCGACGTCGTGCAGCAGGAGCGCGAGAATCAGAAGGTCGCGGCGGCCGACCGTTTTCCAGAGTTGACCGAAATGAACTGCGCGTTCATCGGGAGGTTCTGCGAGTTCTTGCAGATGTTCGATGGTGCGGAGAGAGTGTTCGTCGACGGTGTAGCGGTGGTAAAAGTCGCGGACGACGAGAGAATCGATGGCTCGAAATTCCGGCAGGACTTCCGTCAGAAGCGAGAGGCGCTGCATGGGACGGAGCGCCATGCTGGGATAATCGGCGCTGAGGATTTCGCGCAGCATGGCCCAGGTGACTTGCGTGTTTTTTTGCGGAAGCTCGGGGTGCTTCAGGATGTAGAAGATGGCGCGTTCGGCTTCGCGGCTCAGCGGGACGCCGGTGCGGGCGGCTTCGGCGAACAGGGCGAAAGTTACCTGACGGTCGGAAAGTGCCGGTTCATCGATGACTTCGAGCAAACCATCGCGGACGGCGAACGGTTTTGCTTTGCCGATTTCGCTGCCCGCGCTGCGTGCGGTGCTGAAAAAACGTTCGCGAAATGTGGGCCGCGCGGCAGGCTTTTGTTCGATATAGCGGAGAAGCAAGCGATTTAGGATGCGGGCTTGGCGGAAGTAGAGGCGCATCCATTCTTCGGGGCTTCGCTTTGCAGCCGGCGCAGTTCCGCTTGGCACTCCGAGCGAGCGCTCGGCGGCTGCGCTTTGCAACTCATACGTGAGCGTATTGTCGTTGCGTCCATTGCTGTAGTGAAGGAAGCAGCGGATGGCGCTGAGAAAGTCGACAGCGTTGCCGGCCAATTCTTCCTCGGCGGCGCTGTTCTTCCAGCCGTCTTTTTGGCCGTTGGCAATTTCGCGGAGCCATGCAGCGGCTTGATAGTCGCG
>DASXMM010000316.1:0-12513 GCA_036495665.1 Candidatus Acidiferrum sp. | reverse complement strand
TGGAAGCGATTTACGGGCCAGACGGTGCGGATCCAACTGTGAAAAATGCGGCATTTCATTGGGATGCCGCGCTCGATTGGAGGAAGCTGCGTGTAGGCTATTTGAAGTCGGATTTCGAGCCTAAGCCGCCGGAGCCGTCCGCCGAAAAGAAAGAAGAACCCGCGGCTACTCCAGAAGAGCAAAAGAAGAGGGACGAACAGAAGCGTCGGCGAGAGGCTGCCCGCGCTCGCGCGGAGTACGACAGAAAGTACAATGACGCGGCGCTCGCCAAATTGAAAGGGATGGGCGTCAATCTAATCCCGGTGGAGATGCCAAAATTTCCCTATCAATCGATGGTGACCATGCTATCGGCGGAAGCGGCGGCGGCGTTTGACGATTTGACGCGCAGTGGCAAGGACAAATTGCTTACTTCCCAGCGGCCCTTCGACTGGCCGAATTCGTTCCGCTCGGCGCGGTTCGTTCCCGCGGTCGAGTACATCCAGGCGAGCCGGGCGCGCCGCATGGCCATGGACGCCGTCGCGAAAGTGTTTGAGACTGTCGATGTGATTGTGGCTCCGACGAACGGCGGCGACCAGCTCGTCATTACAAATCTGACCGGCCACCCGTCCGTAATCCTGCCTAATGGCTTTCGGGGGGATGACGCTCCGAAGCCGCCCACCGACGATCCCAGCGATTTTCAGAACGCTGGTGGGCCCGGAACGCCCGTAAGCCTCACATTTCTTGGGAATTTGTACGGAGAGGCAAAGCTGCTAGCATTTGCGCGGGCCTACCAGGAAGCCACGGGGTTTCATCATAAGCATCCGCAGCTATAGCGGAGGCGAGTTCGTCGGTTTCACGCTGACTAGTTAGATGATTGGGTCATGATTCTCCCGCACTGCGAGTCGCTCGACGACTTCCTGGCAGCGGGATAACGCGAAAATCTTTATCTCGATTGAACGAATGAATGAAGAACAAAAATCGTATAACACGTCAAGAGACTGCGCGTCGATAAAAGGCGGGCAGTCATGGAAACCGTGTTACCACCGGTGATTGACCGCACCAAGACACGGAACTAGGATTTCCTAACAAGAATCCTGGTAAGCGAATCGCGCGAATAGGAGAGCCTGTGTACTGCTCAAAATGCGGAAGCGAAATCTCCGGCGGGACAGCTTTCTGCAGGACGTGTGGCCAACCTGTGTCAGGCGTTGTTGCCGCTAGTGCGGCTCCGGCTTGGCCTCCCGGAACGATGAACATGTCGCCTATCCCACAGGACCCGGTGGTTTACGCAAATGCGGTCCGTGTCGGGGTAATTTACGCCGGTTTCTGGCTGCGCTTCGTTGCTTACATCATCGACGGGTTCATTTCCAGTTTGGTGTTTTTGATTCTTCTGGTTCCTCTTTTCATTCTGACAGGTGCCGGCGCCGCTCTCGGCAGAATTACTTCTGGCGAGGATATTAGTGACAACGCCGCCGTTTTCTTGGGCATTGGTTTCATAGCCGGATTTGTCGGCATTATATTTGTCGTGAGCTGGCTGTATCATGCGCTCGCCGAGAGTTCTTCCTGGCAGGCCACACCCGGTAAGAAGCTGCTCAATTTAAAGGTAACCGACATGGAGGGGCAGCCGATTTCCTTTGGCCGCGCTTCGGGACGTTTCTTCGCGAAGATCATCACCGGCCTCATTCCTCTTGGGATCGGTTACATTCTCGCGGGCTTCACCGAGAAAAAGCAGGCCCTCCACGACATGATCGCGGGCTGTCTGGTCCTCCGCAACGTGTAGGGCGCCCATTTGACGGACATCACAGCCCCTTCTGCATCGGGTAGCCCTTCTCCACCCAATCGGCCGCGAAGCTTGTTGGGAGCACAAGCACGCGCACATGCGTGAAACCCATCTCGTGAAGTGCGCCAAACGCCGGCCGGATATTTGGACACTTGTCGAACGGACAGCATCCGCAATAGATAATCAGATTTGCGGACCGAGGTAGCGCGGCAACCCATTTCTTCAGCTCTGCGAGGCCATCCTCTTTGGACGGCGTGCCATGGAAGACCGCACGTGGAATGTGCCCGCCCTCAAACAACGTGCGAAATCCCACATAAATAATCGTCGGAGAGTCCGCGGCCTTCGCGCCGCCTAACGCGCTCGCAAGATCGGCGGCGTGGAGCACTTGAGCGTTGCCCCAAGGCTCGGCGACCTTCTCTTGATTCACGGTTCCGCTCTGGCTCGATCGAAGAACCGGCGCAACGGGCAGCGCGGCGCATATACCTAAAACAAAAAATGTCGCGCTCGTTCGAAGTTCGCGTGCGAAAAGCATGATCGTTCACCCCTGAGCACGATTGTAGAGCGAAATGACGCTACAAAGACGCGATTCACGCGTGCCGCTGGCGTACATGGGCGTTAAGGCGCATCGCGCCTTGCCAAAAATTATTTCTTGAGTTCAGCGCGAGTGCGTTGCAGCTTGACAGCGGTCGTCCGCAGCGTTTCAGGCACGTTCTTGTTGTTCGTCAACTTCTTGAGGTCCATCACGTTGCACATCGGCAGCATGTGCAAAGAAACATCCAGCGGCGTCTTCGGATTGTTCAGAAGATTCCGCACCACGGAGTAATTTTTTCGAAACTTGCGGTTGCTCGCGATCAGCCGAAGAATCTCGTCCGTCAAGCTCGTCATGGTAGCGAACGCCTCGACTTCCTGATCCGTCAGGCGAGGCGATTGCAGCACGGCCCGCTGCACCACCTTGTTCGAATCGCGAATCAGCGTGCGCCGCGCCTCTGACCCGCCTTTGATGGCGAACTGCACGCGCTCCGAAACGCTCATCTTCGTCAGCCGCTCAATCAGCGTCTGGCGCTTGACCACGTCCGGCTCCGCTTCCGCCGCCGCTTCTGCGAGCGTCGCTGCGTCCATTGCCGAGCCTAGCAGTTCGTGCAGCTGATGCTTCTGCTCCGCGGTGATTGATGACGAATGCTCGAGCGCAGCCGCGAGCGCCGGTGACTCGCTGACGCGCTCCAACTCTTCCATCAGCGCCGTAATGCCCACCGAAGGAAGGTGCCGCGCAATTGGGATCAGGTATTCCGCCGAACAATTTTTGTTCTGCACCATCGCATCGCAGACAGCGGGCTTGTCCGCGAAGTGTTTCCCGGCGTAAGCAAAAAGCGCTGGGACCGCTTTTTCGCGCTTCAAGGCTTCGACAAAAGTTTCCATCGGCTGAGAGAGAATGGCTTGCTGCGCGCGCTCGGAGACAAGTTCATCCGTGTCCCCAGAGAGTACGGCTAGAATTTCCGCGCGATCCGGGGGCGTGAGATGAGCTCCGCCAGAGCACACCGCAATCTTCCGCTCGCGGGTAGCGCGTCCTGCGCGAAGATCTTCTAGAAGTTCAGGGCTGAGGAGTTCCACTGGGTGGCTGCCTCAAATCTTTCTGGCTCAGCACTATTGTACCGGAGGCTCCGGGTGTTCCAACTGGCGGCATGGCCCGCCCGTTCAATTCCAGCAACACCGCGGAGGAATCCGCCGCGGTCACGTCAAACTGTTGCAACGCCGAAAAATGCCGCGTTCGTCCGGCGGGAAGTTCGGCGTCCAACAGCAGCGCGCCATCTCCGAGGATCCGCACGCGCGTGGCCGCGGAAGCGGAAACAGCGAGGTCCAAACGAGCTGCCGCTGCAGCAAGGCCGGTGTTGTCCGAAGGATGCTCGGCAACCGATGACGGCATCAGTGCCACAGTTTGCGTCTCCATCTGCGTCGCGGGCAACAACGCGGTCGATGAAGAATGTTTCGCGGCGCGATAAGCAGCATAACGTCGCCATCCATAAATACCGCCCGCAATGAGCCCTGCCACTACAGCCAGCAACGCCAGCACCGCAAGCAGCGGAACCCAGATCGGCGGCCGAGGAAGTTGGTTTTCGTAGGGGTGCGGCGGCGGCATGTTCTGGTCACCGCCGTGCGCCATGTCATATTCGGCGAGGAGATTCTCTTCGTCGAGGCCGAGGTAGCGCGCGATGGCGCGCACAAAACCGCGATTGAAAACGCCGCCCGGAAGCTTCTCCCACTGCTCGTTCTCCAGAGCTTCGAGAAAACGCGGCCCAATGCGCGTGCCCGCAGTCACTTCCTTGAGCGACACTTCGCGCAACTCGCGCTCGCGCTTCAGGCGTTCGCCAAAAGTTCCCGTGGCCATAACTCGAAATCCGCCCTCACTGATACGACCGCAATTATGGCAGCTTTGGTGGGCTTGTAAAACCGTCTACCCGCCTGCGATAGGATTGGGCCGGCCGGCGGCACAAAAAGTCCTCCGACAGCGCCAGTCGTCCGGCCTCTCAAGGAAAAGAATTCTTATGCGGCCTTTCTAGAGTAATATTGGCTCCAAATTTCCCCTCGAAACGAGTCTTAGCCAAATGTCTTCTCTCTCTCTGAACCTAGCCTCGCCGACGGACCGCCCGTCACCCATGTTTGCTCCCCAGTCGGTCGTAAAGAATTCGACTGTCGCGTTCCTCGTCTCTCTTGTCGGTCCGGGAGCCGGACAGTTTTATTGCGGGAAAACGTCTCGCGGCCTATGGATACTTGCGGTCTTCTTTCCGTCCTTGGTTGCGACCGTCTACTTCACGATCGAGCTCCGCGCTCCGGAAGGGCAAGCCTATGCCTTATTCTGGGGCATCCTTTTCCGCATCACCGTATTTCTCTACATTTTCGCCTTTCTTGACGCTTTCTTCACGGCCCGTGAGATGACCGCTGGCACGGACGCGTTTATTGCGGAAAGTCCTCGCGTCGCAGCGATCCTCAACCTTTTGACCCGCGGCTTCGGCTACTTCTACCTCGGGCAACGCACTCTCGGTTTTGCGGTTTTCGTCGGACTCGGCATTTTTCAGCGTGCCGTATTGCAGAGCATGACCTCTGTTCCGGGCGCGGCGGCTGAGTTATTAATGGAGTTTATTTTGATAGGTCTCGCTGTCCACGCCTACGAAATTGCTCGCAAGCATGAGAGGGAAATTTTGGCCACAGTTCAACTGCCTGCCACGGCTCCGGTTTCGGCCGGTCTGCCCGCTGCGGTTCCTGTCACCCTCGCATTAATCCTGTCAGCAGCTTACCTGGCTCTGATTATGGTGGGGCTATTCATGCCTGACTATTCCCACGTAGAGCAATCTGCCGTTCCGGTCTCAAGGGATGCACAGGGCTCCGTTTATATGAACTCCGAGCTCGGTGTCAACTTCCGGGTGCCGAACTCATGGACAGTCACGCACGACGAACCAACCTACTTCGCTGTCGCGATTCGTTCAGATCACGTGTGTTCGATGGACCTACGTCCAATCGCTTGGACGCCTCTTTTAGGATTGGACGCTTATAAGGGGCAGATTGCCTATCAACTCTCCAAACAGCCGAGGGTAGCGGCGAGAGTTCTCAGTGATCAGCCAACCGTTCTTTCCACGTTGCCCGCTCGAGATATTCTCCTCTCTGTCAAGCAGGGCGAGGCCCTTCTGATCGAGCACGATGTGATCGCCCGCAAAGGCCTAACTCTTTACATCCTTGGCACCTATTCACTGGCCAATGACGATGGAACCGAAGCCGCTCCGTCTTGTTCGTCGGATCTTCGTTTTGTTCGCGAGCATCTCGTTCTTCCGCACTGACGAGCGTCTTTGCTCTGAGCTAATGTTGTCTACGAAAGATGAGGCTTTGGGTGGGTCTTGGAATCGCAAGCGACATTTTCGGGCACCCGTCCTTACGTGGCGTTCATGTTCCGCCACGCTGGCTTCTGGATTCGTCTCATCGCAGCAGCCATCGACCTGTTTCTTCTAACCATCCCTTTCGCGATCTTCATCTCCTTCTTTGCCGCCGCCACTGGAATCTCAAACCCCTTCTTCAACCATCGCCCGGGAACGCCTCTCAACGACACTCTCACCCAATCCGGACCAACTTTCCTGCTCATCTGTCTCGCGTTTTTTGCCACCGAGAGCTGGCTCTACTTTGCCCTTTGCGAAAGCTCCGCGTGGCGCGCAACTTTGGGCAAGCGCCTACTCGGCCTCTACGTAGCCGACGCGAACGGCAAACCCGTAGATTTCTGGCGAGCTAGCGTCCGTTTTTGCACCGGACGACTTCTGGCGCACGTACCTGTCCTCGGCGGCTACTATTTCGTGATCGACTGCCTATGCGTCGGCGTGCTTCCCGGCAAACGCGCCATCCACGACATGCTGTCCGGCTGCCTCGTTTTGCGCGAAACCACGCAACGAGCACCCACTCACTGACACCAAACCCGCGGCCAGTGCCCTCCGTACCTACCGATGGCAAGATGGCCACGCCTGTACCACGACATTCTTGCGCCCTTTTTTACTACACGCCTATACTTGCAGAGATTCGCGGTCCAGCAACGAATCGCTCTCGTCGTGTTGTCTGACGGGGCGGCAAAAGTCTGGCCTATACGACTTTCAAAGCGGGGAAATCCGAGCGTGGACGAAGTCAAGCAGTTTCCAGCCGTGGAACGCCGCCGCAATCCCGCGGTTTCCGCCGAGCAACGAGAAGCGGGCGAAGTCGCCGTCTTCCAGGAGTTGGGGAAGGCGCTGACTTCTTCGCTGCAGCTCGATCAGGTTCTCCGCACCATCATGGAGAAAATCGACGAGTTCCTTCGCCCGGACAACTGGTCTTTGCTCCTGCTCGATGAAACGAAGCAAGAACTTTATTTTGAGCTGGCCGTCGGCAAAGCTTCCCAAGCCTTAAAAGACGTGCGCATCAAGGTGGGCCAAGGAATCGCCGGTTGGGTCGCGCAACACGGCGAAACCGTAGTCGTCCCGGACACTTCCAAAGACACGCGCTTCTTCGGCAAGGTCGACGAAAAGACAAAAACCGAAACGCAATCCATCGTTGCCGTTCCAGTCAAGTTTCGCGACACGTGCCTCGGCGTCATCGAACTCATCAATTGCCTCGGCCCCGAAGGGTTTGACGATCGCGACCTCAAACTCCTCGAAGCTCTTTCCGACTTTGCGGCTATCGCTCTCGAAAACGCGCGGCACGTGAAGCGTATTCACGAGCTGACCATCACCGACGATTGCACAAGCCTCTACAACGCGCGGCACATGGGCTTCATCCTCGAGACAGAAATCTACCGTTCGCAACGTTACAATTACCAATTTTCGTTGGTCTTCATCGATCTCGATCATTTCAAGCAAGTGAATGACACGCACGGCCACCTGGTCGGCTCGCGCTTGCTCGCGGAAATCGGCAACGCTCTCAAAGCGCATTGCCGCCTCATCGATTTTGCATTCCGCTACGGCGGCGACGAATTCGTGATCCTCCTTCCGCAGACTGCCAAGGAAAACGCGCTCAACGTTGCCCGCCGCCTCCATAAACTCATCCGCGAAACCCAATGGCTCCCTGAAGAGGGCTTGGGCATCCGCGTCACACCGAGCCTCGGTGTTGCCTCCTATCCCACCGACTCGCGAACAAAGGAAGGCCTTTTGCATCTCGCGGATGAAGCCATGTACCTCGTGAAAAATACGAACCGCGACAGCGTTGCCGCTGCCAACATCGGCATCTTGAAAGACACGATCGCGGCCTCCGCTGAAACCGCCGGCTAGTTTTCCCTCACGTTCTTCTGCTTTTTCCGGAGGCTGGGCCTTCTATACAGTGCGGCCTAATTTTGCTTAACTGAACTTATGCGAAGAAGCGAAGCGGCGCGATACGCGCGCTGGTCCGCGGCAGTCGCCCTACTGCTGGCCTGCCTGACGGCTGGCGTGTATCTAAAGCGCGGCTGGCAGAGAATCATCGAGCGCAGAGCAGCGCCCCCTCCGCCGCCCGTCAACGTCATCAAGAGCTCCAGCGGCCTTACATTCTCGAAAATGGATGGCCCCCGCAAGATCTTCACAGTGGAAGCTTCCAAGTCGACCGATTTCAAAGACCAAGGCGCTAGCCTTCTGGAAAACGTCAAAGTCACGATCTTCGGAAAAGCCAGCGACCGCCACGACACGATTCACACGCAAAGTTGCCAGTACGGAAAAGCGAACGGCGGCGTGACTTGCGGCGGCGACGTTCAAATCGATCTGGAAAGCGCCGCGGACGCCGAGCGTAGCGCAAAAGATCCTAAGGCGGCGCCGCAGATCGTGCACGTTGAAACCCGCGGCGTGAAGTTCGACCAATCCACCGGTGCGGCAACAACCGACCAGCCCGTCACGTTTAGTTTTCCCAGCGGAAGCGGCGACGCCGTGGGAGCCGAATACAACTCCCAGGAAGGCACGCTCCGGCTGCTGCAAAATGTCCGCCTGAAACTTAAGCCAGCCACGAAAAATGAAACAGAGAAAAAGTCCCCGACCCCGGGGAAAGTCGAAGAAGTTCTCGTGACGGGCTCAAGTCTGGACTTCGGTCGCGACGCAAAATTGCTCCAAATCTTTGGGCCGGCGGAAGCTGTTTCCAGCACGGCCCGGTTGACCGCCGGGCAATTTACTCTCGAGATGGACTCAGCTTTTCGCGCGCGCAGGCTTCTCGCAATTTCAGGCGCCAGCGGCAAACCACCCGAACTCACGTCGCAGGGCGGCGCCGACTCGATGCTTATCGACGCCGGCAAAATGACCGCGCTGTTTGCTCCGGAAGGCTGGGTCACTCGCCTCGACGGTGCCGGAAGTGTGCACGGCACCCGTCGCGGCCAACTGGAAGATGACGAATTTCACTCCGATGCTGCCGCGCTCGATCTCTGGCCCAAGCTAAACCGCGCCAGGGAAATGAATCTCAACGGTGGCGTTTTTCTAAAAACTCGTATGAACAAAGGTGACGAATCGAGAACCCTTCGTACCGGCGCCCTGCGCATGGAATTCAGCGAAGGAATCGAACATCAAGCCGGCAAGCTGACGAGCGCAGAGACGCTCACGGCGGGCAGCATGGAGTGGACAGACCCGGCGCAAGCCGACGTCGCTCCCACGCGCACGAAATTGCAAGCCGACAAGCTGTATTTGGCGTTTGGAGCGGAGGGCAAGCCGAAACAACTCAACGCAACGGGAAACGTTCAAACGGAGCGCGCGAGCGCCGGCCATGCGCTTCAAACGGCTACTGCTAAAGAAGGAATCGCGCAGCTTCTCGCCACCGGCGGTTGGTCGCAGATGGACTTGCAAGGCGATGTAAAGCTCAAAGAAGCCGACCGAAACGCACAAGCCGATCACGCAATTTTCACTCGCGCCGGGCAAACAGCGCTTCTAACCGGCCAAGCCGTCGCGCGCGACGCAACTACCGAGACGCATGCCCCGCGCATCTTCTTCACTGGAACAACCGGCGACATCCACGCTGAAGGCGGCGTCCGCTCCACGGATTTCTCGCCCAACGGAAATGCCGTCCAACTCGCACAAGTCCCGGCTAACATCACCTCCGACACGATGGAAGGCAATTCAAAAACAGGACGTGCACTCTACACTGGCCACGCGCGTCTCTGGCAAGGCGACTCCGTCTTGGAAGCCGACTCCATCGAACTCCTTCGCGCGACCAAAATTCTCAACGCCGTCGGAAAGGTCCGAGCCGTCTTCCCCCAGACACCTCCTCCGGCGCAACCCGCCAATCTGCAATCCGGCACGCAGCAATCTGCTCCAAATGCGAAGAAAACCGTTCTCTGTCACGTCACTTCAGGAACGCTCACCTACAACGACGCCACCAACGTCGCCCATCTCGAAAAAAACGTCGTAATCCAATCTCCCGACCAAAAAATCCGCGCCCCCATCATGGATTTGTACTTCACGCGCGGAAGCGAGGCTACCGTAAGCGCCGCAGCCACGAGCATGAAGGGAATCCCCGCCACTCCCGGCGCCCAGCAAATCAGCCGCGCCATCGGCACTGGCGGCGTCATCGTCGATCAAGCTGGACGCCGCGCCGTCGCCGAACGCGGCGAATACACTGCCTCCGACGGAAAATTCGTCATGAGCGGCGGAAACCCCACTCTCTACGACGGTTCTGCAGGCACCACAACGGGCCGCCAATTGACCTTCTATTTAGCGGATGATACGATCATCGTCGACTCAGAAAATGGTTCGCGGACGTTGACGAAGCACCGAGTCGAAAAGTGACGCGGCCGCCGAGCGGCCGTTCGTGACGAGGTATGCTGAAACTCCAGGCCGTCGAATTAAGCAAGTCGTATCGCGGTCGCAAGGTCGTGGATGACGTTGAGCTGGAGATCGGCCAGGGTGAAGTCGTCGGGCTCTTGGGACCCAATGGCGCAGGTAAGACCACTACCTTCTACATTCTAGTCGGTCTTGCCCGGCCAGACTCTGGCCACGTTCTCTTGAACGGCGGCGAAATCACCGACCTTCCCATGTACCTCCGGGCTCGCAGCGGTATCAGCTACCTTCCTCAGGAACCCTCGGTTTTTCGCCAACTGACCAGTGAACAGAATCTGCTCGCCGTTCTTGAGACTCTTCCTCTCACGCCCGAGCAGCAGCGCGACCGTCTCGAAGAGCTGTTAGTTCAAATGGGACTCGAAACCGTACGCACGAGCAAAGCCTACACTCTCTCGGGTGGCGAACGCCGACGCCTCGAGATCGCTCGCTCGCTTACCCTGCAACCCTCTTTCATCCTTCTCGACGAACCTTTTTCCGGCATCGACCCTCTAACTGTCAAAGACCTTCAGGAGATCATCCGTGGTCTCAGCCGTTCCGGCATCGGCATTCTCATCACCGATCATAACGTCAGGGAAACACTCAACGTGACGGATCGCGCTTACATCGTGAATCATGGCAAAATAATGGCGAAGGGTACGCCCCTCGAACTGAGCGACGATGCGGAAGTTCGCCGCGTTTATCTTGGCGATCATTTCCGTCTGAACTAAAATCTTGACCTGGAGATTTGAAGGGATAATCGGTAGCGATCATGGCCTGGCAGGGACTCAAGCTCAACCTACGAGTAGCGCAGAAGCAGATTCTGACGCCCGGCCTCGTTCAAATGGTGAGCGTCCTTGCGCTGAATCGCCTTGAACTCCGCGAGATGATCAACCAGGAGATGATCGCCAATCCCGTCCTCGAGGAGCTGAGCGAAGAAGCCACCCAGAGCGACAACTACAGCGACGAAACCTTCCTCAAGGCCGAAACAGAAAAAGTCCCCGAAAAGCCCGAAGCAAATCCCTTCGACGAATTCGACGTCGGCAGTTTTTTCAACCAATACCTCGACACCGGCGGCGACGGCGGCCAATCCCAGGAAAGAGAAGTCTCCGAGCGCCCCTCTTTCGAAAAGTTTCTCTCTTCGCCCAGCGGCCTCACAGATCATCTCGCCTGGCAATTGAGCATGACCATTTGCTCCGAAGCCGTCACCGAACTCGCCGAAAGCATCATCGGTAACCTCGATGAAAACGGTTATTTAACCGCCTCGACCGAAGAGCTAGTCCAGAACGGTAAATTTACTCAGGACGATCTCGATGATGCGCTCGCCGTCGTTCAGGACTTCGATCCCATCGGAGTCGGCGCTCGCGACCTCCGCGAGTGCCTCCTGCTCCAACTGAAAGCCTTCGATCCGCAAAATACGCTAGCCCATCAAATCGTCTCCGACCATCTCAAGCAGGTGCAGTCCAACCAGCTCAAAGAAATCGCTCGCGCTCTCAATCGCCCGCTCGAAGTCGTCAAGCGCTCGCTCGAAGTCATCAAGAAACTCGACCCGCGTCCCGGCCTCCGCTACAACAAGACCGAGCCGCGCCTCGTCGAGCCAGACGTCTACTTCCGCAAGGTCGACGATCAGTGGCAAGTCTTCCTCAACGAAGACGACATGCCGCAACTGCGCTTGAGCCCCACGTACCGCCGCCTGCTCGCTCGCGATGCCGCCGACCGCGACGTTCGCAACTACGTCAAAGAACGCTTCACCGCCGCCATCCAGCTAATGAAAAATATCGAGCAGCGCAAACACACCATCCTGCGCGTCTGCCAATCCATCATCGCCCGCCAGGGCGAGTATCTCACCCACGGCCCCGACGCCCTCAAGCCGATGATGATCAAGGAAGTCGCCGAAGAAGTCGGCGTTCACCCCTCCACCGTCAGCCGCGCCGTCGCCAGCAAATACGCCCACACCTCGCAAGGCGTCCTCGAACTCCGCTCCTTCTTCAGCGAATCGGTCAACGGCCCCGAAGGCAGCGGCATGTCTCTCCTCACCCTCAAGCGCCTGGTCAAAAAAATGATCGAAGAAGAAGACACGTCGAAGCCGCTCACCGACGAACAAATCGCCAAAAAGCTCGACGACGCCGGCATCCACGTCACCCGCCGCACCGTCGCCAAATATCGCGAAGACATGCGCATCCCCAGCACGCACCAGCGCCGGGTGAAAAACTGAGCCCGCGGCGCGCTCCCCTGAAGAAGACTCAAGCCAAGTCTGCCCGGCACGACCGTCCCGAATCCCGTCAACTCGTCATTCTCGCCGGACTGTCCGGCTCCAGCAAAAGCACTGTCCTTCATGCATTTGAGGACATGGGCTTCTACTGCGTCGACAATCTTCCCGTCGAGTTGATCCCGATCTTCGCCGAGCTCCACGCCGCCGGCGAAGGCGATTTCGCCCGCGCTGCGCTCCTCGTTGACGCCCGCGAAGGCGCCCAACTTGCAAAATTGCCCGCGCTGCTC
>DASXMM010000315.1:0-4267 GCA_036495665.1 Candidatus Acidiferrum sp. | reverse complement strand
GTTTTTGTTACAGTGTTCGAACAGACGCGCACAGCCGGGAGTGGCTGTGCTACCTAAATGCCAAAACTTACGATTGCCATTGACGGGCCGGCGGGTTCGGGAAAGAGCAGCCTCGCGCGTCGCGTCGCGCAAATACTCGGTTATTTGTACCTCGACAGTGGAGCGATGTATCGCGCGCTGGCGCTTAAAGCGTTGCGCAGCGGCGTCGCGCTCGACGATGCTGCCGCGCTTCAAGAGCTTGCGCGCAACACGCATATCGAATTGAAGCCGCCGACGCCGGAACAGGAAGCGGCGGGATTCAAGAACCGCGTGTTTCTCGACGGCGCCGAGGTCACGCATGAGATTCGCACGGAGGAAGTCGCGCGAGCCGCCTCGCAATTGGCCACGATTGCGGAAGTGCGTCACGTTCTTGTGGCGGAGCAACAGCGAGCGGGAGCGGGCGGCGGCGTGGTGATGGAAGGGCGCGACATTGGGACGGTTGTTTTTCCTCGCGCGGAAATGAAGATTTTTCTCGACGCGTCGGCGGAAGTGCGCGCGGGGCGGCGTTGGAAAGAGCATCAGGAAAAGGGCGATCGATTGACGCTCGAGGAAGTGCTCGAGGAAGTTCGCCAGCGCGACAAGAGGGACCGTGAACGAAAAGTGTCGCCGCTGGTGCGCGCGGCGGATGCGGTGCTCGTGGATAACACAGCGATGGATGTGGAAGAGACCGCGCGGCTTGTGGTTATGCTGGCACGCGAGCGCGAAAAGGAATTGGCGAAGGTGGCGGGCAGGGAAGCGTAAGCCGATCTTCGCGGACTTCACGAAACATTCTTTCGGAACACCTCCAGAAACATGCTTTTCGACACGGCACAAAACTTCGCGGCGCGGTGTCTATTGAACGCACGAAGTTAAAGTGACGCGAGGGCCGCATGGCTGAGCTACTGGGGCTGTGGCGTTCCATGGGAACGCTGTGTCATGGAGTGGTGATTGTGCTGGTGATTATGTTTGCGCGCTCGATGAGTGTGGCGGCTGGCCGCGCGCTGCGTTACCGGTTGGCGCGCGAGCAATCGAAGGCGTACATCGCGGAATGTTCCGTGCCGCTGCAGGATGGCAGGCTGGATCAGGCAATTGTGGCGGCAGAGCACAACAGAAAGAGCCACGTTGCGAGAATTGTCGCGGCGGGCCTGCTGGATTTTCAGGCGGCGCCGCAAGGCATGCCGGAGCAGCAAGTGATTGAGGGAGTGCAACGGAGCCTCGAGCGTTCCAGCGCGGAAACGGCGGAAGAATTGTGTCCGGGTCGATGGACGGTAAGCTTTCCGGGAAGAGCGAGACCACGCGCATGGACGCGGCGGCAGCGCTTGCCATTCTGCTTCGCGAGAAGGCCGAGGAGTTTGCGATTGCGACCTTCTCCGACGCGCGCGTGGAACTGCCTCCGCGGCGCGGGTTCGCGCTGCGGGACGCCATCACGGGTTCGCAGGCGCACTCGGGGACGTACCTCAAGCGCGCGCTGACGCAGCTTCACGAGAAGCCGGAGTGGCGGAAGCTCGATCGGGTGATCGTAATTACCGACGAGCAGACGCACGACGGAATCCTGCCGGCGTGGACGCCGCGCGCGTACGTGGTGAACGTGGCCCCGTACAAGCAGGGCGTAAGTTACGGCAACGGATGGACGCACGTGGACGGATGGTCGGAGCGCATCGTGGACTACATCGCGGCAAGTGAGACGGAAGCCGCGGCGTAACGCAGTTCACAACAACGCCGTTCACAAAAAACAAGGGCAATACAACAGGCGCGGCGGAGAAAATCCGCTGCGCCATTTTTATTGCTGGATAAGAGATTTATAGAGAGACGGCCGCGGCCCGCTTTGTGGCGAGGAGATAGCATTCCGGAACGCGGTCTTCGAGCAATCCCAGGTTCGCGGCTGAGGTGGAGAGCGACTTCCAGTCGCCTCGTTCGTAGGCAAGCAGCGTTTCGTAAACATCGCGAAAGCGGTTGGAGCCGCCGCACAGCGCGGCCTGGACCTGCGAGGTGACAGGCAGATGCGCGAGGACTTGCTTCATTGGCAAGTCAAGGATGGCGTCGGTGACCGAAAGAAGCCCCATCAGAAAAAGATCGGAACGCAGTGCAGACATGCCGATGGTAGTGGAGATTTCTTCGCAGAAATAGGCACGAGTAAGGGCCGTGCGAATAAGTTCGGACGGTTTATCGCCGGCCATGGCAACGATGGCGACGACGGAAACCCATTGACGAAATTCCCGCTCGCCGATTAGCGACACGGCCTGGCTGATGCTGCGCACTTCGCTGCGGAGGCCGAGCAGCGAAGAGTTGAGGTAGCGGAGGAGCTTATAGACGAGTGATGGCTCCTGCTTCAAGGCTTCCTCGATGCGCGCAAAACTGAAATCGGAGGCGCTCACGGCTTCGATGAGGCGGAGGCAAACCAGTTTGTTTCCGGGAATATTGCGCCCTTCGACCATCGCCGGCTTGCAGAAGAAGTAGCCTTGAAAGTAGGTGTAGCCCATGGTGCGAGCCTGGTCGACATCACCCTGCGTCTCGACCTTTTCGGCGAGAAGTTGCAGACCTTGCGGAAGATATCGCTCGGCCATTTTGCCGCAAGCCTCGCGATCGGAAAGGCGAAAGTCCACTTTGAGGAATCTGCAGAGAGGCAGGAGCGGCTCCCATTTAGGATGATCGTCGAAGTCGTCGAGCGCGAGGATGTAGCCAGCCTCCCGGAGGTGGGAGCAGGCGGCGACGACATCGGGTGTGGGTATTACTGTTTCGAGGATTTCGACGACGATGCGGTCGGCAGGAAGAAGCTTGGCGGCGCCCTGAAGGAGGGCAGCTTGATCGACATTGATAAAAGCTTTGGCGGCACCAGTAAGAGTCTGGAGGTCGAAGAGCATCGTGGAATCGACGATGACAATGCTCGAAGCATCTTTGCGGGCTTCGAACACATTCTGCGGACCGCCGCGGAAGAGCAATTCGTAAGCGAACACCTTGAGTCGATGGTCGAAGATCGGCTGGCGCGCGATGAATCGTTCGTACATGAGATCCTCCGATTCTACAAACTGGCTTGCTGGCTATCCCCTCCGGGGATGCTCGATGCGTGACCGACGGCGACCTCATACTTCTCCGCGACTAATTTCTGGTTGAACTTCGCTCTGTTCGCGATGGTGTGAAAAGTCTCCCAATCCGCGTTCTCATAGGCCAAGGCGGACTCATAGACGTCGCGGAAGATATTCGACGCGCCGAGCAAGGCGGCGCTGATCTCCGGCGAAAGCGGCAACTCCGCAAGGATATCTGCGAGCGGCCGCGCAAGGAGCACGTCCATAAGGGAAAGCAGGCCGATGAGAAAAAACTCTGTGGTGCTTTGGGCGAAACCCAACAGTTGCGCGAGTCCTTCGCAGAAGTAAGCGCGCGTCAGGGCCGTGCGAAGGACTTCGACCGGCTCATCAGCGGCGGCGGCAACAACGGCGACAACGCTCACCCAGCGGCGAAATTCTCTTTCACCAAGCAGCGCGATGGCCTGCGGCACGGATCGCACTTTGCTAGCCAGCCCCAGAGCGGGAGAATTGAGGTAGCGCAGGAGTTTGTAGAGCAGTGCAGGCTCCTGTTTGAGTATCTGCTCGACATCCGCATATCTGATTTCCCTGGCGGCGGCTTCGCCAAGCAAACGCAAGCAGTTGAGCTTGCTGGCGGGCATGTCGCGGGCCACGATAACCTGAGGCCGCAGGAAGAAAAATCCCTGAAAATAGGAGAAGCCGGCCTTGCGAGCCCTCTCGTATTGCTGGCGCAATTCGATTTTCTTGCCGATCATCTTCAATCCGTTCCCAGCAAATTTGCGCGCGATGGAAAGCTGCTCGTCTTCGGAAGTCGCGTGAAAATCGACTTTTAGAAAAGATGCAAAAGGAAGGAGCGGCTGCCAGCGGGGTATGTCCTGGAAGCCGTCGAGCGCGATCTTATAACCGGCCGACTGCAAGACCTGGCAGGCGACGACCGTTTCGGAGTCGATTTCGAGTTGTTCGGTGATCTCGATAATCGTGCTGCCATGGGGAAGGAGAAACGCGGCACCGCTGCGCAGCTCCTCTTGAGACATGTTGAGAAACGCCTTGCTTCGGCCGGTCAAGAAATCCATGCGCAGCAGCATGGTGCTGTCCACGATGACACTTGCCGTGGCGCTTTTGGACGGCGTGAACTGGTTGTCGTCGCTGTTGCGAAAAAGAAGCTCGTAGCCAAAAACCTCAAGCCGGGTGTCGAAGATTGGCTGGCGCGCAATATAGCGTTCGTACAC
>DASXMM010000314.1:0-4228 GCA_036495665.1 Candidatus Acidiferrum sp. | reverse complement strand
GGCGGGGTACACCGTGATGATTGAGACCAGCGGCGAACGTTATACGGGGCGGTTGCCGCGCGAGGTCATCAAGATTGTGGACGTGAAATGTCCCGACTCAGGCGAGGCGGACACATTTGAGATGCGGAATCTCGAAGTGCTCGACGCGAAGGATGAAGTGAAGTTTGTGCTTTCGACGCGGCGCGATTATGAGTTTGCGCGCGATTTTACGGTGCAGCACCGGTTGGCAGCACGCGTGAAGCAGGTTTTGTTTTCTCCGGTGTTTGATGACCCGGCAGGGAAATGGCAGGGGCTGGAGCCGCGCAAGCTGGTGGAGTGGATGCTTGCGGACGGCTTGCCGGTGAGGTTGGGATTGCAGTTGCACAAGTTTGTTTGGGACCCTGCGACCAAGGGCGTTTGAGGTAAGGGAGGTTGAGGAGGTAGAGGACCAGAGAAGGGGAGTTCGGGACGATTGAGGGCCGAAGGATGACGTCGGGTTCACAAAGAGCGGTGGTTTTGCTAAGCGGAGGGATGGACTCGTGCGTGTGTGCGGCGATTGCACGGGAACGCCACGGCGCCGGGAATGTTGCTTTGCTGCACGCGGGTTATGGACAGCGGACGCAGGGGCGCGAACGGCGAGCGTTCGACGCGATTGCAGATTTTTACGGCATCAGCCCGAATCAGCGCTTAGTTGTGCGGCTCGATCACTTCCGGGCGATTGGCGGTTCGGCGCTGACCGACACGAAAATTGCTGTGCCGGAAAATGAGTTGGGTGCTGCGGGGCCGCATGGGAGCGCGATTCCGGTCACGTACGTGCCATTTCGCAATGCGCATTTTCTTTCCGTCGCGGTGAGCTGGGCGGAGGCGATTGGAGCGAATGCGGTTTACATCGGCGCCGTAGCGGAGGATAGTTCCGGGTATCCCGATTGCCGCGCAGAATATTACAAAGTGTTTCAGGAGTTGGTGCGAGTGGGGACGCGGCCGGAGACGCAGATTGAAATCACAACGCCGGTGATCGCGATGAAAAAAAGCGAAATCATACGGCACGGGATGGAGTTGAGCGCGCCACTGCACTTGACGTGGTCTTGTTATCAGGGTGAAGACGCGGCTTGCGGGGCGTGCGATAGCTGCTTGCTGCGGCTCGCCGCGTTCGCGGAAGCAGGAGTGCGGGACCCGATCCCTTACAATCAAGCGGCGCGAGCGCACTCGTAGGACTTGGAAAAGCGGTAGGATTGAGGATAATAGGGCACATCCCGCCAGCCAGGCCGGGCAGGGTACGCCTCGGCAAAGGAGAAAAAGCATGAAGAGGTTTGTAAAGTCGAGTCTGCTTGCTGTGCTGCTTGCTGGCACGTTGGCGACGATTCTTGCGCCGCACGCCGCCGCGCAGAATGGATCTATCGTTGGCACGATTTTGGATATCAATGGAAAACCGTGGTTCGGATTGAACGTCGAGGCTGTGAGCGATCAAGGCATAAAGTCGGATGCGAAGACCGACGCCCAAGGGCAGTTCGCTATCCGCAATCTTCGCGCCGGGGCATATAAAGTGACAATTACAACGTTCCCGGCGCCCAACGAGAAGCAACCGCCCGTGCCGATGGGGCAGCTGAGAGTAACGAGCGGCGAAGAAACCAAAGCGGATATGAACTTTAAAGACATAATGGCGAAGCAGGGCACCGAAGCTGCGGAGAAAGTGAAGAAGCAGGACGAAGAGAAGCAAAAATTCGAAGGCATGAAGGCGCACTATACGGCTGGAGCCGCGATTCTCGAGCAAGAGCGCAAAGCAAAAGATGATTTGGCCAAGGCTACGCCGGATCAGCGCGACGCTGCGAAGGCGAACCTGAAGGATCTTTCGGACAAAGCGGCGGCCGAATTCCAGGCGGCGCAGAAGGCCGCGTCGGAAAAAGATCCGAACCAGCACCTGCTGTGGGCCAAGCTGGGCGAAGCGTATGACCTGGCGGGCCGGAACGACGAAGCGGCGCAAGCCTATCAGCAAGCGGTTGCGGCGAAGCCAGACGACCCTGGTTACTACAACAATCTGGGCAACGTACTCGCGCGTGCGGGCAAGATTGACGAAGCGCGGGCGGCGTACACGAAGAGCGCGGAACTCGATCCCACGAAAGCGGCGACGGCGTGGCGCAACTTCGGGATCAGCCTGTACAACGCGAACCGCGGAGGCGATGCCATTGAGCCGCTGCAGAAATCGGCAGAGCTGGATCCGAAGAATGCGCAGACCTGGTATTTGTTGGGAGCGTGTCTCGTCTACAAAATGACGGTGAAAAAAGTCGGGGACAAAGACGTGCCGGAGTTTGCGCCCGGGACGATTGAGGCGTATCAGAAGGCCGTTGAGCTGGACCCGAACGGACCGTATGGGCAGCAGGCGAAAGAGGGGCTTGCGCAATTGCAGCAGATGGCTCCGGGAATTGATATCAAGGTGAAGAAAAAGAAGTCTTGAGGAAGTCTGTGGGTTGAGTGGACGAGCCGGCACCGCGTTGAATGCGGGGCCGGCTTTTTTTACGATGCGCTTAGCGATGCATGAGCGTGCCGGTGGTTTTGGTTCGGCGAAGGGCCCAGGCGAATGCGGTCATTGACAAGGGTAAGAGCGCGGCGGCGAAGAGCAGCAGGACGATGAGCGGCTGAAGGACGGCGTGGAGTCCCGCGCCGCCTAGAAGAGCGGCGCGCATGGCGTCGAGCGCGTAGGTGACGGGATTGAGACGGGCGACAAGCTGCAGCCAATCGGGGAGGACGCTCACTGGAAAAAGCATGCCACCAGCAACGCTCGAGACGCCGAGCAGAAACCACTTCGCGGGATTGCCACGCTTGAAAAGCAAAAGGTAGCTTGCGGAGAGAATGCCGAGGCCTGAAAAAGCGAGCAGAGTGGCGACGAGCACTGCCGCGACGGCAGGCCAGTTTGCATCGCGGAGCGGAAAGCCAAAGAGTAACGCACCCCAGGCGATGTAAACGGCAATGCGCAGCGTGGTGGCCACAAAAGGATAAATGGCCGAGCCTGCGAGCATGACGGGCAGAGACGTTTGCGTGACGAGGAGATGTTCGAGCGTGCCGGAGTCGCGTGCTTCGGCGAGGCTGTGGTCGAAGGTGTCCATCGCAGCATTCAAGTAATCGAGAAAGACGAAGCCGATCAGCGAGAAAGCAAAATAACTTCCGCCCTGCGGGAGCGCGTGCTGCAGCTGTGGGCTGTCCACAAACCGGGCTACATAGAAAAACATGGCGACGCCGAAGAGCGCCTCGACCGCCTCCAGAACGAAGACGGTGCGATACGTGCGCGCGATGGAAAGATCGCGACAGAAGAAAATCCATAGTTCGCGAAGGGCGCGGCTCATTCGCGTATGTCCTCGCCCCCTGCAATAAGCTGCGGAGCGCGGCCGGTGAGCCGCATAAAGGCGTCTTCGAGAGTCGCGGCGCCGGTCGTCAGTTTCAGAGCCCCTAGAGTGTCGCAGGCAAGCAGGCGTCCGGCGTCAATAATCGCGATACGATTGGCAAGCTGCTCGACCTCAGGCAAGGTGTGAGAGGCGAAGAGCAGGGAAGTGTCGCCATTACGGAGAACTTCGGACTTGAGGAATCGGCGAAATTCCGAGGCAGCGATCGCGTCTAGGCTTCGCGTGGGTTCGTCAAGAAGCAGGACGCGCGGCTCGTGGAGCAAAGCGCGCGCGAGACTCAAGCGCTGCACAGTACCGGAGGAAAGAGTGCGCACCTGGCGGTCCAGCGCTTCTCCAAGATGAAATTGTCCCGCGAGATGCGCGATGCGTTGCGCCGCAGCGGTGTTCGTAAGATGGTTGAGGCGGCCGAAGAAGCGCAAATTTTCGCGGCCAGTGAGGCGGGAGTAGAATCCAAGATCGCTGCCAGCATGGTAGCCGAGCTGCCGCCGCACGGCGCGCGGGTCGAGAACCGCATCGTGTCCGACGATATGCGCGTTGCCGCGAGTAGGCAAAAGCAATGTGGCGAGAATTTTGAGAAGTGTCGATTTTCCCGCGCCGTTCGCACCCAACAGCGCCACCGCCTCCCCGGAGCGTACCTCGAAAGAAATTCCTGCCAAGGCAACGACGGATGGTTGTTCGAACGGCTGCAAGAAAGCGCGCCAGCCGCTGCGCGCCGGAGGAAACGACTTCTCGAGAGTTGAAACGCTAATCGCGGCTTCGGGCACGAGAGAACTTATAACTTGTCTCCTACGCGAAGACAATCGGCTCGCGAGGATGAATAAACGCAGCCGAACCGGAAGACTTTTAATTTGCGT
>DASXMM010000313.1:0-2781 GCA_036495665.1 Candidatus Acidiferrum sp. | reverse complement strand
GAGGCTGTTACGAAACTACTAGCGGTAACGATGGGAGAGTGGCAAGATGCGGGAGTAAGGCGAGAGGGCGCGATGGGATTCATTCAAGGAGAAGGGCGGACGCAAGGGTCGCTATTTCCGGTGACCTTGGAGGAGTTGATTCCGTGCGATCATTTTTGCCGGGTGATCGACGCCTTTGTGGAGCGGTTGGACATGCAGGGGTTGGGTTTTGTGCGAGCCGAGGCGGCGGAGACGGGGCGGCCGGGATACGATCCGCGGGACCTGCTGAAGTTGTATCTGTACGGATATTTGCAGCAGATTCGCTCGTCGCGGCGGTTGGAAAGCGAATGTCAGCGCAACCTGGAACTGATGTGGCTGTTAGGGCGGCTGTGTCCGGACCACAAGAGCATCGCCGAGTTCCGGCGGATGCATGGCCAGGCGGTGACGCAGGCGGGCGCGGAGTTGGTGAAGTTGGCCTGCTCGGTGGGACTGATACGGGGAGAGTGGATTGCCCTCGATGGCTCCAAGTTTCGCGCGGCCAGCAGCGTGAGCAGTGTGCAGGAGCGAGCGGCGGTGGAACGTTATCTGGCAAGCATGGAGAATGCCGACCGCGAGGACGGGCCGGTGCTGGTAAACAGTGCGGTGGGGGCGGCCCTGGAAAAACTGCGCCGTCATGCGGAAGCGGAAGCGGGCTTCATGAAAACGGCGCAGGGCATGCTTCCCGCTTACAACGTGCAGATCGCAGTGGACGCCGAGCACGGGCTGATTGTGGCGCAACAAGTGATCGACGAACCCAACGACACGCGCAGTCTGTTGCCCATGGCCGAAGCCGCACAACAAGCCGTTGGCCAGCAGGATTCGACCATCAAGGTGGTGGCCGATGCGGGATATTCCAACGGAGAACAGGCGGCAGCTTGCGAGAGCAAAGGCATTCTGCCCCACGTGCCGGCCCACCGTGGAGTGAACACGCAAGGCGGCGGCAAGCTGTTTGACCGTACGGCTTTCGTTTACCAGGAAAACAGCAACACCATGCTCTGTCCGGCCGGTCACACGTTACGCAGTAACGGGCGAAACCGGCGGGCCGTCATATACTTGGCCAAGGCCACGGTGTGCGGCGCGTGCGTTCTTAAACCGCAATGTACTCTCGGCCCACGGCGCTCGGTCAAACGACACGTCCACGAAGGGGTGCTGCAACGCATGCAGCAACGCGCCACGACGGCGGCGATGCGCTTGCGGCGCTGCACGGTGGAGCGTTGTTTCGCGTTTCTGAAGTACGGCATCTTCGGCCATCCGCGTTTTATTTTGCGGGGTCTGCAAGGAACCCGGACAGAGATCAGTCTGGCAGTAATGGCCTACAACCTAAAACGCATGTTCAAAGTGATCGGCGGGAAAACGCTCCGCAGCGCGCTGGCGATGGCTTAAGAAGACCATTTCTATTCATCCCCTGGCACAAATCGAAAAATAATCAACCGCGCCTAGTTCGCTTGAACCTCCCGTTGCAAACGTCAATCTCGCTTGAGTTTCGTAACAGTCTCAAACCCGCGAAGGACGGGGCAGCCTCTGTCGTGGTGACGCGAAGGATGATCCAGTTAGCGCATCAGCACTGCAATCCATTCGTCCTTCTCGATTCGATCGCGATCCTCAGGAACCACGACATAACAATTCGCGCGCGCGGTCGCGGCGATGTCGCCCGATCCTTGCCACGCAACTTGTTCAACACCCGAACCTTCGAACTCGCCCGATAGAATCGCTGGAAGAAAGCGTCTGAGCCCCGGCTTGACGCGGATTTCCGATCGCAGCCGCGCATGAACGAACATCAGTCTGCGAGAGGCCTGTCCGGCAAGAGCCTCGAGCACCGGCCTGGCAAAGAGTTCGAACGTCACCATGGTTGAAACCGGATTGCCGGGCAGGCCGAAGAGATACTTCAAGGCTCCGTCGCCAGCGCCACACTGACCAAACACGACCGGCCGGCCCGGCTGGATTTTCGCTCCCGTAAAAAAGAAATGCGCGTGCATCTCCGCAAGGACTTGTTCGACGAGGTCGTATCGCCCCATGGAAACTCCGCCCGTGAGCAGCAGCAGATCCGATTTCAGTCCTTCTTCAATCAGCCGGCGCAGCGCCTTCGGTTCGTCGGGCGCAACGGGCAGCAGAACGGGATCGCCTCCCGCGTCGCGTGCTTGTACGGCGAGTGAATAAGTATTCGAATTGCGAATTTGCGTCGGACCCGGAATGATGCCAACGTCAACAATTTCGTCGCCGGTAGCGAGTACAGCAACAATGGGACGTTTGAAGACATTCAGCCGCGACTTGCCGACGGATGCGGCGAGCGCAATGCCCGCATCGTTCAAACGCCTGCCTCGCTCTAGTAGAACAGTTCCCTGCTTTGCTTCGGCCCCGCGCGGCACGATGTTCTCTCCTGCTTGCACGTTTCTGGCGATCTCTATTTGCTCTCCATCCCGCGCGGTGTATTCGATCATGACGACTGCATCCGCGCCTTCGGGCACAGGGGCTCCGGTCATAATCGAAACTGCTTGTCCTGGAGAGATGCTGGGGATTTTTTCCTGGCTCTCTCCGGCTTTGATTTCTCCGACTACATTCAGCTTCGTGGGAATGTGCGACAGATCGGCGGAGCGCACGGCATAACCATCGCGCGTTGAACGAGGGAACGGCGGAAGGTCGCGGTCGCCTGAGATGGCTTCGGCGAGCACACGGCCGGCAGCGGAGAGCAGGTCTACGAATTCAGCCGCGGGAGCAGGGATGCGTGCGGCCTGCTCTTCGACCACGTGCCGCGCGTCTTCAAAT
>DASXMM010000312.1:0-12290 GCA_036495665.1 Candidatus Acidiferrum sp. | reverse complement strand
CGCGACGCAGAAATCCATCGAGAAGATTGGCCACGAAATCGAGCCGAAGACGCGCGGTCGCCTCGACGAGTCTCTCGGCCAGGCCACCGAACAGTTTGAATCCGCAGCGGACCGAATTTCCGATCGCCAACTCGTTCGCGTGATGGAAGCAACACGCATGGTCACTCGCGAAGCGGCGGCGCAGATGGATGCCCGCGTCGCGGAGTCCCGCGCACTGCTGCACAGCGCCGCCGGAAGCACGCTTGAAGAGTTTCGTCGCCAGGCCGAAGTGCACGTCGACCTAGCTGTCTCTGAAACCACCGAGCGCGTCAAGTCCGCCCTCGCTGCTCTCGATGCCGAGAGTCGCTCCGCGTGCGACAATCGCCGCCGCACGATGATTGACGACGTGATCCGCACCACGGAACAATCCACGGAGCAATTCCGCTCCGGCATCAAAGCCTTCCTCTACTCGTGCCTGGTAGCCGCCGTCGGCGCCGTCGACGAACACGCCAAGACTACGCTCGACGGACTGGTGAAGGACCCTGGCAGCGCCCCTCGTGCCCTCGACGACATCACCGCCATCACCACAATTCCAACGGACGAAGAGAAACCCAACTAACACCACGCCGAGAAGCACAACTAATTGGGGATCAGGAACGCGCGTGGGATTTTTGTGTCGAGAGTGGCGAGGACGCCGCCGTGCGCTTTGGCGAGCGCGGCGAGATGGCCATCTGCGAGTTGCTTCGGGATTTTGACCCACCTCGGGAGTTTCGAGACGTCATGCCCGTCCGAAATGAACCTGAACCTCACGATGCTCTGAGTTTTTACCTGCAGAAGCAGGGACTGTGCCTGGCCAAGAGTCAGCCCATATTGCGAAACCTGGGCGAGGACCCTTACGAAACCGAGCTCCGTGATGGAACAGGTCAATAGCTCAGACGACAGCTCAGACGAGGGCTGCGCGGAGGTCAAGGCACGAATCCAATTTGCGGTGCGCGAATGAAATTCGTGCTGGAGAATGCTCAGTGCGACTAGGGCGTTCACGTCCAGAAGATACCTCACGGAAAGTCAGCCAGAATTTCCGAGACTTGCTTGCTGGTCAGAGGCTTGGCGTTTCGCCCGAGATCCATTACTGGAAGGCCGGTGACCGGATCGGGGATGATACGAACTTTTTTCGGGCGGATTTTGCGGGGCGTCAGGACTACGCGGCCGCTCTCGATGCTGGCGTCAAGAGAGTCGCCTGGGCGAAGACCGAGTTTGTTGCGAATCGGGCTGGGAAGGACTACCTGGCCCTTCGTGGAAACCTTGGTCTGCATGGTAAGACAATCTTACCTCGCTTTCAACGCGATGACAACCCTGGAACTTCCGGCTAGGGCGACGCGGGAGCTCTCAAGGTAAACTCAAACGAGAATTTTTTGAGGACAACGGAAGGCTGAGAGATGAGTGCGCGATTGCAGGTGATGAAATTCGGCGGGACGTCGGTGGGCGATGCGGCGTGCATGGCACGGACGGCGCAGATTATCGCGGAAGGCGCGCGGGCGGGGGCTTGCGTTGCGGTGGTTTCCGCGATGAGCGGAGTGACGAACCGGCTTATCGAGGCAGCTAAGCGTGCGGCGGGGGGCGATAACGGGCACGGGGCGGCGGTGCTGGCCGCGTTGCGAGCACAACATGCCGAGGCGCTGAAGAGTCTGGTGCGCGAGGAGAATGTGCGTCGAGCGGTCGACGAGAAATTGGAGAAAGTTTTTGTGGAGGGGAGCCGGTTGTATGAGGGGACGGCTCTGCTGCGCGAGTTGACGCCGCGCACTTTGGATGCGATCTCGAGTCTTGGGGAGCGACTGTCGGCGCCGCTGGTGGCCGGGGCGGTACGGGAGCTTGGTTTTCAAAGCGAAAATGTCGAGGCCACGGAACTGATAGTCACCGATGAATTTCATGGGGGCGCTGAACCTTTGATGGACCGGACCCGCGCTGCGTGCGAGACGCGGTTGCGGCCGCTTTTGGACAAGGGAATCGTGCCGGTTGTGACGGGATTTCTCGGTGCGACTATCGAAGGAAAGCTAACGACTTTGGGGCGTGGCGGATCGGATTATTCGGCTACGATTTTGGGCGCGGCAATTAGCGCGGATGAAGTGATTATTTGGACGGACGTTGACGGCGTGCTGACCGCAGATCCGCGACTGGTGCCGGAGGCGCGAACGATTCCGGTGATTTCCTATCGCGAAGCGGCGGAACTGGCATTTTTTGGCTCGAAAGTGCTGCATCCAAAGACTTTGAAACCGGTGATGCAGGCGGCGATTCCCGTGTGGATTCGCAACAGCTTTGCGCCAGAGCGGCCGGGCACGAAAATCACGCCGGAAGGAAGAAGTATTGGCGGCGGCGTAAAGGCGCTGACGGCGATTCAGGATGTGGCGCTGATCAGCGTGGGCGGGCCGGGAATTGTGGGATTGCCGGACGTGGTGGGGCGGACATTTTCGACGACGGCGGAAGTGCGCGCGAACGTTCTGCTGATCTCGCAGTCGTCCTCGCAGAACGACATTTGTTTTATCGTGTCGGCGGCGGATGCGCAGCGGACCGTCGAGTCGCTGCGAAAAGAGTTTGCGCAGGACCTGGCGCACGAAAAAGTGGAACACATCACCATCGATACGAACATCGCGATCGTAGCAGTGGTGGGCGAGAATATGCGCGGAACGCCGGGAGTGGCGGGAAGAACATTCAACGCTCTGGGGCGCGAGAATGTGAACTTGATTGCGATTGCGCAGGGATCTTCGGAGTCAAATATTTCGTTTGTTGTGGAAGAGAAGGCCGCGAAGACGGCGCTGATCACGGTGCATCGCGAGTTTGGCCTGGGCGAGAAAAATTAAGGATGGTCCCAGTCGAGGGAGTAGATTTCCTGGATACTGGCGTCGCGGACGACTAGCGGGGATTCGTCGGCGGCGAGGCCGCTCCAGCTGCCGAAAGCGCTTCCAGCGGCTTGAAATCCTTTGAGGCTGAAGATGGACTCGAGTTTGCCGGTACTGACTTCCACACGGTAGTAGCTTTCCTGGCCGTCGAGGATTCCATCAAAATAAATGAAGCGGCTGTCTCGAGACCATGTGGGATAAGCGACAAAGAGATTGGCGAGCGCAGTCCATTTCTGAGTAGAGAAATCAAAAAGCATCAGCTTGAGCGAATCCAGCGGAATCGCCGTCAGGTAGCGGCCATCAGGAGACCAGCGCGGAGAATATAGTCCATCGGAGCCGGTAATTTTTGTTGGGGTTCGCGTCTTGAGGTCGAGGACGTAGACGGAAGATCCCTGATTGTTGAGCGAATTTTCGCCGAAGACGAGAGATTTTCCGTCAGGCGACCAGTTGGGATCGGCGGAGTTGATCGTGCTTCGAAAAATTAATTCGGGCGAGCCGCCCTCCGCGGGAACTATAAAAATCTGCCAGGGTTCGCCGGGCGGGTGACCGAAGAAAGCGATTTGCTTTCCGTCGGGAGACCAATGAGGCAAATAAGCCTGCATGGGCGGAAAAACAAGCTGCAGCTTTTGCGTTCCGTCGACTTTGCTGCGCCACATGGTGCCGTCGGACACGTCGTTGTAAGCGACCCATTCGCCATCGCGAGAGAAGTCGAGGCCCATCGCGGAAATTCCGGAAAGGTAGGGCGCCAATTGCTTTGATTTGGCGTCGTAGCGCAACAATTCACCGCGCGATTGCCAACCCTGAACGAAAAGTTTCTTTCCGTCGCGGCTTGGGACAGGGTTGCCGACGTTCATCGGGCCGGTTGTGAGTTGTACAGGGTCGGTCTGCGCTGCGCGAAACAAGCCTGGGTGTTCGTTCAGAGCCCAGAGGTCGTCGGTTTCGTTGCGGCGAGCCTGGAAAACGAAATACTTTCCGTCGGCCGTCCACTTGCCACAGCATTCGTTCGGAGCATCGCTCCAGCCGGGAAGCAAAAGATGAAGATTGGCGCCGTCCGCGGACGCCTGCCAAATCGATCGATAGTTGGTTTTGGGATCGTTCACGGTAAAACGTAAGATCGAACCGTCGGGCGACCAGCGAATATCGTTGACCGTTCCGCCCGGGCTTAACAGTTTACGAGAACCACTTCCGTCACTCGCGGCGAGGAAAATCTCGTTTCCCCGGGAATAAGCGATGCGCTTTCCGTCGGGCGACCATGCGCCCGCGTGGCCTTCGAGGGCTCCCAAACGCCGTGGGGACCCGCCGAGCACGGGAACGCTCCAGAGCGGACCATCTAGAGAAGTGCCGTGGGCGGTGTTCATTAGAAGCGCGGAGCCGCCTGAGGAAATATCGAACACGTTGGCAAAGCCCGTGTCCTCAAGAGAATTCGGCACTGGGAATGTGTCGCCGCCAGTGACGGAGGTTTGAGAGAGGCGGGATTGGCCTTCGATGAAATAGAGCCGAGAACCGTCCGTGAGAGTGTCCGATTTCGGGCGGTTCGTGTTGGTAAGCTGGACAGTGCGAACGACGCGGGGAGGCGTGACGGGGCGGCTCGGGATGTAGCCGAGAATCACAGCGAGGGTGATGAGCGCGCCGCCGACCAATGCCCACGTCTGCCATCGAGAAGAAGATGGATCCCTCTCTCGAACCGCTTCCAGAGCCGCCGAGACAGCAGGGGATTCCGAATGGCCCAAATCCAAATCGCGTTTCAGTCGCTTCAAGTCGGCACGAAGTTCGGCAGCGGTCTGGTAACGGAGGGTGAGATCTTTTTCCAGCGCTTTGCTCAGGATATTTTCCATGGCCACTGGCAAATTCGGGTTCAGCTTTCTGGCGGGAGGGGCGGCGGAATTCAGAAGGCCATCGAAGACCAGAGCAACCGCGGAGCCGCCGAAGGGAACCGTGCCTGTGGCCATTTCATAGAGGACCACTCCGAGAGAAAACAAATCCGTGCGGCCGTCCAGCTCCTGGCCGCGCGCTTGCTCAGGGGACATGTACGCGGCCGTGCCGATGGAGGAGCCCGGACTTGTGACCAGCGCATCATCGAGAACGTGACGATGCGTGAGCAGGGACGACTCGCCTGCGGATTCATCTGAGGACACCGGAGCGGGCTGGCGGTAGGCGGCGAACTTTGCCAAGCCGAAGTCCAGGATTTTCGCCGAACCGCGGTCGACGAGAAAAATATTCGCCGGCTTGATGTCGCGGTGAATGATGCCCTTGCCGTGGGCAGCTTCGAGGCCATCGGCGAGCTGAATGCCAATATCCAGGAGTTCAGAGATCTCGATGGACTTTTTCGCGATGCGCCGCTTGAGCGTCATGCCCTCGAGAAGCTCCATAGCGATGAACGGACGGCCTTCAAATTCCTCGATATCGTAAATCGTGCAGATGTTCGGATGATTCAGCGAGGAGGCAGTGCGCGCTTCGCGGCGGAACCTGTCGATGGCCTGCGGGTCCTGGGAAATATCTTCCGGGAGAAATTTGAGCGCGACATTGCGGCCGAGGCGCGTGTCTAAAGCTCGATAGACGACCCCCATACCTCCGCCACCAAGCTTTTCAAGGACGGCGTAGTGGGAGATGGTGCGGCCGATAATGGAGGAAGTGTCCGCCACTCGCAGGGGAGTTTACTCCAGGCCTTCGACGTGGAGCAATCGAGCGGAACGTGTCCCGGTCTTCGACTCCCCCTTTCCGCACGACTATGGCTGGACCATAACGCTTACCACCACGGCGAGCGCGCGTCAGAGCGGGTAGGTACTGGTCGGAGTGGTCACAGCTTAGGGAGGACGCCGATGAGTGGATCCAAGATCAGCTTGAGGTGGGTAGCGACGGTTGGCCTGGTGTTCTGCTGCTCTGGTGCGAGCGCGCAGTTTCCAGAAAAATTTACGAATCTTAAAGTATTGCCGAAGGATATTTCCAAGGCCCAATTGCAATCGACCATGAGGGGGTTCGCATTTGCGCTGAATGTGAGATGCGAGCATTGCCATGTCGAAAAAGCGGGCGGGAAGAAGTTTGAGATGGACTTCGCGGCGGACGATAAGGAAGCGAAGAGGACGGCGCGAGTGATGCTGGAGATGGTGGCGGCGATCAACCGGGATTACATCTCCAAAGTTACCAAGACGCCCCCGGTCGAAGTGCAATGCGTTACATGTCATCACGGGTTGACGGAGCCGCGGACGTTGAACAGCGTGCTGGCGGAAGCCATCGACCAAAAAGGCATCGACCCAGCGGTGGCGCTGTACCACGATTTGCGGCAGAAGTATTACGGCGGCGGGCAATATGATTTCGGTGAAACTTCGCTGAACCAGCTGAGCGAGTCGTTGATAGCGCAAAAGAAAAACAAAGAGGCGCTGGCGATCATGGAAATGAGCTTCGATGCGAACCATCCGGACTCGGTGTGGTCTTATCATCTGCTGGCGATGGCGCATCAAGTGAACGGGGAGATCGATAAGGCAATAGCGGATTACCGCAAAGTGCTGGAGCTACATCCAGACGATGATTGGGCGAAAGAGCAAATTCAGGCGCTTTCGAAAGAAAAATGAGCGTGATTTAGCGTCGGGCGAAGTTGTTGCAGTGCGTGGGCGCGGGATTTAATGCGAAGGCGATCTCGTGCGCCTGCCTTCGGTTGAGCCGCTGACGAGGCGGGTGCTATCCTGTTTTCTATGGCGGATCCCGCTATCTTCCCGCCCGAACCGGCTTCTGCAGCGCCGCTCGAACATTCGCGGCGCCAGCTCGAAGCTCTGCTTGAAGTGGCCGAATCCATCGCGCAGCACCGCGACTTGGCGGCTCTTTTTCACGACCTTGCCGAGAGGCTGCATTGCGTCGTGGATTTTGATTTCCTTACGCTTGTTCTACACGACCCGCTGCGCAATGTGATGCGCCTGCATATTCTAGAAGCGCGTCTCCCAACCCCGGTTAAGACTGGGAGCGAGACTCCGGTGGAAGGTCACCCTTCGGGCTGGGTGTGGCAATCGCAGCAGCCATTTGTTGTTACGGATACCGAAGAGGATCACCGCTTTCCCGATTTTCTGCAGCGATTACGGGAGGTTGGTGTACGTTCGCTGGCAATGGTTCCGCTAACGACGGCGCAGCGGCGGCTCGGTGCGATGGGATTCGGGCGGCTCGTGCCGCAAGGCATCACCGACGCGGAAGTTCAGTTCATGCAGCGGGCCGCGAGCCAGGTGGCGGTGGCTGTCGACAACGCGCTGAACTTTGAAACGTCGCAGGCTTACCAGGGGCAGCTTGCTCGTGAGCGCGACCGGCTGCAGGTGCTGCTCGAAGTTAACAACGTTCTGGTTTCGACGCGTGACCTGTCGGAATTGTTTCGTGGGATCGTTACGTCGCTTGAAAAAGTGATTCATCATGATTATACGAGTCTTGCTTTGCGCGACAAGGCTTCCGGGCAATTGAAAATTCATGCGCTGGATTTTTCAAGCCGGCCCGGGCTCTTCAACCAGGAAATTATCGTCCCGCTCGAGACCACTCCTTCCGGGATTTGCTTCACGACGGCTCAGCCGATGCTGGCGCGCGGGGCGGAGATCGATCGCTTCACTAATGAAATCATTCAGGCATTGCGCGCGGAAGGCGTGCAAACGATGTGTTGCGTGCCGCTGATCACGCAGGGCCGCACTTTTGGCACGCTGAATCTCGCGAGCAAGCGCGAAGACGCTTTTCCGCCGGAGGATGTGGAGTTGCTGCAGCAAGTTGGCGCGCAAATCGCGATTGCGGTGGAAAACGCATTGGCCTTCAAACAAATTGACGCGCTGAAAGACAAGCTCGCCGAAGAAAAGCTGTATCTCGAGGAAGAGATTCGAAGTGAGTTCAACTTCGAAGAAATTGTCGGTGAAAGCCCGGCGTTGAAGCGGGCACTTGCGCAAGTGGAGCTTGTAGCCCCTGCGGGGACTGCTGTCTTGATTACCGGGGAAACTGGGACCGGGAAGGAGCTCATCGCGCGCGCGATTCATAATCTGAGCCCGCGGCGCGAGCGGACGTTCGTCAAAGTCAATTGCGCTGCGATTCCCGGCGGACTGCTCGAGTCGGAGCTCTTCGGACACGAACGCGGGGCTTTTACCGGGGCGCTGACACAGAAAATTGGGCGGTTTGAGCTGGCCGATCGCGGGACGCTGTTTCTTGACGAAGTCGCCGATCTGCCGCTCGATTTGCAGCCAAAGCTTTTGCGCGTGCTGCAGGAGCAGGAGTTTGAGCGGCTCGGCAGCAACCGAACGCAGAAAGTGGATGTGCGAATCGTTGCGGCTACGAATGGTGACCTTGGAAAGCTTGTGGCGGAGCGGACCTTTCGCAGCGACCTCTATTACCGGCTGAATGTTTTCCCCATTCACATTCCAGCGTTGCGCGAGAGGCCGGACGATGTGCCGCTACTCGTCCGTTATTTTGTTCAGAAATTCAGCCGGCGGCTGAACAAGTCCGTTGCGTATGTTCCAGCCGATGCCATGGAAGCGCTTGCGAACTATTCATGGCCGGGAAATATTCGCGAGCTGGAAAATTTTATCGAGCGCGCGGTGTTGCTCTCGCCGGGGAAAGAACTACGCGTGCCGATCTCCGAACTAAAATCCGCGCCTCTGGCGGCTGCGGGTGCCGACGATTCTCCTTCGGCATTAGCCGCAATAAATTCTTCCGCTGCTGCGCCGTCGATCTCGACGCTCGAAGATGCCGAGAGACAGCACATTTTGCGAGCGCTGCGGCAGACGGAGTGGCGCATTGCGGGCCCCAAGGGCGCGGCTGGAGTGCTCGGAATGAAGCGTACGACGCTTCAGGCGCGCATGAGGAAACTCGGGATTCGCCGGCCGGTTTAGAGCAACCTTGGGTGGGTACGTGGCTACTCAAATTGCAGGACGACGATTTCAGGGTTCGAGCCGAGGCGCAGCGGTGGACCCCACGTACCGGCGCCGCTCGATGTAAAGACTTGCATTTTTCCGATGCGGCTCAGTCCGTAGACGAATTGGCGGTAGATGCGGCGGGCCATCCAACTCCAGGGAATAAATTGGCCGACGTGCGTGTGACCGGAGAGCTGCAACGAGACTCCCGCGGCTTCGGCAACTTCCGGATGGTCGGGGGCATGCGTCAACAGCACGCTGGCGCGTTCGCGGTCGACGCCAATGCCTTCTAAGACCGAAGCAAAGTGGGCGTCTTGTGTGGCATGGCGATAGGGGACGCCGATAATCTGCAGGCCATCAGCTTCGACCTTCTCGTTGGTGAGCACACGGACTCCGGCCGCTTCCACAGCGCGCAGATATTTCGTGTCGTCTCCGAGTTGTTCGTGATTCCCGGCGACGAAATAGACGCCGTGCGGAGCGTTTAACTTGCTCAACGGCGCCGCGGCGCGTTTTGCGTCGATGGCGGTACCGTCGTACAAATCACCCGCGATAAAAATTGCATCCGGCTCTTCCTTCAAAATCTTCGCGACCATACGGCGCAGGAAGCTGCCGTTTCGCACGTGGCCGAGATGCACGTCGCTAATCAGGGCTGCTCTACGACCCCGCCAGGCGTCCGGCAGATTCGCCAGGCGGACTGTAATTCTGGTGATGCGCGTCCAACTGGCGTTGAAAACTCCATAAAGACCTACAACCATCGCGACGGCAAACAGAACCTGCACAATCTGGTGAAAATTCGTATGAAAGCCGGCCAGAAGCGTGACGCCGAGAGTTATCCAGGAAAAGACGGCGCCGAGAAAAAGGAAACTTAGAAGTCCCAGCCAAATGGAGGCGGCTCTATAGAACACCCGCAAAGAAGCGTTCGTATAGCGGTACGCCAAGAGCGAAGCCGCGAGAAAACTCACTGACAAGGTCCCGAGGGTCAGCTTGAGCCACAGCTCGCCCGAGACGCCGTCGCCTCCGGACGAGAACGTCCACGTCTCGTAGAGGAAAAAATGCGTCAAGAAAAGCACCGTCTGGATGACGGCTATGAACCCGACCAGGCCCGTTCGTATTCGCATGGTCTATTAGATTCAGCAGAGGCCCATTCGTGTGCATGTCATTTCGAGACTCGCCGCTTGGCAGCGCTTCGATTAAGATGGCCAAAATGCCCAAGCACGACCCTATTCAAGAGTCTCTAGAGCAGCTTAGTACTCTGCGCGCGGCCTCCGACGATGCAGGTCTCTCCGGCGAGCTGCGCGGGTTTCTTCGAAACCGCAGCAACCTCGTGATTGCGAAGGCAGCGAAAATCGCCGGTGAGCGACGAGTTGCTGGGCTTGTTCCCGACCTCGTCGTGGCATTCCACAAGCTCATGCGCGACCCCGCGCGTGTCGACAAACGGTGCAAAGCGCTTACCGAGATCGTCACCGTGCTGTACGCAATGGACTACACGGAACCTGAGATCTATCTGCAGGGATTGAGACACGTTACAATGGAGGGGTCGTTTGGGCCACCTGTTAATGCGGCTGCGCACCTTCGCGGACTTTGCGCGCAGGGGCTCACTCGCACGAGCCATCCCACCGCCCTCGAAGACGTCACAAACTTGCTGGTCGATCCTGAGCCGCCGGCGCGCATCGGCGCTGTGCGCGCGCTGGCGGCCAACGGAGGCCCAGCCGGAGCGATTGCGTTGCGGCTGAAGGCTCTTACCGGCGACCGCGAGGCCGAGGTTATTGCCGAATGTTTTTCTGGATTGATGCTCTCGCCGTCGGAAAATTCAGTGAGCTTCGTCGGCAGGTATGTCGATTCGGATGATGCGGAGATCGCCGAAGCCGCGATTCTCGCTCTTGGCGCTGCGCGCTCGGCGAGAGCGGTCGTGGTACTGAAAGAAAAATGGGAAATAACGATTCGCGGGCGTTTGAAGAAGGTGCTGTTGCTCGCGCTGGCTTCATCGCGAAGCGAAGACGCGTTGAATTTTCTCCTTGCGCAGCTCGAAACAGCGCAGGCGCCGATCGCAGTGGAAATTCTCAATGCGCTCGCGGCGCAGCGTCCCACGGCCAGTATCCGGCAGTCCATCGAAGCCGCCGTCCAGCGCCGCGGCGACCAAATTCTTCGAGATGCATGCAGCGCTGCTTTTTCTGTGTGAGAGGGCAGGCGCGGCCATAAGCTTCGACCTTCCTTTTCAAGAAATCCGCGTCTAAGTGTGCGGCACGTATAAAATGAGCTGGCGTTTAGTGCACGATCCGCGAAGTGAATCCCACGAGGAGACAAAATCATGAAAAAGGCTCTTCTTTCGTTCCTGCTATTGAGCCTCAGCCCCGCGCTCTTGTCAGCGCAGAACCAAAAGCTACCGGAAGGCATTTGGCAAGGCTACGACGGCGAATGGTTGCACGTTTCGCAGCAACTGATCGCGCTAGCCGAGGCAACTCCGGCGGAAAAATTCTCGTGGCGTCCAGCGCCGGGTGTGCGCTCTACCAGCGAAGTGTACATGCACATCGCCGAGGCCAACTTTTACTTGCTCAGCGTGACCGGACCGAAGATGCCGGCGGACATGAAAGAAGGAATGGAAAAATCAGTTACGTCGAAAGCGGAAGTCGTCAACTGGCTCAAGCGGTCCTTGGACGCCGTGAAGCAAGCACATCTGGCCGTGACCCAGAAAGGTCTACAGCGCAAAGTTCACATCGCCGATCGCGATGCCACCGTTGACGGAATGTATTTGCGGATCATCGTGCATGCCAACGAACATATGGGACAGCTTATCGCCTACGCGCGGATGACAGGCGTCGTTCCGCCTTGGTCAACGGGGCCGTAGGGATAAATCGCCTCCGCCGTTCGCTGCAGAAACGCATGAAACCCGTTCTCTAGTCGCCAAACTTTTTGTCCTGGTGGTTTTTGGACTCGCTTAGCGCGAGGACGGCGTAGGCCGTCGCAGCGTCTTTCATAAAGCGCGCGGTATCCGGGCTGATGTGATGTTCTTCGTTGTTGTTTAGCGAGTAGGCCAGCCAGAAACCTTCGGTCTGGTTTTGATTCGACACCAGCCAAGCAAGCCCTTTTTGCAATTGGGGATCTTTGTACGAGATGCCGGCCTTTTGCAGCGCGAACGTAATCAGGCCCGTCGCATACCCATCGCTCTGCGCTTCCTGCTGCGTGCCATCGTGCCGTTTCCAGTCGCCAGACATGGCAGCGAGGCTCCATCCTCCATCTGGTTGCTGCTTGCTTAGCAACTCCGTGATAAGCGCCTTTTGGCGTTCTGGCTCGAGAAGGCCGGGCAGTTTCGCCGACGCCCATAACAGCACGGCACGATTGCTCAGAGTCTGGGCGGAGTACCCGCGGTTCACGTATTCGCACAACAGTTTCAGATTGTTTTGAATTTCCGGTTTCTCGCGGTAATTTTCTGGAGCAGTTCCAACCGCAATAGCTGCCAGGGCGGCTCCGTAGTAGTCCGAGTCATCGGCTTCCCAGGGTTCATTCTTGAATCTGAGCCACAACCAGGCCCCTTTTTCGTCTCCGCTCGTCTGTTGCT
>DASXMM010000311.1:0-5757 GCA_036495665.1 Candidatus Acidiferrum sp. | reverse complement strand
CTCGACGGCCTTCACTACCGCCGGATGACAATGCCCGGCCATGAGCGCGCCGAAGCACAAATTGTGATCAACGTATTCGTTTCCGTCAACGTCGTGAATCCGGCCAGCCTTTCCGTCCTTCACAAACAGTGGGTAGGGTTCGTAGTGCCGATAATTACTGGCAACGCCGAGCGGGATGCGTTGCAAGGCGCGCTGATACGCACTCGCGGACTTGGGAGTTCGCTTCTCGTAGGAGGCGATTTCTTTTTGTAATGCGTCGTGCATTTCGTTATTCCATTTGCTGTGTGACCGCGAAGCGGCCAACGCTGGCAGGTCTGTTCCCTGCGGTCAGTTTTTGCTAGCAG
Organism: Candidatus Acidiferrum sp.; assembly: GCA_036495665.1. Classification (GTDB taxonomy): domain Bacteria; phylum Acidobacteriota; class Terriglobia; order Acidiferrales; family UBA7541; genus Acidiferrum. Next base: position 5,413 of record DASXMM010000311.1, on the reverse strand, counting down.
GACATCTAAAGCCTTTTTTATTCTCTCAGATTCCTGGCACGAGCGAAGGCGCCCCGATGATTTTGCGGTGCCTCTCGAAGTGTGTTGTGGTTCTCCGATCCCGCGTCAGAAACGGAACTTCAGCGCGAACTGGACCAGCCGCGGATCGTGCACGTGCTGGACCTGCCCAAATGTGCTGCCCTGGTCGGATACGTTTCCGTCCACGCTATAGAATTGCGCGTGATTCCAGATGTTGAATATGTCGCCGCGGAATTCCATCTGAAGTTTTTCGCCAAAGTTCGTTTCTTTCATAAAACTCATGTCCCAGTTGTTGATGCCCGGTCCGCAGCAGATGGAGCGAGGAGCATTTCCGATGGTCCCCGGTGCGACGGTTGAGTTCGTGAAGAGACTCGGGTCGAAGACGAACCCGTTATTCTGGCGAATATTTTGGGTGTGGAACGGCGCGGTAAGATTCGGCTCGCCCGCAAATTCAAAGAGGTCGGTCGAGTCCAATTCCTCCACGTCATCCGACGAGGTGATTCGAATCGGGAAGCCGCTCTGGAAGGAAAGGATTCCGGACGCTTCCCAGCCATCGAGCAGCTTTCCCTTCAATCCTTCGTACTTGGGAACAGGCAGATCCCAAACATAATTGAAGACAAAACGATTGCGAGCGTCGTAAGCCGAGAGCCCATACGTTGCGTTGAAATTAAGCGGATTGAGCGCGCTCTCAAAGCTCGAAGCGTTGTCCATCGTCTTACTCCAGGTATACGAGGCCTGGAACTGCAAGCCGTGGGCAAAATTTTTCTGCACCAGGACCTGCATGGAGTTGTAGTTTGATCTCGCGACCGTGTTCTCGCTGAAGATGCCAGAAAAAACCGGTGTCTGGTCCGCAGGGCACCCTGTGCCAGTCAATGGCTGGCACAGCGGCGATGAGAAGGGGCGCAAGCCTACGAGGGTGATGCCACCGCCCGACGCAGCTACCGTACCCGCTGGAACACTCAATCCGCCCGATCCAGCGTTGTACGGAAGCGGCAGGCCCCCCATAGGAATCACCGTTCCATTCGGAATGAAGTACGAACTGTCCTCTCCAAACGGACCACAGGTGGTTTGACTTCCGCCCGGTCCCGTCAGCACGCCTGCCGGATTTGCGGATGCAATGGCTGTCAGGGCGTTGCATGTTGCGGGATTCCCCGGATTGGCTTCATAGCTTGCGAGCAAGCGGTGCCCCTGCGAGCCAACATAGCCAATTTGAAAGAGGACCTCGCCCGGGAGTTGCCGCTTGATCGTCAAGTTGTATTGGTCGGAATACTGGAGGCGTAGATTGGGAGGGAATTCGCCGAAGAACGTCATCGGCCGGAACTGCTCCCAATCGATCGACGAGCCCCGCGGCGGATTGAGAATCCCGTTGAAAGGATTCGGGAAAGTGCTGCCGCTCTGGCTGACGTAGGGAGTTTGCAAGAGCGGGCCCGTGATGAAGTTACTTCCGCCGAACGGAGGCTCGGCGCTGAATTGTTCGAGAACGAGTTGTTCGATCGGGTTGTAAAAGATGCCGTAGCCCATGCTGACGCTGGTCTTTGAGGGACCGCCAGTCAGCCTGCTGAGCCATCCATCTTTCCAGCCGGGGCTCCAGTTGAGGCCGAGCCGGGGAGCAAAGCCCTTATAGTAAGTGTTGGTCAACGCTTCGGGCACGCCTTTGTCGCCGGGGAAAACCAGGCCGACTGGAGTTACACCTGCTTGGTCACATGTAGTTACGCTTCCGGCGACAAAGAGCGGACTGGTCGTCGGCAGCGTGCAGGGATAGATGGTCGAAACCTGGCCGGGGCGGAAGGTCTGGACTTTTTGTCCAATGTCCGTGAGCGGCGTGTTCACCTCCCAGCGTAAGCCGTAGTTCAAGGTCAGGTTCGACTTGATCTTCCAGCTATCCTGCGCGTAGAGGTAGATCGATGTGCTGCGCACAAGTTCGTGCTGCGCGGACCCCTGAAAAAAACTGTTGCCCAATCCGAGAAGATAGTTGGGATAGGCATTGGTGAAGCCCAAGTCGTCGCCAACCGGGGAAGAAGCCGACGAGAGAAACGACAAGTCGCCGTTCACATCGAAATAGAGCAACTGGTTGAACATCTGATACCGAATGTCGGCGCCAAACTTCAGGCTGTGCGCGCCGATAATCTTGCTGTAGTTGTCGCTGAACTGATAGGTGTTGCCGGTCTGCGGTAACTGGCCGTTGAAATTGTTGCCAATGGAAAAACCGCCACCGACGCTGATGAACGGAACTCCCTCTTTGCTTGCGCCGAGGCCCGAATGAAGACCGAAATCCGGATTTGTACCCAGCAAATTGCCGCTGTTATCTGTGAGTGGAGTGTCGGAAGTGCCGGTGAAGCAGAAAGCCGCCGCAGCGCCGCTGCCGCAGGAAGCCTGGATAGCGTTCGTGCGCGTCGGAGTATCAAACCTGAGCTGGCCCTCACGGAAATAGCTGAACCGGAATTCATTCACCGCGGTTGAGCCGATTGTTGAAGTGTGCGTAATGTTCAGTTGCTGCGTGCGTGTCGCGTAGTCTCCAGGAAAGTTACCGGTCGTGGCGCCGGACGCCTGGAACTTCGCGAAGGGGTCCAGCGTGTTGTCGTCGTCGAAGTAATAGTAGAACGCGGTTTTTTCGTTGTTCGACCAATTGTGGTCGACGCGAATTTGGAACTGATCGCCGCGATCCGTCCTGTTCGGCGTGACTTGCACTCCGCCGCTCCCGCCTGATCCAGGGACGAATTGCAGCAAGCTGAGAGCAACCGGATCAAAGCAGCCGGTCGGAATTTGGTTTCCGGCGAAAATAGACGTGTAGGGCATCGGCGCGCCGCCGGCGGCCACGCTAGCCACCGCGGTTTGCGCCGCTGGCGTAAGCCGTTGGTTCAGGGGCACCGACGAGGGCGCGTTGGCTCCGCAGCGATTCTGGAGGATATTTGCGACGGTCGCGTCGGTGAGCGAGCCAGAAAAAGCGGGAGCCGCGACGCCTCCCGGCAGGGAGGAAAAGTCTCCGTTGTTAAGCTGGGCGGCGGTCGGCACGTCGATCGGCTGAGACACAATTCCTTGTACGATCCGGCGGCCTTCGTACGACCCAAAAAAGAAAGTCTTGTCTCGCTTGATTGGGCCGCCAATGGTGCCGCCGAATTGGTTTTGCCTGAATTCCGGCTTGGGTGCCTGGAAAAACGTGTACGGGTGTGCGTTCAGCACGTCATTCCGAAAGAATTCGTAAAAGCTGCCATGAATGTTGTTCGTGCCGGACTTTGTAACGACGTTTACGACCGCCCCGGAGTTTCGACCGTACTCGGCGTCGAAGGAATTGCTGATCACGCGAAATTCTTCGATGCTGTCGGGCGAAGGTTCGATCGCTGGTAGATTGGCGAACAAGTCGTTGCCATCGCCACCGTTCACCGAATAATTGTTCGAACGCCCTCGGCCACCATTCACAGTGACGACTCCGGGCTTGTCCGAGCCATAAAAGAGATCGTTGCCAAGTTGCGACTGCACGCCCGGCTGAAGCTGAAGCAATTGGTAGACGTCGCGCTGGTTCAACGGGAGCTGAGTAGATGCGCGCTCGTTGACCACCGCGCCCAGCTGTGTCGAGCTTGTATCGACGACCGGCGGTACACCGGTAACTTCGACGCTTTCCGCCGACGAGCCGATCTGTAGCGTGATATCCACGCTCACCACCTGGTTCAAATCCAGCGCGATCCCCTTGCGCACAAATTTTTTGAATCCCGCTTGCGCAACGTTCAGTTCGTAGTTGCCTACGGGGATCTCGATGAAGATATATTCTCCATTGGCGCCGCTTTGCACGTCGCGAGTGGAATGGGTAGCCTCATTGATCAGCGTAACCGTCGCCGCAGCCACGCTGCCGCCGCTCGGATCGCTGACCGTGCCGCGAATCCTGCCGCCCGTGCTTTGCGCTCCAGCAAACGGTGCTGCGAGCATCATTGAGACCGAAAGAAAAAGCAGGGAGAGGATGCTGCGGCAGCAGTGCATATAGCTCTGCCAGAATCCTGCGGACTTCTTCATGAACTCACCCCTTGTCTCGAAGAATTCTCTTGGCAGCAGATTCTTCGAGGTTGCTGCGCCCCGGAAACCTTACTATAATCCAGCAAAGTTAGAGAAAGCTGGTAGCCGTGTCAAGCAGAAAGAATTTCTCCAAGCTATCAACGAAACCATCTGGGCATCGCTTGATGCGCATCAGTGAAGTCGCGCGCCTTGTGGGAATTTCGTCTTCCGCGCTTCGCGCGTGGGAAGCTCTCGGACTCGTTTCTCCGTACCGCACAGAGAGCCACTACCGGTTATATTCGGAGCCCGAGGTGGGCCTGTTGCGGCGCGCTGTTTTTCTGCGCCGTGCTCGCGGGCTGAATCCCGCGGCGATCGTGCTTGTATTGAAGCGCCAGGGAATGGTCTCGGCGCCGGCGGAGAGTCCTGTGCTTCCCGGCCAGCGATTTCGCAGACTGCGGACGCGTCGCGGTCTTTCTCTCGCGCAAGTCGCGCGAGCCACGAAAGTTTCCGTCGGTTTTCTCAGCGCGCTCGAACGTGGCCAAATGCGCTCGTCTATTTCCACGCTGCGCCGCATCGCGCGTTTCTATCGCACCAACATCCTTTCCCTGTTTGAAACCGCGGCGGAAAACCCTCGGCTCGTGCGGCCCGGCCAGCGAAAGGTCCTGGAGACCACTCCCGACGTTCGCATGGAACTACTGGCCTGGGGCCAAACCGCCATGGAGCCGCACCTTTTTCGCATCAAACCCGGCGGCGGAAGTGGCGAGTCTTACTCGCATGAAGGCGAAGAGTTCCTTCACATTCTTCGCGGCGAGTTTGAAATTTGGCTGGACAGCAAAGAGCACTACCGGCTCAAGCCGGGAGACAGCCTCTACTTCGAGAGTTCGACGCCGCACCGCTGGAGAAATCCGGGCCGGTCCGAAACCTCGCTGCTCTGGGTGAACACACCGCCGACGTTTTGAAGAGAAGCCTGCATTATTTGTTGCTGCTGTGGCAGGGGGTGCAAATGTTGCAAAAGCGAGAGAGAGCATGAGCCGGCGCTCAATTGCTCTGGGCGTTCTGGCCTTTACGATTAGCCTTGGCGCCTGCAGGGAAAGAGAAATAACGCTGAGCCTTCTCGTCTGGGAAGGCTACGCCGATCCGTCCTTCGTGCGTGCTTTCGAAGAGGCACACCACTGCAAAATCAGCGCGTCGTACATGGGTTCAAGCGACGAGTTGATGGCCAAACTTCGCGGCGGAAGCGCGTCCAACTACGACGTGATTTCGCCTTCGAGTGACGTTGCTCATTCGATCGCGACCAACGGCCTTGCCGCGCCGCTGGATCTTTCCAAGTTCGCCTCCTACTCGCAGCTTTCGCCGAAGCTCCGGGATATTCCTTTCGCTAAAGCACACGGGCACGTTTATGGCGTTCCTT
>DASXMM010000310.1:0-5344 GCA_036495665.1 Candidatus Acidiferrum sp. | reverse complement strand
ACGATACCTTGCGTGAAGACGCGGGTTAGCGTAGTTCGTGGCGCGTCGGAAGAAGATGCGAGTGATTCGCGGCTCCGGAGTTTTTGGATGCCGAGATAGACGAGATACGCCGCACCTAGATATTTGACGACACTGAACGCTGTGGCGGATGAGACGAGCAGGGCGGACAAGCCGACAGCGGCTGCGGCGGTGTGAATCAACGTGCCTACGCCTATGCCGAACGCGGAGACGAAGCCGGCGTTGCGGCCTTGGCCGATGCTGCGGCTGACGATGTACAGGACTGCCGGCCCCGGAATGGCCAGCAGGATCGCTGCCGCAGTCACGAAAAATAACAGAGATGAGTGGCTGGGGAACATGGCATTCGGCTTCTCTCGTTTGGCTCTGGCGTTTGGTCTCCGGGTATCTGGCTTCGGTCGTTCGAGTTTGACTCGCGCTCACGCGGCCGTGAGAAGGAGCGGCTCGCCTTTCGTGATAACGACAGTGTGCTCGTAGTGAGCGGAGAGGCTGCCGTCGGCGGTGCGCACAGTCCAACCGTCGCGGTCGAGCGAAACGTGGCCGGTGCCAGCGGCGATGATCGGCTCGATGGTGATGACCAGCCCGTCGGTCAGCGGATGCCGGGCTTCGATGGCAGCGTAGTTGGGAACGCTCGGCTCTTCGTGAATGGTGCGGCCAACGCCGTGGCCGCCCAATTCGCGGACGACGTAGAAGCCGCGCCGGCGCACTTCACGTTCGACGGCGCGCCCAATGTCGCGCGTGCGGTTGCCGATGCGCGCCGCGGCAAGCGCCTGGCGAAACGCGCGTTCGGCGCATTGGGCGAGGGCATGTGATTTTTCTTGCGTAGGCGGAAGCTGAATCGTCACAGCGGAGTCCGTGTGGTAACCATCTTTAACGGCGGTCAGATCGAGTTTGACGAGGTCGCCGGGTTGGATGACGCGGTCGCCTGGGATGCCGTGGACAACTTCGTCGTTGATGCTGATGCAGACGTCGCCAGGAAATTTGTAGACGAGAGGCGGTGACGATTGAGCGCCGCTTTCGTCAAGAATTTTGCTGGCGATGGCGCTCAGCTCAGCGGTGGTCACGCCGGGGCGGACGGCGGCGGACATGGCGCGCAGCGCTTTCGCTACAATGCGCCCGCACGCCCGAAGTTTTTCAAATTGCTCTTGCGAGGTGATGGACACAGGTCCTCACTTACAACGAAGTTCATGGAACAGAAAAACGCACAGGCTGAAGCCTGTGCCACTGGCCTTAGTGGCAGCCGCAGCCACCACCGCAGCAAGCGCCGCCTCCGCCGCCGGAAGAAGAGCTAGAGGGGCCACCGCTCGAACTGCCATTCGCTGTGGCGAAGACGGAAAGCTGGATCGTCGCTTTCTTGCTGGCGCACTTGGGGCAGGCGATTTCCTGCTGCTTGTTGATTACGATTTTCTCAAACTCGGCTTTGCAGTCGTCGCAGATGTATTCGTAGATGGGCACTTTGTCACTCCGTTTGGTTCTCCCTCATTGTAGCAAAAGGATTGATTCGCGGGTGACGGGACGCGGCAATGCTGCGCCCCTACAGCCTAAGAGCGTGTTTCGCAACGGCGGCGGTCAGGTCATGTAGAGGCCGGCGTTGGGGTTGATGGTTTGGCCGGTGATGAAGGAGCTTTGCGCTAGGAGGACGGCGATGCGGCCGACTTCGTCGGGGGAGCCGATTTTGCCGATGGGGCTGCGGGCGGCGATCTCTTTGGGGAGGGCGGCGATCATGTCGGTTTCGATGAGGGCGGGGGCGATGGCGTTGACAGTGATGCCTTCTTTCCCGAACAACAGGGCGTAGGAGCGCGTCAGGCCGAGGATGCCTGCTTTGGTGGCGGCGTAATGCGGGCCGATGGCGCCGCCATACTGGGCGGCGACGGACGAGAGGTTGATGATGCGGCCCCATTGGGCGGCACGCATTTTGGGGAGGACGCGCTGGGTGACGAGGAAGACGGAGGTGAGGTTGACGCGGAGATACTCGTTCCAGATTTCTTCGGTGATCTGGTCCGCGGGGAGCACCCTGCCGATGCCAGCGTTGTTGACGAGGATGTTGACGGGGCCTAGCTCGGTTTCTACGGTTTTGACCACGCGGTCGACTTCTGCGGAGATGGAGACATCGGCTTGGACAACAATGCATTTGCGGCCTGCGGCGCGAATGGTTTGGGCGACCGCTTCGGCGGCTTCGCCTTGGGCGCGGTAGTTTACGGCGACGTCGGCTCCGGCTTCAGCCAGGGCGATGGCGATGGCTTTGCCGATGCCGCGGCTTGCACCGGTGACGAGGGCAACGCGCTTGGTGAGGGGTGATGTGGGTTGGGTCATTGGGTTTGCCCTGTCGGGAAATAGGAGTGTAAACGAGGAGGCAAATGAAGAACAGGGCCCTCTGCGTTCTTCGTAAGTATTGCAGATAAACGACTTAACGTTTCTATAAGTCCTTTAGATGCAACAGTTGCACAGCAACCCCCCAAGTGTTGCATCTAAGGGAGTTAAGCTTACAGTGGGGCCGCACTGTGATTGCGGCTTGCGAATAGGGCAAGCTTATTAGTGGATGAGAAAAGCGAAAGCGAATTTCAGCACTCCAAAATTAGGACAGGCTCCCTCGTTGAGGGAGCCTGCAAAAACGCTCTTTTCAGAGCGCCTCGGAAATCAATTTTATGTGCAGCAAAAGGTGTTCAGGACTTCTTTTCTTCCGCCGGTTTTTCCGGAGCAGCCGCGGCCGCCGGAGGAGCAGGCGGTGGCGTTGACGACGCTTGCGCTCCCGACATACCTTCCTTGAATCCGCGCACACCTTCGCCCAGTCCGCGCATAAGCTCAGGAATCTTACGTCCCCCGAAGAGCACGAGAATCACAATCGCAACGATCAACAAATGCATTGGGCTGTCCCACATAGGACACCTACCTTTCACTACGGGCTAAATGCACCCGCACGCCGGGGCTACGCGGCACGTACATCCAAAAGTATAACACGCTCGTCCCCGGCCCGCCGCGTCACGCGCTCGCGGTCCAGGTATTCGAGCAGCGGAATAGCGTACTTCCGGGTAATCCCGGTCAAGTCCTTGAAGGCGGGCACAGTGATTCGCTCGCCCTTCGCTTTCTTATACGCAAGAAGCTGCGTTCTTAGATGCGCGAGCGCATCGCGATGAAAAATAAGTTCCGGGCTCACGCGAACCAGGTTTTTGTCTCGCAGCAAAATCTGCAGCAACTTCTCGGCGCGCTTCGCCTCGACCGAAAGCGTCGCCAGCACTTCCTTTACTGACGGCACCGCCAAGCCCGCGTCGGAGAATGCTTTCGCAATCTTCTCCTTCGCCAGCGCCTCGTCGGGCTGCAGGGCAATCTCCGACCCGGCTTTTTTCACCAACTCGCCCTGCAGATCGAGTTTTTTCTCTGCGGCCAATTCCGCGAGCGTGGTGCGGAAGGTTTCCTCGCGAACGCGCCTCCCCAGGCTGGCGCGCAAATCCTCCCGAGCGATTCCGGGCGATAGCGGATTTTCCTTGTGAAATCGCTCGACCCGTTCCGTGAGTTTCCGCCGAACCTCGTCGAAGGCTTTTTTGCCCAGCAAAATTAGTGGTTCCGGCGAAACAGTTTTGACTCGGCCCGCAGCAACCAGATTCTGCGCCGTGTCACGAATCTCTTTGTCGAGCCAACCGGTGCGCGCAACGACCTCGTCGAACGCCAGCCCAAGCAGCGCCCGCTCCGTCATGGCCGCGAGCACCTCGTCGCGCTTCCCGGTTTCTAAGGCTTCAAGAAACGCCGCGCGGCTCGCGTCACGCAACGTTGGCCGCCGCGCCAGCGGATCGAGTACCAGGCCTCCGCCAATCGTAATGACTGGAGAGAATTGACGCACGATGAACCGGTCGCCCGGCAGCAGCAACACGTCATCCTGCAACCGCAGCTGGGCGAGCGCGCTTTGCCCGGGCGCAAGAACACTTTGCCCGTAAAGCAGTACTTCCGCGATCGTCTCCGCGGTGGCGGAATGAAAATGGACCCGCGCGCGGTGCTTTAGTTTGCGCGCGGAAGGCAGCAGCGTAAGCCGTGTATCGACTCGGCGCGTGGTGCGAAAATGTCCGGGCGCAGCAAGTGTCATCCCGCGCTTGACGTCCGCGTGATCGATGCCCGCAAGATTCACTGCCGTGCGTTGCCCCGCGATAGCCCGCTCAACGGATTTGCCGCCGGATTGCACGCCTCGAACGCGCAGCCGTCTGCCACCGGGAAACAGCTCGACTTCATCTTCCGCACCGATGCTTCCAGAAATCAGCGTGCCCGTAACCACGGTTCCAAACCCCTTCATCGCAAACGCGCGGTCAATCGGCAGCCGGAAATAGCGGGCCGCATCTTTCCCGGACACTTCCGTCGCAACGTCGTGTAACGCCTTCTTCAACTCGGCAAGTCCTGTGCCGGCCCTTGCACTCACCGGAACAATAGGCGCGCGTTCCAAAAACGAGCCGCGCAGATATTCCTCTACTTCCAGCCGCACCAGCCCTAGCATGTCCGAATCCACCAAATCGCTTTTCGTTACAGCCACAACGCCGCGTGAAACGCCCAGCAGCCTGCAAATATCGAAATGCTCCCGCGTTTGCGGCTTGATCGATTCATCCCCGGCAATCACCAGCAGCACCAGATCGATCCCCGCCGCGCCCGCCAGCATGTTGCTCACGAACCGCTCGTGCCCTGGTACGTCTACTAGACCGAATCGCACGCCGTTTTCTTCCAGAAAAGCAAAGCCAAGATCAATCGTAATCCCGCGCCGCTTCTCCTCCGCGAGCCGGTCCGGATGCGTTCCCGTCAGCGCCTCCACAAGCGCCGATTTGCCGTGATCGATATGTCCTGCGGTTCCGACGATTACGCTTTTCAGGTTCGCTCTCCTTACAGGCAGGGAAAATCCGTAGCGGTGCTCTGTACATCGACATCATAAAGCCTGCGCTGCGCTACCGATCCTTCGCGGGGATTCCGGCATCTGAGTAAGCGATCAATAGGGTTCTCGCTGGTCCGATACGACCTCGGTCCCGGTTACGGGGCACTTCTTGTCGCCGAAAATTCGATGTGCTATCGCACGAAAATCGGGATAAGCATGAGACTTGGAATGAGCCGCCGGAGCGACGGTTGAACTGCGCGCTGCGCGAGCCTTGCTCTTGCGTTTCTTTTTCATCTATTTCGCGGCGGCGATTTCGTCGACGATGGCTTGGGCTGCGGCGCGCGGGTCGGGGGCTGCGATGATCGGTCTGCCGACCACCAGAAAGTCGGCGCCCGCTTTGATGGCTTCGGTAGGAGTCGCGGTGCGCGCTTGATCATCGTGTTTCGCTGGCGCGCCATCTTTTTCGTCGGGCCGCACGCCTGGCGT
>DASXMM010000309.1:0-22666 GCA_036495665.1 Candidatus Acidiferrum sp. | reverse complement strand
GTTGCAGCGAGAACCGCCGCAGCCGCGACAGCCAAGGCTGCCGCTAACAAAGACCGCTTCATCGAGACTCCTTCGTCGTCACAGGTTACCCCGACTCGTCGGGTGCAACCGGACTGGTCAAACGGCGGGGATTCCCCGGGTACCAGTTGTGCTTTTCGGGTGAGATGCGCAAATCGCGCGGCGCGTTGACCCCGGCTTGGCCGGAATCCCGCAAACCCTGTTGTCCGGCCCGTGCGGCGGTCGTATGTGCAGCCGCATGCCCTGTAATGCCGGGCTGGAACAACCCTACATCATTACCATTCTCCGGGAAGTGAGGTCAATGAGTAACTCGCAGGGCGAGCCGGCGGCGCACGAGGCTCGGTGCGTGGCGCGTGCGACGGAGCGGCAAGTTTTCTATTTTCAGCGGGTAGCGGAGGGTTCGGTAATGCCTTGCGCGGCGAGCGCGACGCGCACCACCTGCTGGATGTGGGCGCGGCATTCGGCATCTTGAATGGGGAGCGCAGCGGCGGCGCGGTAGCAGGCAACGGCTTGGTCTTTGCGGCTGAGCTTCGCGTAGAGATCGCCTTGAGCTAGCTGGAAGAGCGGGTTGGCTGGGTATTTTTCAACGAGTGGGCTGATGATGGCGAGTGCCTTTTCGTATTGCTGATCGTAGCGGTGGAGGTCGAGAGCAAGATAGAAACGTGCGACCGATGGGGTGAGTACGCCTTCGGCGGCGTCGTGTTCGAGTTGGCGGATGCCTTCTTGCTTGTTGCCGCCCGGGATGCCCATAAAGAAGCCGAGGAATTTCGCGATGGCGCTGAGGGTGTCGACGTAATAGTTGTAGAGACCGAGGCCGAATTCGGCGTCGACGAGTTCGGGATCAAGCTGAATGGCGCGGAGGAAGTGTTCGCGGGCGTGGACTCCGGCGCGAGCGGTGGCGCGATTCTCGCCACGAAGGCCGTCGAGACGTGCGATGGCGGCGTCGGCCATGCCTGCGTAGAAGTGCATTTCGGCGGTTTCGTGGATTTTGAGATGCTCGAGGGCGATGGCGGAGGCTTTCGTGGACAGATCGAGGTAGCGCTGATCGGCGGGGAGTTTTGGGCGGTGGCGCGCGTCAGTCATTCCGAACTTGAATTCGGCGGAGGTGCAGAAGATTTTCCACCAGAGAGCCTCGGATTCGAGGAGGTAGCCGAGAGGGTGGGCGGGTTGTTCGGTTTGCAGGCGTTGGGCGTCGGCGATGGCTGCGTCGATGTCGAAGGAATAGATTTTGTCGATGATGGCCGAGGCGCCGGGGGGAAGAGTGAGCTTATCGGCGCAGGCGGGAGATACGAAGAGAGTCGTGGAGAGCACCACTGCGCCGAACAGTATGCGAAGAAGATCCGCGGCCCGCGCACTGACGCGAGTTGAGACCGCGGAGGCGGGCGATGCATGTCTCGCAGAGCGGCGATTGGTCATGGGCCCGCGTCCGAACCAAGCCGGACGAGTTTAAGCGGTCCGACGGCGGTTGCAAAATGAAATGAGGGTGGACGCAAAACTGGAGCTTGGAACACGTTGGCAAATTGAGCGTTAGCTGTGGCGCGAGGCATTTGCTATTCTCGGCGGCGTGCTGACCACAAGCAAGAGCGACGCTTCGGGGAAAGGCGGGGGGATTCCGGCAGAGCAGCCTTCCGGGCTTGAGCGCGGGCTCGGCCTGAAAGAGGCCGTCGCGCTCAACATGATCGAAATTGTGGGGATTGGCCCGTTTGTGGTCACGTCGCTGGTGATCAAAGCGATGGGCGGACCGCAGGCTTTGATCGCGTGGATTGCGGGAGCGGTGCTGGCTACGCTCGACGCGTTTGTGTGGTCGGAGTTGGGAGCGGCGATGCCGAGGGCCGGGGGGACGTACGTTTTTCTGCGGGAGGCGTACGGGCCGGGGCGGTGGGGCCGATTGATGTCATTTTTGTTTGTGTGGCAGACGTTTGTGCAGGCGCCGCTTTCGATTGCGTCGGCGTCGATTGGATTCGCGCGGTACGCGGGGTATTTGCATCCATTGACGACGTTAGAGGCCAAAGCGGTATCGGGCGGGCTGGTGATTTTTCTAGTGGTGCTGCTTTACCGGCGTATTACGACCATCGGAAAAATCTCAGTGCTGCTGTGGACGGGAGTGGTCGGGACGCTGCTGTGGTTGATTTGGGGAGGCGCAACACATTTCAACGCGAGGATCGCGTTTGATTTTCCGGCTGGCGCATTTTCGCTATCGTGGGTGTGGTTTGCGGGGCTTGGGGCCGCGATGGTGAACACGGTTTACAGTTATTGGGGCTACTACAATATTTGCCACTTGGGCGGGGAGATTCGCGATCCGGAGCGCAATATTCCACGTGGAATTTTTCTTTCGATTCTGGGGATCACCGTGCTGTATCTGGCGATGCAAACGAGCATTTTGGGCGTGGTGCCTTGGCGGGAAGCGCAGAACTCGAAGTTTATTGTGAGCACCTTTGTGGAGCGGCTTTATGGGCATAAAGCGGCTCAGGCGGCCACGTGGATGGTTCTATGGATCGCGCTGGCGTCGGTTTTTTCGGTGTTGCTCGGATACTCGCGAGTGCCGTATTCGGCCGCGTTGGACGGAAATTTCTTTCCGGTGTTCGGGCGGCTGCATCCGACCAAACATTTTCCTTACGTTTCGCTTTTGGCTCTGGGCGGACTCGCGTTTCTTTTTAGCGTGACCTTGAAGCTCGAAACGGCGATCGCGGGAATTTTGGCGATGCGGCTGCTGGTGCAGTTTATCGGGCAAGCGGTGGGAGTCATTTTATTGAGGCGACGGTGGGGGACCGCGCGATTGCCGTTCAAGATGTGGCTGTATCCGCTGCCTGCGGTGCTGACGATGTTCGGGTGGGCGTGGCTTTTCTGGCAGACGGGACCGGCGAGGAAATGGGGCTTGGCGGAAATTGCCTTGGGGGTGCTGGCATTTCTCATTCGGGCGCGTGAAATGCGACAATGGCCGTTTGCAAAAGCGGAGCTTTTGAAGAGTGAAGAAGTAAAGAGCGGGTGAATCCGGAGGCGGCGTGAATCTTTCTTTCAAGAAGGCGATTGGATCGAAGAAGGGCTTGCGAGCGATTTTGTTCGGCGGGCTTCTTGGCGCTTTTTGCGCACAGCCGGCGTTGCCGCAATTTCCGCCTGCTCCGGGAACTGGGCCTGGGCTTCCGGAAACGATCGAAGCTATCGATAGCGCGCGCGTTACGACGCGCATTCTTTATATTACAGCGCATCCGGACGATGAATCGGCCGCTCTGCTCACGTATCTTGCACGCGGACTGCATGCGGATGTGGCGTTGCTTACGCTCACGCGCGGCGAAGGAGGGCAGAACGACTTGGGGCCGGAGCAGGCGCCGCAGCTTGGGCTGATTCGCACGCAGGAACTGCTCGCTGCTACGCGCGGTTACGGCATAAAACTCTTTTTTGGAAGCGCGCCGGATTTTGGATTTTCGAAAACTCCAGAGGAAACGGAAAAGATCTGGGGCGATGCGGTGCTTGGAGAAATGGTGCGCGTAATCCGCACTTTCCGGCCGAACATCGTGATCAACGGGTGGGGCGGCGTGCATGGCGGGCATGGACATCACCAGACGTCGGGACTTTGGACGCCAAAGGCCATGGAAATGGCCGCCGATCCTAAAGCATTCTCGGACCAGATATCCAAGGATGGATTGGTCGCTTGGGGAAGCTCGGGAAATCCCGTGCAGATTTTGGACACGGAGCGCGGTGGTGCAGCTGGCGCGACGTCGAATGGTTATACCCTGCCCGTCGACGAAATTTCCGACCTGTGGGGCAAAACGTGGCGCGAGATGGCGCTTGACGCATTTTCCAATCATCGCTCGCAAGGGATCACCGGGTTCGTCAATTCGCCGTTCTTGCGGCGACCGCTCGTACTGATCCGCGAGGACGGGAAAAAGCTCGATCCCGCGAGTTTGGCCGGGGCACTTCACGAACTTCCTCGCGGCGCGGTAGCCGAAGGAACGTTTCGGCAGCCAATGGGCGAAGCGGAGTCGGATATTGCGAAAGCCCGGGCTGCGGCGCTCGATCTTCATTGGGGCGAAGCAGCGGCAAGTTTGGCTGGTGCTGCGAAGCAGATCGACGCGATTTCTCCGCGCGTCGATGGAGCGGCGCATTCGCAACTCGATTTTGAACTTGCAGCCGCGCGCAAGCGACTTGAGCACGCGTTGACTTTGGTAGCGGCAGTCGAAGTCAGGGCGGAAGCGGATCGCGACGCGCTCGTTGCCGGTGAGACTTTTGCTGTGACGGCCCAGGCCTTGTGCCGCCAGGAGGCAAGTTGCGAACTCGAGGCAGTGAGTTTGCATTTGCCCGAGTCTTTCAAGGAAACCAAACGCGAAGGCGATCCCGCCAAGGGCTATCATTTCACTGTGGAGGCTGGTAAAAGTGTTCCCAAGTTGACGGCGTGGGAAAAGTTGATGCCCGAGCCGCCACCGCCGGTGACCGTGAACCAGGAATTGACGGTTGGTGGCTACAAGTTTTCTGTGACGGTTCCGGTTACGCATATCGCTGCGAACTCGACTCGGGTGGACCGGGTGGCCTTGCGAATCGTTCCGGCTTATACGCTGAAGGTGGAACCCAAGCAGGCGCTCGAAGTGCTCGGAAAACCGGAGAAGCCTTTCGACATTCTGTTGCGAGTGCATTCTTACGCGACGAAAGCCAGCAAGGTTTCCGTGGGCCTTGATACGCCCGACGGATTTGGGGCGAGCGCCCCCGTGGACGTGGCGTTCGACGCCGCCGGCGAAAAGTTCGCGAAAGTGACCGTAACTCCGCCGAGCAAGCTGGCAGCGGGAAAATACACGATTGCGGCTTACGCGAAACGCGGCGACGAGAAATTCTCAACTTCGCTCGAACCGTTGCCTTCGCTGCCGACGCAATACTGGAGCGAGCCGGCGCAATGCGTGGTGTATGCGCTTGACTTGAACGTGCCGAAGAATTTGCGCGTCGGCTACATTACGGCGGAGGGCGAGCCCATCCCGGATGCGCTGCGTACGCTGGGAATCGAAGTGGAAATGCTGGATGCACAGGCGCTGGCGTTTGGCGATCTCTCAAGATTCAATGCTATTGTCGTGGGCGTGCGCGCTTACGAGCTTCGTTCGGAGCTTCCCGGCGCGAACCAGCGGCTACTCGACTATGTGTCGAAGGGCGGAACGCTTGTCGTGCAATACAACCGAGACTTTGCCTGGAACAATGCGCAATATGCTCCCTACCCCGCAAAAATCCTGACGGAGCAAGGGCACTTGCCGCGCATCACGGATGAGAACTCGCCTGTGAAGTTTCTGAAGCCTGACGATCCTCTCTTGAATCGGCCGAACAAAATCACGCAGGACGACTTCCAAGGATGGGTGCAAGAGCGCGGGCTTTATTACTGGACGCAGTTTGATCCAAAATACACGGCCGTGCTGGCTATGAATGACCCCGGGGAGCCGGACCTCAATGGAGCGCTGGTCTACGCGCGCTATGGCAAAGGCATGTACATTTACACGGGGATCGCTTTTTTTCGCCAGATTCCGGAAGGCGTGCCCGGCGCATACCGGCTGCTTGTGAACCTGCTCAGCGCTACTCAAGCGAACTGACCGGATTGTGTCTTTTCGGCTCCTGCTTTCGCATCAAGGCCCGATTGACACCGAAACATCCGACGTAAATCAACTGGACACAGTGCTGGCGCGCGCAAATCTGCGTGCTATCCTCTTTCGACGGGGGTCGAAGACGCATGAAGAATTATTTTTCGGTTCGGTTGGGTGGCAGCGCGAATCGTGGAGTCGCGTGGCTTCTTCTAGGCGCAGCACTTTTCTTGGCTTGCGGGTTGCCAGCCGCAGCTCAGAAAAAAAAGAAAAACGATACGCCGCCCGCGGATAGCGGGCCCGTGGTTCCCATGGGGGACGAGCAGGCGATCGACTACGCGATTTCGGAAATGCTGGGGGCGTGGCAGCTTGGAGACGTCGAAAGGATGCACAAGGATTATGCCGACGACGTCTCGATCGTGAATGGGATCTGGGCGCCGCCGGTATTCACTTGGGCAAACTATGCCCCTCTTTACCAAGCACTTCGTGCTCGCATGCAGCAGGTACGCATGGATCGATCCCACACCTACATCAAATTGAACGGGAATTTCGCGTGGGCGTGCTACCAGTGGGATTTTTCGGGCATGGTGGATGGGCAGCCTTCAGCGGCGCGAGGACAAACGACACTTATCTTCGAAAAAAGGAATGGGCACTGGCTGATCGTACATAATCACACGTCGGTGGCGCCGACGACTCAAACGACTGCGCCCGCAAGCACACCGCAAGTCACGCAGCCACAGCCTGACAAACCATCGACACGCTAGACGCCGGGACGGCCGAGCCCCGACGATGAGGCTCGTGAGCTCGTGAACAGGCTAAAAGTTCTTCAGTCCGTTGTAAAGCCAAAGGCCCGCCAGAACCAACAGCAACGCACCTGAGGCAATACCGCTGGTCATAAGCGGCCGCGCGAGAGATTGAATCTTCGCGACCAACTCGCGTTGCTCGCGAGCCATGTGCTCTTGTGCGGCGTCGAGAAAGATCTGATCGTCTTCATGGCTGGCAAGAAGGCTCCGCCGGATCAACAGCAGCATAAATACGGCGGTAACGATCCCCCAGGCGATCAAGACGTAAAGAATGGGGCCCGTCAATCTCTCCATGGTGACCTCCTACCCGAACAGGGAGCGCGGTGCTTATTCGCGGAGGCTGGAAGGGTAAGACCGCGTTCTTGGGGCGAGTATAGCACCATCCATTTAAAATTCAACTACTTGGCATTACGCAAACTAATGCTCGGAAGCTGCCGAGCGGACGACCGGCAGGCCGTTCGTTGACAAAGGGACAGGTGGCGGGCACAATGAAAAAGCCTCGTTGGAACTGTAATCCTGGCTTGGCCGGGGTTTCACCCACAGCACTCGTGCCCGAGTGGCGGAACTGGCAGACGCGCTAGCTTCAGGAGCTAGTGATCGCAAGGTCGTGGAGGTTCGAGTCCTCTCTCGGGCACCAACTATTACTTCATCCCGCAGTTGCCTTCAAGTTTCTCAAGCTTTGCCTATCGAAATATCCCCTTGACCATCGTGGCGTTTCCCAGCGCCGCGCGGCATGCCGATTCGCCTTACGTCGCGGGTTGTTGATTTCGCAGCTAGCCTTGGAGTCCCGCCGGAGAGCAACTCGCCGCGCTTAGTCAAGACTGGCAAACCTGCTGGCTCAATGGGTTGGCAGGGGCTCACCGGAGAAGTTGATCCCCGCATCCGCTCTCCGTCAATTAGGACTGCAGCAATGCAACCGCGCTTGACGCCAACGCTAAACACAAACCTAACCCTTTCGGCCGGTATCCATTCGGACACCGCTCGTGACTCCGAACAGTAGACACCTTAACCCCCCGAGGCTAGATTGAGAGACCCAGCCGGGAGCCGAACCTGTGAACACCTTACGCCTACGCATCGTGGTTCTGGGTATGGTACTTGCATTTCTCAGTCCCGCCGTGCGATCCGAGCAGTCACCAAAATCCTCGCGATCTACGCAGGAAGACCGCATCACCAAACTCGAAGAGCGCGCCGACGCAGCCGAAAAAGCCGCCAGCAGCGCGGCGATGGAGAAAGATTACATCACGCGCTCCCAGAAGCTGTATGAGTCTTACTACCAAAAAGTCCTCAACACGCAGATGTGGATATTCGCAATCATGGGACTGATCCTGACAGGGGTGTTTGTCCTCGTCGTCAGATTCAGCCTGAACATGATCGATGAACAGACAAAAACCGCTACGGCCCAAGCCACTGTTCAAATGCGTAACGAATATGCTCGCGCCTTAGCGAAGGAAGTACAGAAACTCTCGGACTCCAATGTTGTTGACATCAAGAAAATGAAGGAAGCGCTAACGGCACAGATCGCGGAACTTGAGCAGAACGTCAAAGAGAAGTCCGATTTCCAGATTCACTTTGTGCAGGCACTTGCCGTAGGCGTCGATGAGCCCCATGGCGATTCCGTGCTCACCTTCCGCAACGCACTAGGGGCCTACAAGTCGGGTAAACCGCGAAACGTCATCGACGCAAAGGTTGGCGCAACAACCGCGCGGTATGTCTTTGAGTCACTCCGAAAAAGGCACGGGGAAGACTACGCGGAGAAGGCACGCGAGGAGCTGGCAGATCCGCTCTACAACGGCCTGGATGAGGAACTAGCCTTAGCAGCGCTGCAGATCCCTTGGCTGACGCCGTTCATCAACGAAAGGAGTCCGGCCACTCCCGAGCCTCCGGCACCTCCTGAGCCAGTCGTCGAGTCGCACTCCCCAGCGCCAATTCCCCGGGTCCTGCACGCGGAGCCATATCTACCTGTCGACGAAGAGTCCGACTCCTGTCGCCTGGTAGAAAGGTAAGTTCAGGTGGTACGTGCGACTCGCTTTTGGGGGCAACTCCCGATAGGCCCGATTAGTACCGACTGAATGGGGAGTCTTGATGCTCGGGTTCACATTTGGAATTCGTTGACCTGCCGAGTCATGGCCCACGCCGCTCCGATACGGGGCGAGAGGTCCGTCTTGTTCGGAAATTGACGAGTCATAGCCCCAGCGCAAACCGGCGTTGACCGTGTGTTCCGACGTTTGGAATCACCGATAGTGAGAGAACGCCTATCGCGAGAGTTTGCGACAATTCTTGCGTAGCCTCCGTGGCCAGCGCTTCGTTTGGCAGTTCCTATGTGGCGGCGATGTCGGTTGTGGGCACAATTCTAATTGCGTGCGCACACACCCAGACATCTCGAACGCTCGCTCTGCTCCGGCGGAGCGCTGAGCAAGACAGCTGCTGACCATCGCTGGTATTGGGTGCCCGAGAACGCCAAAGACCTGGATTAGACCTCAAATCCACCTAGTGATCGACAACTTCCCCGGACGTCGCATCGAGAATGAGCCTGCGGCTGTCTGCGGCGCGGTCGTCGGCGTGGTTGTGGTCAAAATCAAACATTCCGAGGATTGTGCCACTTGCCAGCGCGTCGAAAGACTGAGGGTCGCCGATCGTGCCAAGGCTCCAGTTGTATTCGATAAAGCGGAGGACGGACGTTGTATCGTTGAGGCTATGATCTACGTAGTTGCGCTTGGCATAAGGCGAAATGAGCAAGAACGGCATCCGCACCCCAAATCCGCAGCGATCCTGAATTGTGATTGAGATGCCAGTGCCTGGATTGCCGCACGCGCCGGTCGAGGTCGCGGGATTTCCTGAAATGGCGTCGTTTGTCGGGTCCTGCGAGAAGTTGACGATAGGCCCTGCGACGTGGTCGTACCAGCCGCCGGTGTCATCGTAGGTGATTATGATCGCGGTGTCCGGCCAGAAGGGACTCTGCATGATCGCATTGATTGCAGTCACGATAGAGGTTTGCTCCAACAGCGGGGTTGAATCCGCCGGATGTCCGGTGTCGCCCTCGGAAAACTTCAGGTAGGTCACGGCGGGAAGATTGCCGCTGCTGAGCGCCTGATAGAAATAGGTCAGATCGTAGTTGTGATTGGCGCACAACTGATTGGTACAGGTGTCCGTTCCGATCGCGGCAAGGGAGTTGGGGGAAATGTGGTGCGGATTGGACGTGCTCTGATAATAGTCAAACGGGGCATAGTGGCTGTTGTAGATGCTGGTGCAGGTCGCCGGGATGGTACCGGGCGTCGAGGTGGCAGCGAAATCGCCATAAAACCAGCCCCAACTGACGCCTGCCGTGCTGAGCAAATCGCCGACGTTCTTTCCCGTCATGACGACGTTGGGCGTCACACCGGCCGCGCAATCGTCGTAGTAGGGCTGCACGTTCGCGATGATGCTGTTGTTGGAAATTATCTTGTTGCTGACAGGAGCGCCGGCTTTGACGACGAGGCCGTTGGTCTGGCCGGAGAGCAGGTTCATGTGGCCCTCCACGGTCACGCCAAATTCGGTGTCGAAGAAGTTGTCACTCAGGGTGAAGTGCTGCGCGTAGTTCCAGAGGGCGGTCACGGTGTTTCCGTCGTAGTAGCCCATGGAAAGGAGTTGAGGGGGCGTCGGAAGGAAGAAACCGCAAGGTTTTGTGGTGGCGGTGACATTAAATTTGTCCAGAAGGCCGCCGTCGAATGCTTGCTGCTCTGCGGTATAGGCGTTGCTGTTATTGCAGGTCGCGGCCTGGCTGGGAGCAAGCCGGAACGGATTGGAGCCGCCGCTCAACTTGTTCGGATTATTGGTGAGCAGAGTTGGGGACAGTCCATTGATCTGTGGCGTATCTGGCGCGGGGTAGAAGGTCGAGGTTTCTCCCGGGAGGTTGAGGGCATTGGGGTACGTGCCAAAATAGTGGTCGAACGAAATATTCTCGTCAAAAATTACTACGACGTGCTTGATGGGCGTCTTAGTCGAGAGCTTGGCGGCGGGGTCGCCGTCGGCCCGCAGCGCCGACGGATAGGTCAGACTCCAAGAAAGCAACATCACGAGTGCTATCACGGCTGGTGAGCGGCGCATCTTCCCTCCTCGAATCGAATCGAGGGTGCACTATGTAAATTCCGAGGTTGCGAAATGATTACGCGGCCGTGAAATGAGAGAGAATATCGATGAGAGCCTGAGGACTGAGGCCCGCGGAGCCCGATCGCGCGGCCTGGTAAATCTCGGATTTTTCACCAGCCTGGCGAATCGGCTTGTCCTCGAACATTGGAACATCTGGCCTCTAGTCCTATGTACTTGAGCGGCCACAATTTCTATCATGAAGCTACTATCGGGGTGGAACAGCTATGCCCGCTGAAACACTTCATTGTCCCGCGTGCGGCGCCTCCGTTTCGTCTGAGGCCACCCGTTGCGACTTCTGCGGAGTCGCTCTGGCCACGGTGGCTTGCCCATTCTGCTTCGGGATGATGTTCAAAGGGGCGAAGTTTTGCTCTCGCTGTGGCGCGAAAGCGGATCGCAACGAAGTCGTGGGCGGCGAAACCCGGCTCTGTCCGCGTTGCCAGGTTGCCATGAAGACCGTCACCGTCGGAGCCACAAGTCTGCTGGAATGCAGTCGTTGCGAAGGCATCTGGTTGGACGTTGAATCGTTGCAGCAGATTTGCGCCGAGCGCGAAAAGCAGGCAGCCGTGCTGGGCATGTCTTCGCATCCGCAGGAGCCCGCGCAGCTTGAGACTCATATCCGGTACGTCCCCTGCCCCGTCTGCCACCAACTGATGAACCGCGTGAACTTCGCCCACTGCTCTCACGTCATCGTAAATGTCTGCAAGGCCCATGGCACTTGGTTCGACAAAGACGAATTGCGGCGCACCGTGGAGTTCATTCGCGCCGGCGGCCTGGAGAAGGCTCGCGCCCAGCAACTTCAGCAAATCAAGGACGAGCAGCGCAATCTGGAGGCGGCACGGAGCTACAGCATATCGCCCGATCCGCCGCTAGCTGGGCACAGCTACGACTTCCCCAATGTAGGTTCCACAACAGCCTTCGATCTTCTGATCAATCTGCTGAGCTAAGACCTCTCGGACGGCTGTTTGTCATCGAGCGTGCTACGAATCAGGTTACTGAGGCTCGTCAGTCCATAGGGCTTCTGAAGGATAGCGGCCCCCTTTTCGACAAGGGAGATGAGGGATGCGGCTTCGGGGGTGTAGCCCGTGGTAAAGATGACCCGGATGCCGGGGCGCACTTCGGCCATCTTTGAAAATGCGTCGGGACCGCTTAATTGCGGCATCACAACATCCAACATCACCAAATCGATCTCGGCCGAGTTTTTCTGAAAAAGTTCGAGAGCTTCTACTCCGTTGCGAGCCAGAATCGTTCGATAGCCGAGGGCCTGCAGCATTTCGTTGGTGGACTCGCGAACCTCCTCATGATCATCCACCACCAGGATGGTTTCCGTGCCCTTTTGCGGCGCTTCGTCGGCGGGCGCTTCGCGGGCGTCATGAAGGCCGTCATCGGCTCGAAGATACACGCGAAATGAGGTTCCCTTGCCTGGTTCACTGTAGACGTAAATAAAGCCCTCGTGCTGTTTCACAATGCCGTAGACGGTTGCGAGCCCCAGCCCAGTTCCGCGTCCTACTTCCTTCGTGGTGAAAAAAGGCTCGAAGATGCGTTCCAGCGTAGCCGCATCCATGCCGATACCGCCGTCGGAAACGGACAGGAGAACATAACTTCCGGGCTTGCCGTAGGCATGGGTGCGGCAATATTCGTCGCCAATTTCGACATTGTGAGTTTCAATGATCAGCCGCCCGCCATTCGGCATGGCATCCCGCGCGTTGAGGCACAGATTCATCAACACCTGTTCGACTTGTGTGGGATCCGCCATGGTGACGCGCAAATTGGGATCAGCGACAATTCGCACCTCGACATCCGCTCCAATTACCTTCCCCAGAAAATTCATTTCCTCCTGGACGAGGATATTCAGATTGACCCGGCGCGGCTGGAGGATCTGCCGCCGGCCAAACGCCAACAGCTGAGCCGTGAGCTTTGCGGCGCGCTCTGACAATTCGCGAATCTTCTGGAAACGCTCGCGCGCGCGGCTCTGAGGTTGCGACTCGCCGTAACCCATTTCCGCCCAACCCATGATGGCGCCGATCATGTTGTTGAAGTCATGCGCTACTCCGCCGGCCAAACGGCCGATCGCTTCAAACTTTTGAAGGTGGTGAACATGTTTTTCCAGATCTTTGCGGGCGCGGTGTTCTTCGGCTTCGCGGAGTTCCCGTTGCACGGCCGGGACGAGGCGCTTGAGGTTGTTCTTCATCAGGTAATCCTGCGCCCCATCTCGCATGGCCGCCACAGCAGTTTCTTCGCCCATCGTTCCGGAAACAAAAATGAACGGTACTTCGGGCTTCTTTTTCCTGACGAGAGCGAGCGCGTCGATTCCCGAAAACTGCGGCATGGAAAAATCGGAAATCACCAGGTCCCATTCCTGCGAATCGCACGCGGCTTCTAGAGCCGCCGGAGTATCCACGCGTGCAAACTTCACATCGTATCCGCCTCGCCGCAATTCGCGGACGACCAGCTCGCTATCGTCTTCGGAGTCCTCGGCGATTAACAATCGAATGGGCGCACCCATCTAAACTCCCCTTGGCGGAGCCTCGTTCAGAACCAGCCAATACAGACCGAGCTGCGCGGCGGCAGCGACGAACTGATCGAAGTCCACCGGCTTGCGCACATAACTGTTCGCGCCCAAGCCATATCCCTGAATGCGGTCCTGCTCCTCGTTCGACGACGTGAGAATCACCACCGGCAGCAACCTCGTCCGGTCGTCGGCGCGCAGCCGGCGAAGTACTCCCAACCCGTCCAGCTTGGGCAGTTTCAAGTCCAGCAGAATCACCTGAGGCGTGTCCTTGGTGTCCCGCCCTGCGTGTGCGCCTTCGCCAAACAGGTATTCCAACGCCTCCACGCCGTCGCGAGAAACCACAACTTCGTTCACAATTTTATTTTTTCGCAAGGCTCGTACTGTCAGCGCTTCATCATCCGGATTATCTTCGACCAGCATAATCACATTGTTTTTCATCGCTCGCTCCTTCCGCAGCCGTTTCGCCCATCGTGAAATAAAAAGTCGCCCCATGTCCTACGGCGCTCTCCGCCCAGATGCGGCCGCCATGCCGGTGGATGATGCGTTGCACTGTGGCCAAGCCGACGCCCGTGCCCGCAAATTCGGTCACGGCATGCAGCCGCTGAAAAGCACCGAACAGCCGATCGGCATACGCCGGATCGAATCCAGCTCCGTCGTCGCGCACGAAAAAGGCAAAAGCGCCGTTGACTTGAGTGCGGCCAAACTCGATGCGCGCCGACGCTCGCTTCGAACTAAATTTCCACGCATTCCTCAGCAAGTTCTCAACTACAACCCGCAGCAAACCCGGGTCAGCTGTTGCCGTCAAGCCTTCGTCGATTCGCAGTTCAACGTCGCGTTCGGGTTCGGCCGTCTTAAGCTCCTCCGCGATCGCCTTGGCCAGCGCGCTGATATCGAGATTTTTCTTGTGCAGCTCGGCGCGCGATATGCGCGAAAGATTCAAAAGGTCATCAATCAACAACCCCATCCGTTGTGTTGCCGCGCGTATCCGATTCAGGTGGCGCTTGCCCTCTTCATCCAGCCGCTCACCGCAATCCTCGAGTAGGGCATGGCTGAATCCGTCTATGGTTCTCAGCGGTGCTCGCAGGTCATGCGAAACCGAATAACTGAACGATTCCAACTCCTTGTTGGCCGCCATGAGGCTCGCATTGGTGAATGCTAGTTCCTTTCTCTGTTGTTCCAGCCCTTCTTCGGCCTTCTTGCGCTGCGTTATGTCTCGAATCGCGCTCGAAACCAGCCTGCCCCCGACGGTCTCCAGCGGACTAAGGCTGATCTCCACAGGAAATTCCGTGCCATCCTTACGCCTCGCAAAAAGCTCCAGCCCCGCGCCCATTGGCCGCAGCTTTGCATCACCGAAAAACTTTCCACGATGACCGGGATGCTTTCCACGAAATCGTTCCGGCAGCAGCATCTCCACTTTCTGGTTCAACAACTCCTCGCCGCTATAACCGAATAGCGTTTCGGTTTGCGAGTTCGCCAGAACGATCTCGCCTTCCTCATTAACGATCACCATCGCGTCTGGCGCCGAATGCAGAAGACCCCTGAATTTTTCCTCCGCTTTTTTACGCTCGGTTACGTCACGAATGGCGCTGGAAACCAGCACGCCTTCTTCCGTCTCCAGCGGGCTCAGACTGATTTCAACAGGAAACTCCGTCCCATCTTTTCGCAAACCATAAAGTTCTAAGCCCTCTCCCATGCTTCGTGGACGTGGATGCGCAAAGAACCCGTCACGGCGATCCGGATGCTGCCCACGATACCGCGCTGGCACCAGAATCTCGATCTTCCGCCCCAATAATTCCGCGCGCTGATAACCAAACGTCCGCTCCGTCTGCGAATTGACGATTACGATCTCCCCTTTCCCGTTCACGATCACAATGGCATCCGGTGCTGCCTCGAGTAGCCCCTTGAATTTGTCTTCCGCCTTTTTGCGGGCGGTAATGTCGCGAATGGCGCTCATGGTCAGCGTGCCCTCGTTCGTTTCGATCGGGCTCAGACTGATTTCCACCGCGAACTCACTGCCGTCCTTGCGCTGCCCGTAAAGCTCCAGCCCTGCTCCCATTTCCCTGCGGCTCGGCCCTTCCGAGTAATGATCTCGGTGTGCTCCATGCCGCCCCTGAAATCGCTTTGGAACCAGCATTTCCACAGGCTGCCCCAGCATCTCTTGTCTCGCGTAGCCAAAAAGCTTTTCCGTCTGCGTATTGACCAGCTGGATCTCTCCCGCCGGGTTCACGATCACCATGGCGTCCGGCGCCGCTTCCAAGAGATTCCTGAACCTCTCTTCATGCTGTTTACGCTGTGTCGCATCGCGGTTACTCTCCAGAATGGCCGCCGGTTTCCCCGCTGCATCCGTCCGAAGCGCCCACTTGCTGGAAACAATCACCACTCCGCCATCACGTCGCCTATGAACGAGTTCCCCCTCCCAGAGCCCCGTTCTTGACACCTCCGCTTCGATTTCAGCCAAAGGTTTGGGAAAGACTGTTTGCAGCAGCTCGTGTGGAGCGTTACCGCGCGCTTCTTCCTTCCGCCATCCGTACATCCGTTCCGCGGATCGGTTCCAAAACACGATTTCGCCTTTCAAATTCCGCACAAAGATCGCGTCATGCGTTAAATCCAGTAGGTCGGCGTTTTCACGGTAGTTCGCTTCGCTGATGCGCAGTTCCAGCTCCAGCTCCCGCCGTTCGTGTACTTCTTTTTCGAGCGCCGCGTTCGCCTGAATCCACTGCATGTTGCTTGGCAAGTCCAGCGCTTGCGGCACGATCCGCCACAGCAGGATCGCCGTTGGTATTGACGCCGCCGCGGTCAACACCTTGATCGCCCCTGCCAGCCAGTACTGCGCGTGCCACAAATTCCACACCTCCATCAGGTGCGTCGTCCCGCACGCCACGATGAACACCCCAAAAAGCGCGAACATCCACCCAAACGGAACATCTCGACGCTTGCGGATGAACCACACCAGCGTGACGGGAATAGTGAAATAGGCGACCGCAATCAGGGAGTCCGACAAAACGTTCAGCCACACCAGCCCGCTGTTCCACTGGTAGCAAAACCCATGCGGCTGGAATCCGCCGGAAGCAAACAACAGTTTGAAGTATTCCATTCCCCTCCTTCCGCTGCGGCCGCGAGAGCGCGCCGCCGTTCACCTCAAACGCGCATCCGCTCAGAAGCGCATCCGCCGGGAAGTAGAGAGGTGTCTTCCCGCGAGCCTGCCGTGTTTCCAAAATGCAAAACCCAAATGAAATGTAGAGAGGGATATTTCTTGAAGGGAATCTTATTGTCACTCAAAGAATGACAACATTCAAGCCCGTAACAACCTCTGCTCACTCGAAAAGTAACATCAACTTACCCGTGTCCAGGTCTATGGGCTTCAATATCAAGAAGGGCGCAATAAAATGGGTGATCGGCAAAAAGGCTTCTCTCTCGTTGAACTCCTGATCGTCGTGGCCATCATTTTAGGGCGTCTTCCAGGACCTTCGAGCATTCTTCGCAACTTCTGCTTGCATTAACTGTACTGTCGGACAGTCCGGCGCGAGAGGCCAGGGCGGCGCAGCGTAGGCGGCGTCCGAAGTCCAGGCAGGGAGCGCGTCGAGAACTTCCTTTCCTACAGGGTTCAGCTTATGGACTTATGGCTGCACTCGTCCTAAGCTCCCGTCCCACAAAGGACCACAAAGGCTACTGTGCGTATACTCGTCGCGGATGACCATGAAGTTTCGCGCAAAGGCATCTGCTCCATATTGTCGTCGCGGGCCGGCATGGACGTGTGCGCGGAAGCTTCCGACGGTCAGGAAGCTATTGAAAAAGCCCTTGTAGTAAAGCCGGATATGGTGATTCTCGACTTCTCCATGCCCACTCTTGATGGTGTGTCCGCTGCGCGGACGCTCAAACAAATACTCCCCACCGTTCCAGTCATCATTCTTTCCATGCACAAAGGACCCCAGATCGTACAAGCAGCCCAGCTCGCAGGAGCGCGAGGTTTTGTCTCAAAGAGCGACGCAGGCGCTGCGCTACTAAACGCCGTCGATGTTATCCTCCAAGGTAAGAACTTCTTTCCATAAACTCCGTGCGGTTGCTAAGACAAAAACCTATGAACGCGGGACCGTGTATCGGATGAGGTGGAACTCGTGTCCAAAGCGCTCACTTTTGATGGGGACGGACGACGAAAAATCCGTGTTGGACTAGGGTTTGGCAAGACTCTGGCGCAAGAACTCCAGCACCTTGGGAATGGCGTCGAGTGAGGATTCGGCATCGCCTTGTGCGTTTCCGCCAAGGTTCTCCTCTCGCCCCGACGTAGGATTCTTGACACTGCCGTGCCAAGTGGGAACAATCTCGGGCCGGCCGGCCCGGTGCCCCGCATGAGGGTATCTCAAACGTTCGCAGGAGTATGCGAAATGGTCCTGTTTCAGTCGGCGGACGATGGCATCCGTCATCCCCGGCGAGTCCCACACTCCATCGTCATCGCCGGCGATGAGCAGAATTGGGCCGTGGGTGCGCTCGACGGCGATCGCGGCTTCCATGCTCCCGCGGGGATCTCGCAGCGCTCGCCTCGACACAAATGACAACGGCTGTCCCTGCCAGGTCCAGGCATACGGAACCCGCGTGTTGCCGCAGCAGGCGGGAAATCGAACGTTCGCCGGCACGTAAGCCACAACCGCCTTGATCTCAGGAAACATAGAGCCCAGCTGAAGCGCCAGTTCGCCACCTCGTGACGTTCCTACAACAGCAAGGTGATCGCTCGAGATTTCCGGCCGCTGCATCATCCAGGCGAGCGCGCCGCCGAAGTACTCGAGCGGGATACCTTCGAGTCGAGGTGGCAGGTCGTCGTAGCGGAAGTAGGCGAGCGCAACCGCCGCATAGCCTCGTGAAGCCAGCCATGCAGCCTTCCGGAGCGGCAAACCTCCTTCGGACCCTCCCACCACCAGCACCCCCGGATGCCGCCCCGTCGTGATCGGCAGAAGAAGCACGCCGTGAAGTTGTCCTTCGAGCGCGATTCGCCGTACCCCATCCGCTACACTGAGCTGTTCCATCCGGGCGCTTGCCACTTGCTTTCCATTTCTGAAGAGCTGGAATTCGATCGCCTGCGCGCCCAAATCTCGCGGCGGGACGTACGACGGCACGTGTTCTGCCTTTGGCTTCATGGACCAGACGAGACCCATCGCGGAAACTCCGCTGTAAGAACCTTTCACAGGCGCTTGCTTGGAGGTATCGACCGCGCCTTCCGCGTCAGTTATGAACTCTGCCCGCGAAGACCAGGGCTCGTTCCCTCCGTCGACCAATTCGGCCCCGATCGAAACGTGCTCGTCGGGCGCGAGTCCTTCGGCGCGGATCACAGCGGATTCGTCCACGAATACACTACTGGGGAAAACCTTCAGCGTTTGAGAGGAAGCAATGCCGGCCGCAACGGCCCAGAGGTAGCCCGCGAGAAGGAAGCGTCGCACCACGAGGTCGCGGCTCCTATTCGAGCATGAATCGTACTACAAATTCGGCCGCCAGTCGTGACGAGCGTCGGGCCGTCACCGCTGAAGTCACGCGCAAGCTCCCACAGTCCGCCCGCGAAGCCCTGCGCGACGGCGTCGAAGTAGACATCCGCGAATTCGTCCCCAGCGCGTAGACCCTTCTCCAAATCTCCGCCTCACGCGCCCACCGCCGTCTCGCACGCCATCCACACACCGTCATTTCGAGCTCGCCCTCCCCAAAATGCGCCGCCTCTGGCAAAGGCTCAAACCACCCTTCGTCGCCTCTCTCACCCGCACTGGCGAGGCCCACGCCCGCCGGCCGAAAAGTTCGTCCGAGTCGTTGCGGCCCACCGACTAGAATCCCCGCGTGTGATGCTACTCTTCCACTATGTCTAGACTCCGTAAAGAGAAGAGAGATCGCAGATTGGAAGAACTCTTGGGTAAACACAGCAGGAAAAAGGAAATCGTCTTATTCATTCTGGACGTCGTTTTCTTTACTGCAGCGCTGGTGCCCTCGATGCCCGTACTGGTGCGGTGGTTTTTGTGGTTTTCCTGTTGGACTATAACAGCAGCCTTGGCCCAGATTCTTTTCGACGCGCCAAAAAAAATAAGATGGAGAGTTCTCGTAACTATAGCCGCCGCATTGCTTTTTGTTGCCTGCTTCCAATCACTTGCGTGTCTGCAGCGACGAGAAGAAAAGGCCGCCGCGCTTAAAGGCGAATTGTGCTCATTTCGTTCTTTTTGGGGAGCATGCTATACCCCTCCTATTCCGATAATTGAAATCGGTGGAGATTCAGGGTCAAAACTCGTCTACGTAGGCTCTGAAGATTCCGTAGACTTTGGCAAATTCGCGCGTAACGCCGGTTTGCGAATCGAACGAGGTAACCATGGCATGGAGATTTCGACTCCGGTGCTCGACAGGTCGGGAAAAAGAATTGCGAATATTGACAGGAATCACTGGACAGTCGTTGCGCAGCCAGAAATATGGGACAAGAATTACACCGACAATGCGCTGGAGATCAAAGACAGTAGGGGAGAAGTCGTTTTACAGCTCAGATTTTTACCTGACCGATTACAGATAGCTGCGGAATGGCGGGACCAGTTCGGTCGTGGGCAGGAATGGGCAAAGTGCTCTGCTCCGGGCAAACCTCCATCTGCTTGCGTCATCCCTTGGGGGAATGCGCGAACTGAATTACAAAACGAGCAACCTATCGAACCCATCTTCAAATATCCCAGTAGTGAACACTTGGGAGAGCTCGTGAAGAAATGAGTGGGGAGAACGGGGCTGTCCCGGTTCCCCAAACGTCCACTTCGAGTTCTTTTCGTATCACCCTCTGGCGGATGGCTGAGCGTTAGGATCTGATTTTGCCTTTCGGGTGCCGCCCTCTTGCGCCTTTGGTTCACGCAAGGGTGCGGGTTTCGACCGTTCCTCAGCCATTGAGCCCGTCTCTCTATCCGCCCCCTTTTCCTATACTTACGATTTGTCTTGACAAGTAGGTAAATATATCATATAATTCGGTGTGAAAATTAGATACAACTCGTTCCTCCCGTCTCCGTCGCAGAACTCCTCGCTTTCCTTCCTGTCTTCCCCTTTAACTGCAACACTTGCAGCCCCCTCCGCAACTGCTGATTCCAAACAGCTTACAAAATCCCTAAACCCTTTAAATGCAACACTTACAAAAAACGCAGGGGGCGGCATCCCCGCTCGCCCCTGCACAATTCCTTACCGACTTGTTCCTTACCTCATTGCGTCCTCGTCGTACATGCAGGAATCGCCGCAACCCCCTTTCCCATCAAGCGCGTACGCACTCTTTCGTGCACACACGGGGGTGTGGGGTACCCCTGCAACCAAAGACGCGCCGCCGCCCAATCCCTTCCCTTCTTTTCCACGGCCCCGCATGTCCATACACACACGAAGGGCCGCAACTCCATTCCTTTCACGCGTTTACTTCACAGTTCTCTGTATACCACGGGGGTTGGGTACGCCACGTCCCGAACATCGGAGCCACACTTATTCCGCCCGCAGCATGGAAGCCGGATCCCCGCGAAAAACGTTGGTAATTCTGGTCCACATGGACACGATGTCATGCCTCTCTCAAAACGCGATTCACAGCAAAGGTGACCGCCTGCCAGCGCGACTCTTCCGCGCCAAGCTGCCGCTTCCCTGCGGCAGTCACTTTGTACAAACGCGCTCGGCGGCCCGTTTCTTTTGTGATCCATTCGGCGCGAATCCAGCCGGCCTCTTCCATGCGGTGCAACGCGGGATAGAGCGAACCTTCTTCGACGCGGAGCACCTCGCCGGAAATGTCCTGAATCGCGGACATGATGGCGTAGCCATGCAGGCCGGGGCGGCGCGAAAGTATCTTTAGAACGAGGAAATCCATGGAGCCCTGCAAAGAATTGCCCACAAACAAAAATAAGCGGCTATGTCGAACTCATGCCCCGGCGTTCGACGTTTAGATAGGAGCCGGAAACGTGAGGCAGGGGGCTAAGATGTTGAAACAGCATAGGAACTCAGGGAAGCGCAAATCGATCGCAGGAAGAGCCATCGGCGCGACCGTACTCACTGGATTTTGCAGCATTGGTGTGGCGGCTGCACAGGCTTGCATTCTTCCGATAGCACTACGTGGACAACATGGGAGGTGCTGCGCGTGGCTATCTTCGTGCTTTGCCGGCAGGCCGTGTCCGCGTATCTCTATCAGGATGCAGGGGTTGCGTACCACTTGCTGGAGATTGGACAGGGCCTCTGGCCGCTGCTTTGGACCCTGGCGGGGCAAGCATAACGGGGAGGCGGGGCCATGCGAAACGCTAAACCGCGAGCCTCACAGGAGCTCTTCCAAAGAAATAAAGCAGTTGTCGATCTAAAGGCCCCTGATACGACGTTAGAGTAGAGGGCAGGTTAATGCGAGGGAGGCCATTTGCGGGACCAGCTCTTCAGTCCGGCGATTCGGAAGTCAAACCACTAGGAGATAGAACAATGCGATGCATGGTGATCGTGAAAGCGAGTAAGGAATCGGAAGCGGGTGTTTTGCCGAGCCAGCAGCGACTTACCGAAATGGGGAAGTTCAACGAAGAGCTAGTGAAAGCCGGAGTATTGCTGGCCGCTGAGGGGTTGCAAGCCAGTTCAAGGGGCAAGCGGGTCCGGTTTTCGGGAACAAAGCGAACGGTGATTGACGGGCCGTTCACGGAGACCAAAGAGCTGGTGGCGGGCTTCTGGCTATGGCAGGTAAGGTCTATGGAAGAGGCCATCGAGTGGGTCAAGCGCTGCCCCAATCCGCACCCCGGGGAAACGGAGGTTGAGATTCGCCAGGTCTTCGAGGCAGCGGATTTCGGCCCGGCGCTTACTCCGGAACTCAAGGAACAGGAAAAGCGGATGCGTGCTCAGGTGGCTGAGAAGAAGTCTTAGTAACGAAACGGCTCGCCCTGGGCCCAGCGCCAAAAAAAATTACGAGGCTGTCGATTTTGGGGGCTCTCGTTCGACGCGTAGATAGAGGCAAGGAATCGAAACAAGGCTTGCGGCCGCCGCACAAACGGAAATCGGCTCGCAAGCGGAAAAACAGAAAAGGAGATGGAGCGATGCAATTCATGATGATCGTCAAGCACAAGGAAGGGCAAGGCTTCCCGCCCAAGGAGCTGTTGGACGCCATGGGTAAACTCAAAGAGGAGTCGCTGAAGAGCGGCACAATGCGGGGCGACGGCGGCCTGAAACCTACTGATACGGGAGCACGCGTGCGGCTCTCTGGCGGGCAGATTAACGTCATCGACGGACCTTTTACCGAAGCCAAAGAAGTTATCGGGGGGTACGCGCAGTTTGAATTGAAATCGCGGGAGGAGGCGATCCAGAGTGCGGTGCAGTTCATGGAGCTGCATAAGAAATACTGGCCGGCATGGGAAGGTGAGACCGAGGTTCGGCAGATGTATGGGCCGGACGATTTCCCTTGCAAGTCCTAGGGGCCCTTTCTTTGCACGCGGTGTGACTGTGACGCGGCTTGCGCGCCCAAGGCGAAGAGTGGTGTGATGGGTAGTCGTGACGACTACGCTCACACACAACGCTATTGATGCGGTCTGGAGAATTGAGTCGGCACGGATAATCGCTGGACTTGCGCGAATCACACGCGATGTCGGGCTTGCCGAGGAACTTGCGCAGGACGCGCTCGTTGCCGCTCTCCAGCAGTGGCCCGAAGAGGGCATTCCAGATAATCCAGGCGCGTGGCT
>DASXMM010000308.1:0-5264 GCA_036495665.1 Candidatus Acidiferrum sp. | reverse complement strand
CGCATGATTTTGAACCGCCAGAGGGCGGTCCGCGTGGCGCGGAGGCCTCTCGAAGTTTTTTTGCGACGAGTCGTTGATGA
Organism: Candidatus Acidiferrum sp.; assembly: GCA_036495665.1. GTDB lineage: Bacteria > Acidobacteriota > Terriglobia > Acidiferrales > UBA7541 > Acidiferrum. The sequence goes on along the minus strand of DASXMM010000308.1, from coordinate 5,184 downwards.
GATGGAGCTGCGCGACGCATGCGTCACCGTTTGTTTGGTGAGCGATGCGGAGATTGCGCGGCTGAATTTGGTTTTTCGTGGGAAGAAGGGGCCTACCGACGTTTTGTCTTTTCCCGCTGGGGAGCGACAGAGGCCGCGTTCGGAGAAGAGAAAGAGAAAACATTACACAGAGGTCACGGAGTTAGCAGAGGGCGCGGAGAAGAAGTGGGCCGCGGCTGAAAAATATTTGGGAGATATTGCGATTGCGCCTCGGACGGCGCGGCGTTATGCGAAGAAAAATGGGCGAAGTTTGAGCAGTGAGTTGCGGGTGTTGATTTTGCATGGCGTATTGCATTTGTTGGGCTACGACCACGAAACCGACCGCGGCGAAATGGATCGCATCGAGCGGAAGCTGCGGCGGAGATTCGGGCTGGCATGAATACGTATAGATGGGTTTATGCGCTGGGCGTGGTGCTGCTCGCCTTTGGCCTGCCGATTTTTTCCTACCTTACTCTGATTTATCGCGAGCTCGGGCGCATGAATACCGGACGCGTCCATGAACATCTGGAAATTTTTGAAGCGGAGATCGAGCCGAAGCTGCGGATTAAGCGGCGAAGCGGAGGGCGGACGTTTCGTATCCTTGGGCATTTTTGGCTGGCGTTTCTGGTGCTCGAGACAACTCGAGGCGTGGTTTATTTTGTTTCGGGGACCTGGGAATCGCTGCTTGAGTTTTGCGTTTTTTTGACACTCGAAGTTGTGATTGCGATGCACTTTATCCCGGACATGCTGCTGTATCGCACGACCGGGCGTTGGCTCTTGCCTCTGTTGCCTTTGATTCGGGCGGCGATGTGGCTGGTTTGGCCGGTACGCGTGTTTCTGGATGGCGCGGAGTCTTTGGCGCGAATTTCGGAGCAGGAGCCGGAGATGACGCAGGAGCAGCGTACCGAGGAAAGGATTGAAGCGCTGGTGGAGGCAGCGGAGGAAGAAGGGATTATCGCCGCAGATCAGGCGGATTTAATCGAGCAGGTTGTGGAGTTCAGCGATAAGCGCGTGCGGGAGGTGATGACGCCGCGGCCGGACATTATCGCGATCGCCGCAGAGGCCACGCTTGAGGAGTTACACGCGAAATTTGTGGACAAGAAATTTTCGAAGATGCCGGTGTATGAAAAAACCCTGGACGATATTTTCGGCGTGGTGCATGCGCAGGATTTGTTGCACATAGCGGATCAGGACTTGCCGAAGAGGAAGGTACGGGAGTTGGTGCGGCCGGTGCTTTTTATGCCGGAGACGAAGGCTGGGTCGGAGTTGCTGCGGGAGATGCGGCAGAAGGGGCAGCCTTTGGCGGTGATTATTGACGAGCATGGGTCGGTGGCGGGAATTGCGACTGTCGAGGATTTGGTGGAAGAGATTGTTGGGGAGAGATGGAACGGCGGAAAGCCGCCCGCGCCTGATGTGGTGAGGGAGGCGGATGGCGGGCTGGTGATGCGTGGCAGCATGGCCATCGGCGACGTTGAGGAATTACTAGGCGTGAACTTCGGTAAAGATACGGATGAAACGGTTACGACGATCGCGGGATTGCTGAGCCATGTTTCGGGCAAGGTTCCGGCGCCTGGAGACAAAGTCGATCTGGAAGGGTATCGCTTCGAGGTGTTGGAAGCGAACCAGAGGAAAGTGTTGCGGTTGAGGATTCGCAAGCGAGTGGCCGCAGTGCCGGCTTCAGCGAAGGCGCGTTCGTAAAGTAACAAATCCTTTCTCACAGAAACATTTGTTTCAAATTGTAGGAATTCCCGAACTGACGCGATACCATGCGTGTGATCGAATCGGTTTGTTCGGATGGGTGGCCGGGGTGCCGGTGGAGGATTCCGCATGAACGTATTTGAAATTGTGCGTCGCGTCGTTTTTGTTGGTGGCCTTTGCGCCGGCGTGGCGGCGGGTGGAGCTGTTGCGCAGGAGAGCGCCGCGCCTGCTCCGGCGATTCCGGATATGCGCTGGGCAGCGAAGATACCGATGCGCGATGGCGTGATGTTGAACGCTACCGTATTTCAGCCGCATGGGCAGAAGGATCCCTTGCCGGTGATTTTTACGTTTACGCCGTATATTGGCGACAGCTATACGGACCGGGCGATGTATTTTGCGCAGCACGGGTATGTGTATGCGCTGGTGGATGTGCGCGGGCGCGGGAATTCGGGCGGGGCGTTCGAACCGTTTGTGAATGAAGCGAAGGATGGATACGACGTTGTGGAGTGGCTGGCGAAGCAGTCGTATTGCAATGGAAAGGTGACGATGTGGGGCGGGTCTTATGCGGGATTTGATCAGTGGACAACGCTGAAGGAGTTTCCGCCGCATCTGGCGACGATCGTGCCGGCGGCTGCGGCGCATCCGGGAGTGGATTTTCCGTTTCAGTACAACATTTTCGGGCCGTATGTGGAGCAGTGGCTTTCGTTTACCAGCGGGGTTACGAGTAACGCGAATCTTTTCGGGTCGGGAGTGTTCTGGGGCGCGAAGATGCGCGAATACTATGATGGGCATCTGGCGTTTAAGGAGTACGACCGCGTTGCGGGGAATCCGAATGCGAATTTTCAGAAATGGCTCGCGCATCCGATTCCGGATGTTTATTACGATGCGATGGTTCCGACGCCGGAGCAGTACAAGAGGATTGGTTTTCCGATCTTGACGATTACCGGGGACTACGACGGGGATCAGCCTGGGGCATTCACTTATTACAAGCGGCACATGGAGTATGGGACGGCGGAAGCGAAGGCGAATCATTATTTGATCATTGGTCCGTGGGATCATGCGGGGACGCGGACGCCTAAACGAGAAGTGGCTGGGCTGAAGTTTGGTGAGGCCAGCGTTGTGGATCTGAACAAGCTGCATACGGAGTGGTACGACTGGGTGATGAAGAGCGGGAAGAAGCCGGAGTTTTTAAAGAAGCGCGTGGCGTATTACGTTGTGGGAGCGGGCGCGGAGAATTGGAAGTACGCGGATAGCTTGGAAAGGATTTCGAACGAGAAGCGGACGCTTTATTTGGGTTCGAACGGGAAGGCGGAGAGTGTTTTTCAGTCGGGGACACTCTCGGAGAAGACCGGCGTCGGGGCTCCTGCGGACAAGTGGATTTATGATCCGCTTGATACGCGGCCCGGGGATGCGGAGTCCGATGATGATGCGGGCGGATTGACTTCGCAGCGCGAACTCATGGATTTGTACGGAAACGGAGTGGTTTATCACAGCGAGCCGTTTGGTGAGGCTACCGAAGTGACTGGCTTCTTGAAATTGAATGTGTGGTTGGCAATGGACGTTCCCGACACAGACCTTGAGGCGGCGGTGTATGAGATTTTGCCGAGCGGCGAATCTGTTTTCTTGACGGGGGCGACGATTCGGGCGCGGTATCGTGAGTCTTTGCGGCAGGAGAAGCTGGTTACGGCGGGGAAGGTGGAGAAATACGTGTTTGATAATTTTACGTTTTTCTCGCGACGGGTGGCGAAGGGGAGCCAGTTGCGATTGTTGGTGCATTGCCCGAATACGACCAGCATCGAGAAGAACTACAATAGCGGGGGAGTTGTGGCGCTCGAGACTGGGAAGGATGCGAGGACGGCGCATGTTACTTTGTTTCATGATGCGGAGCATGCGAGCGCGTTGGAACTGCCTGTCGTGAAGTAGCGAGAGGGAAGAGAAAGAGAAAGAAAGAAGAAACATTACACAGAGAACGCAGAGGGATCAGAGGACACAGAGAAGAGTGGAGAAAACGCAAGAGAGGAAGAAAACGGCGTTCAGGTCTGGGTTCGTGGCGATTGTGGGGCGGCCAAATGCGGGGAAGTCGACGCTGCTGAATCGTTTGGTTGGGCAGAAGGTGGCGATTGTTACTTCGAAGCCGCAGACGACGCGGAATCGGATCCAGGGGATTGTGACGCGTCCTGAGGGGCAGATTGTTTTTATTGATACGCCGGGGTTGCATGCGGCGGATTCGGCGCTGGGGCGGCAGATGATGCATGAGGTGGCTGCGGCGTTGGAGGGGATTGATGTTTTGTTGTTGATGGTGGACGCAGCCAGGACTTTGCCTCACTCGGACGAACTGTTGCTTGAACGAGCCAAGCGTTTTCGGGGGAAAACGATTCTGGTGTTGAACAAGGTTGACGGATTGCCCAAGCAGAAGCTCTTGCCTCTCATTGAAACCTTCAGCAAAGCTTTCGATTTCGCGGCTGTCGTTCCGATTTCGGCGCTGAAGGGGACCGGTTGCGAGGATTTGGTTGGCGAGATTTTCCAGTTGCTGCCTGAAGGCGAGCCGTACTTTCCCGAAGATCAGGTAACGGACCAGCCGGGGCGGTTTTTGGCGGCGGAGATTGTGCGGGAGAAGGCGATTCAGGCGATGTATCACGAACTGCCGTATGCGCTGGCCGTGAAGGTGGATAAGTTCGAGGAGTTGCCGAAATTGCTGCGCATCGAAGCGACGATGAATGTGGAGCGGGATTCGCAGAAGAAGATTTTGATTGGGCGCAAGGGCGAGATGTTGAAGAAGATTGGGACTCAGGCGCGCAAGGAGCTTGAGAAGTTGCTGGATACGAAAATTTATCTAGGGCTGTTTGTGAAAGTGGTGCCTAACTGGCGGGAGAATCCACAGAGCGTGCGAGAATTGGATTGGCATAGCCAACTGGATGCGCTTTCGGAAGCGCAGGCGGAAGAGACGGACGAATCGGACGAGTAGGGCTGCCAACGGAACAGGAAGGCTCGTTCTGTCACCAAGTAAAAGCCTTTGAAATTCAAACTTTCAGTCCGGCGCGGCAATACCTAGCGATTTCATTTTGCGGTAGAGGTGGCTGCGCTCGAGGCCCAGAGCCGACGCGGTTTGTGTCATGTTCCAGCGATGCTCCTGCAATTTTCGCAGAATGAATTCGCGTTCGTAGGCGCTGCGGGCTTCGTGGAGCGTCGAGTACGGATGTTCGGGGCTTTGGGCGGCGCCGCGGAAGAGTTCGGGCGGAAGATGGTGCGGCTCGATGCGGGCTTGCGGGCAGACAATAACGAGGCGTTCGACGAGATTGCGTAGTTCGCGCACGTTGCCCGGCCACGGGTAGCGGACCAGAATTTCCATTGCCATGGTGCTTAGTTCCCGAGTCTTTTTTACGTAGGCCGCGCTGAATTCATCGAGAAAATAGCGCGCTAGGGTGGGGATGTCTTCCTGGCGCTCTCTGAGCGGCGGGACGAAGAACG
>DASXMM010000307.1:0-4839 GCA_036495665.1 Candidatus Acidiferrum sp. | reverse complement strand
TCGCCCACCAGCAACACATCCACGCCCGCCTCGTCCAAAAGACGCGCCGTCGGATAGTCATACGCCGTCAAACAAGTAATTTTCTGCGAATTAAAATTGGAAGGACGCTCTGCACCGGAAGTCTTCCGCTGCAGCAAATCGGGCACGGTAATCTTTCCGCTGCCCACACGAGGAACAACGCTCATAGTGGCCTCCGGTGCCATTCCCTAACCGCAGGATACAGCCCTGTACCTCACCACCGCCCACAATACCAAATTCCCCCGCCTCTGGCCATAGCCTGACACTGCTCGCACACTCTCAAAACTCGGGCGCGTGGCCGACCCTCGATCCGCCAAGGCCTCCTGGGTGGCCCATCCTTCCGGGTCTGGTTCATGCAAGGGTGGGGCTGCTTTTGGCTAGCTCTCCTTCGAAGCTTCTCCTTGGACAGGCCGCCTAAGGCTCCGCAGCTGGCCGCGCCCCCAACTTCTGGGCTCGGAATTCTCTCGTGCCGTAGCGAACCTTCAGACCGATCACTGCTCCCGAGCTGTCCTTCTCCATCACAACACGCCCGAAGAACTTGCGATCTAAGAATTCAGTCGGCTGAAGGGGAACGAGCGGCGTGCGACTGTCTCCGAGCCGCAGCAGCAGGTACCCAGGCTCCACGGATAGCTCGAATTTCGCGTCCGGCGCAAAGTAATCTGGTCCGTACTGATATTCACCGGCGTAGGACGCCAGCACGGACGGAGGGACATCCACCCGGTGCATCGACGGAGGTACAGGTCGTTGCCCGAAGACAATCGCGGCCAGAGCTTCTGCGATCGGATCTTGCAAAACGGTGCTGTAGCTGTTGCTCAACAATATTATGGTCAAATCATCGTCCGGGAAACGGTCCAATTCCGCGGTAAATCCAGGACTGCGGCCCTTCGCGGACATGACACGGTGTCCCAGGCGGCGGCCGATGTACCAACCGTATCGGTTACCCTCGCCTTCCACAAAATACGCCTGGCACGTCGCTTTCTTCAGGACGACCTCGCGATTGAGCGCGCGATCGAAGCGGGAAAGATCGTCAACGGTGGAATAGAGCGAACCATTTCCGGTCTTCGTTGACCAATCGATGTACGGCGCGTTCTCGTAGCCCTTCTCGCCCGCAGGTTCGTACCCCGCCGCTGCAAGCGGAATGAGCGTTGTGGCATCTCCGTCGTGTCCGGATTCCTCCATTCCGGCAGGTCCGAAAATGTGCCGGCGTAAATAATCCGGGTAGCTTTCGCCCGTGGCCTTTTCCAGTATGAGGGCCAGCAGATTGTAGTTGGAATTGCTGTAGCTATACTTCGCGCCGGGCTGGAACTGTAGAGGTAAGCCCGCAAATTTCGCAACCAATTCGGGCAGGCTATGGGGACTCCGGGCGAAATCGTCGTAGTCGGCGAGATCGTTGATATCGCGAATTCCAGAAGTGTGAGTGAGCAGATGTTCTATTCGGATCTTATCGCCTTCCGGAAAGTCTGGAAGAAAGCGGGATACAGGGTCGGAGAGCGTCAACCGCCCTTTTTCTTGTAGCTGAAGAATTGCCGCAGCTGTGAACGCCTTCGAGACCGAGGCGATATGGAAGCGCATGCGCGGCGAATTGGGAACCCCTAACTCATAATTCGCCAAGCCATAGGCTTCGCGCAGCAAAACCTTGCCATGGCGAGAAATCAGTAACGCTCCGGTGAAGTTGCCACTATCGATAAACGGAGCGAGATACGCTCCGATGCGATCGCGAAGCTCGTTCTCCGAGGGCTCGCCCTGTGTTTGCCCGCAGAGGTCTATAGCCGCCATCGCGACCACCAACGGCAGCGCGCACCAAGCCAGGCTTCGCTTCAAACTCGCACCTCCGGAACGCTGCCGTGCCCGTCGAGATGGATACGTCTACGGTCTCGGCATTGTTCCCTCCCGCGGCAGGCCGACCCTCGGTCCGCTAAGGCCTAGTGGCCCTCTTTGCGAGTTCTGCAAAGGTGAGCTGCCTTTGGCTAGCCCTCGTGAGGTCGATGCTATGTGACTGAGCGAAGAAGACAATGCACTGGCCCAAGCGCCAGCAGACACTCCAATTCCAATGAATTCGCAGGTCGTTTAGAATCAACATTTGCAAAAGTGTATCAAAACAAAGAACTTTATCTATCTGTGGAATGAACACTTATCAAAAAACAGCTGGGATGCTCCCCGGCCCTGCGCACAACACAAGACAATTGTTAGCTACAACCCCGGCGAGCGAGCGGCGCCGGTGGGCCCCGCTGGAGCGTTCCTCGCGGTTCCGGAGACACCACAGATAGCGAGCCCATCGATTTTCCCTATCTGACCGCCCGGCGTGAGTCTGGCCTTCCGCCTCCAATCGTCGAGCCGATGCGGCGCAGCAGGGCATTGAGCCTTACGTGGGAGCAGCTACGGGAAAGCCACATACCTTGCTTTTGACTTGAGGGCAGAATATACTGTCTTTTCGCTCTGAAGCAGGTCGCACGGATGGGTGGGCGCAAGCCCACTTTTTTGTTGGGCCGGTTGGAGTGCAACGATACCGGCATTGCTCGGGGAGTCTCCGGTTGGATTTGGAAAAAATTCGGGATGCCGCCGAGCGGGTTGCGCGGTCGGAAGGCCTGGAAATCTTTGATGTGGAGTGGAAGGTAGGCAAGCAGCGCTTCCTGCGGGTGATTATCGACAGGCCGCCTAAGTCGGGCGCCTCGATGAGCGACTCCGCGGGGCAGATCTTGGCTCCTTCCGAAGCCCGCGAGGGTGGCCAGCTGGGCGTCAGCCACGCCGATTGCCAGCGCGTCAGCCAGCAGCTAAGCGTGATTCTGGATGTTGAGGAGTTGATCCCCGGGCCGGGCTATACCCTGGAGGTCAGCTCGCCGGGCATGGATCGGGCTCTGCGGAAGCCGACAGAGTACGAACGGTTCCGGGGCCGCATGGCGAAGATCTCGACGACCGAGCTCGTCGAAGACGAGAAGTATTTTGAGGGACGCCTGGCCGGGTTTGTGGACGGCAACGTTCGCTTGGAGTTGAAGGGCAAGACTCCACGGACGGTGGAATTGCCGCTCGAGAAAATACGCAAGGCGAATTTGATGGTCGAGTTTTAAAGGAATCTGACAGCAACCAGAAGAGAACAGCAGCAATATCAGGAAGACGATCGGGAACGATACATGGCGAATCTGCTCTATCAACAAATCGAGATGTTGAGCCGCGAGAAACACATCGAGACCACCGTCGTCGTGTCTGCCATTGAAGACGCGATGGTCGTAGCGGCGCGGAAGTATTACAAAACCGAAGAAGATTTGCGGGCGAAGTTCAATCCCGAAACCGGGCAAGTGGACGTGTACTCGGTGCATACGGTCGTGGAAGAAGTAACCGACCCGAAGAAGGAAGTCAGCCTGGCGGACGCCAAGAAGAAGAATCCTTCGGCCGAAATTGGCACGGAAATTACGGCTGCCAAGCCAACGGACGTGCTCGGGCGAATCGCGGCGCAGACGGCCAAGCAAGTCATCCTGCAAAAGGTGCGCGAAGCCGAGCGCGACACGATCTACAACGAGTACCACACGCGCGTCGGCGAGCTGGTCACCGTAATCGTAAAACGCGCCGAGGGCCCTGACCTGATCGTTGACATGGGCCGCACGGAAGCGCGCCTTCCGAAGCGTGAACAGTCCAAGCTCGAGACCTACAACATTGGCGAGCGTTTGCGCGTTGTCATCAAGATGGTGGATCGCGCCGCGAAGGGTCCGCAAGTCATCGTCTCGCGCGCTGACGCCAGTCTGGTGCAGCGCTTGTTTGAAATGGAAGTGCCCGAAATTTACGACGGAACAGTACAGATCCGTCACGCGGCACGCGAAGCAGGCGAACGCACGAAAGTTGCCGTAGCCAGCCGCGACAAGGACGTCGATCCAGTTGGCGCGTGCGTCGGAATGAAGGGCATGCGCGTGCAATCCATCATCCGCGAACTGCGCGGCGAAAAGATTGACATCATTCCGTACAGCGAAGAAACCGTCGCGTTTGCGCAAAAAGCTCTGAGCCCAGCGAAAGTAACGCGTGTGCAAATCACCGACCCGGAGAACCGCAAGCTCGAAGTGATTGTCGAAGATTCGCAACTCTCGCTCGCGATTGGCAAAAAGGGCCAGAACGTCCGCCTGGCCAGCAAGCTCATCGGCTGGGACATCGACATCAAGAGCGAAGAAGAGAAGCGCCAGGAAATCGAAGAACAAATGACGGCTTTGACCGCGCCAACGACACCATTGACGGCGCTCGCTGGTGTCGGTGCAAAGACCATCGAGAAAATCGAAGCCGCCGGAATTACCAACGTCGAGAAACTCGCTGGCATGACTCCCGAGCAGTTGATGGAGATTCCGGGAATCGGCGAGAAAATGGTCGACAAGATCTATCAGGCCGTGAACCGCTTTTACGAAGGCGGAGCCGAAGCCGCCGCCACCGCACCGGGCACCGAAACCGCCGGCGAAGTCGCGGAAGGTGAAGTAGCCGAAGGCGAAACGGCGACTACCGAAGGCGAAGCAGGTGCCGAAAGCGACGAAGCGGCTACGGAAACCGCAGAAGGCGCCGAGGCGACCGAAGCAGCTGAAGAAACTGCCGAACAGTCTGCGGCCGACGCTGAACCGGTGGAAGAATCCGCGGCACCTGAACAGACATCAGATAACGCCAGCGATACACCGGCGCAAGACGAGGAAAAGCCAAAGCACTAACCGTCGAGTTGGGATTGGCCTTGGCTCAGTCGAGGCCGGAACAGTTTATTGACCGTGGAGCGGTCTATAGAACGCATGATTGAAGCAAACCAAGTTCGCATTAACGAGTTGGCTCGGGAACTCGAGGTCAAGGCCAAGGCCATCATTG
>DASXMM010000306.1:0-5417 GCA_036495665.1 Candidatus Acidiferrum sp. | reverse complement strand
CGCCCGTCCGGGCGAGCGATAACGGCGCCCCAGAACAAGCGGTACCGGGAACGATCAACTACGTCGAGGGCGACGTTGCGATCGGTTCGGAAGCGATTGGTTCAAAATCGATCGGCTCCGCCGAATTGCAGGCAGGCCAATCGTTAACCACGCAAAAAGGGAAGGCCGAGATTCTGCTGACCCCGGGGGTGTTTCTGCGAGTCGGCAACGATAGCTCGGTAAAAATGATTTCGTCCAGCTTGACGGACACGGAAGTTTCCGTCGACCAGGGGCATGCGATGGTAGAGGTCGCGGAGATTCATCCCGAGAACAACATTCGAATCGCTGCCGACGGCAAGACAACACAACTCCTCAAGACCGGTTTGTACGACTTTGATCTCAAGCAGGGCCAGCTCCGAGTCTTCGACGGGAAGGCACTCGTTGAGGGAGGCAATGGGCACGTTGGCGTCAAAGACGGACACGAGATTGCCTTGGCCGCGTCAGCCGAAGATCAAAACAAGTCGCAGAAGTTCGACAAGAAATCCTACGAAGACGACGACTTATATCGCTGGAGCAGTTTGCGATCGTCCTATGTTGCCGAGTCGAACGTAGACGCCGCAGGCCTTTACGCCGCGAGCGGCTGGGGCCCTTGGGGCCCGGGTTGGTGGGGCGCCGGATGGTATTGGGATCCGTGGTTTGACGGTTTCACATTCATCCCTGGAGACGGAATCTTTTACAGCCCGTTTGGCTGGGGTTTCTATTCGCCGTGGTTCGCGTTTCGATCGCCCTTCTATGGCGGACATTTCCCATACCATGGTGCGGGTATCTATCATCACTTCAGCGAGAACGTTCGCAACTGGGGAGGCGAGTCTCACTACGCGGGTAGTTCTCAATACGCTCACGGCATCTACAGCGGAGCTGGTTCGTCGGGAGGCGGTTTTCATTCCAGGTCCGGAGCGATGCACGCCTCAAGCGGCGGAGGATTCGGCGGACGCGGCTCTAGTGGAGGCGGAGGTGGCTTCCACGGCGGTGGCGGTGGCGGCGGCGGGTTCCACGGTGGCGGCGGAGGTCACGGCCGCTAAATAAGTGTAGTCAGTATTACTCCTGCCGGCAAGCACCACCGCAAGCGGCGGTCTTGCCGGCACGAGGTTTTTCCAAGGGTCCCTTCCATAAAAATCAGACTAGATCGGTGGTCCTTGGCACCACCTCGCCCAGATTGCCGCTGAGCGAGGTCGTGCATCTCGATGCAGCATTGTGCGGGCGCGGGAATAGTTTGTTACAATTCCGAGGCTTTTCGAGAGCACAGACCGGAGCGACATGGCGGGAAAGACGAACTCAGGAAAGAAGGCTGCAAACAAAGTGGCGAAGAAACAAAAAGCAGCCTACAGGCGAATCTTGTTGAAGCTTTCGGGCGAGTCGCTGCAGGGGCCGCAGGGATTCGGGATTCATGGCGAGACGATCCAGGCCATCGCGCAGGAGTTGAAAGACGTGCACTCGCTGGGCGTTGAGATCGCCATCATGGTTGGCGGCGGAAACATTTTTCGCGGGGCGCGGCAGAAGGGATTCGAGATTGATCGCTCGACGGGCGATTACATGGGGATGCTGGCGACGGTGATCAATGCGCTTGCCTTGCAGGATGCGCTGGAAAAAGAAGGCGTGTTCACGCGCGTGCTGAGCGCGATTGAAATGCGGCAGGTCTCCGAGCCGTTCATCCGGAGGCGCGCGATGCGGCACCTGGAAAAGGGCCGCATCGTGATTTTTGCGGCGGGGACGGGCAATCCCTATTTTTCGACGGACACGGCGGCGGCGTTGCGCGCGATGGAGATTAAGGCGGACGTTATCTTGAAAGCGACGCGCGTGGACGGAATTTTCGACGCCGATCCGGAGCAAGTCTCTGGCGCGAAGTTTTTTGCGGCGATCACGTATCGCGACGTGCTGAACCAGAATTTGAAGGTGATGGACGCGACGGCGATTTCGCTCTGTATGGATAACGGGATGCCGATCGTCGTGTTCAACATGAACCAGCACGGGAACATCAAGCGGGTCGTGATGGGCGAGCGCGTGGGCTCGAAGGTAACTCCCGCGCTGAACTAGTCTTTGGCGCTGCGGGGGCGGCGCGCTGAGATCACACCTGTTGATTGCCAATTGCGGGCCGGTATCGTCATTATTAACTCGAGGAAATTACGTTGAGGGCGTTATGACTACGAAAGACTTGATGGCCGCGGCTCGGACGCGGATGGAAAAGGCCGTGGACGACTTTCGCAAGGAAGCGGCGACGATCCGCACGGGGCGCGCGAACGCGACCATGTTGGATAACGTTCGCGTTGACTATCACGGAACGCCGATGCCGGTGAATCAGCTCGGTTCGATGACCGTGCCGGACCCAACCATGATCGTGATTTCTCCCTGGGATCCGAGCGCGGTTGCGCTGATTGACAAGGCGATTCGCACTTCGGATTTAGGGTTGAATCCCACGAATGACGGCAAAGTGGTGCGCGTGCCCATCCCAGCGCTGACCGAGGAACGGCGCAAGGATTTTGTGAAACAGCTCCACAAAGTGCTCGAGAATCACAAAACGGCGGTGCGCAATATTCGCCGGGACATCAAAGAGGGAATTGAGAAGCTCGAAAAGGAAAAGAAAATCAGCGAAGACGAAAAGAAGCGCGGTTTGGACGAACTGGAAAAACTTTCGCATGCGGAGACCAGCAAGGTGGAAGGTCTTTCCGAGGCCAAAGAAAAAGAGATTATGGGGATCAAGTAGGTTTCGATTTTTAACGCCGCGCTGCGATGGTCGCGGTCGAAAGTTGAAAGTCGAAGGAAGAGAAGTATTTCGTTTCATCTCGGTTTTGATCCAAACACTAACAGGCATCATGGTTTCTGCGGCTTGGCCCCAGCTGGCGGAGTTGTGTCGGCGCGCTCCAGCGTGAAGACTTGGGACTCGTCGTTTTGCACAGTGCGCAGGAAGGCGTTGTAATCGGTGGCGCGATCGGCGGGGATTTGTCGCAGAATGAAATTCAGATGTCGTGTCGCGGTGAGCGTTCCGTCCTTCGCGGAATATTTCGAGGAATAGGTCGCGAAATCGCGCTCGACGGAAGTGCCCGTGGGGATGTGCGCGGTTGTGCCAGCGGGAAGATGAAGGACTGCGCTCACTTCGACGTCAAGCGGCGTGCCCAGTTCGATTGGCGCGGCCGCCGCATCGGGAGCGGGCGGATCGGGAAGCCCGAGCAAGGGAAGAAGCGCGGGGATGCGCAGTGGTTTTTTCGACCAGTCCACAAATTTGGGTTGCGTAATTTCGTACTCGACGGTGAAAGGGTCGTGCGTCGCGTAGGGATCGGAGGCGGTGACTTTGCTCACCTTCCCACGAAAGCCGTCTGAGAGTGCAAGCAGTTGCGCGACTCCCTCCCATTTCTCGCGAGGCGACTGATGGAACGCCGTTCGTAGGAGCAGTTCGTTTTCGCCGCGCATCACGTACTTCGCCCGCGTCGAAAGCGCGCCGTCGGTGGAAAGGGTCGCATCAATTGCGACGCGTTGCTTCGCGGCAAAGGGTAGAGGTGCTTCCAACTTCACCCATTCGTGGCCGGTGGAGTTCATCGAGTAGAAGAAACGCTGCAGTACGAACGCGCATTCGCCGGAATTGGGGGGAATAAGGCCGAAGGGGGCAATTTCCAGGCTCGGATCGACCCAGAATTTTGACTTTCCGTCGTACGCGGAAATCAGCAAACGCTTGAACCCTGAAGGTTTCACTGGTCCTTTTTGGTTACAGTATCCAGTCAGACCGGCTTCGGCGCCTAGTTTTACAGCCGAACTCAGAGCCGCGAACAGCGTAAACTTGTCTTCCTGCGTAGCGTAGGCGGAGGTCAATATTTCCGCTGCCGGCCGCGCGACAAATCCGGTGGAGCCTAAGGGAATATCCACTGTCCTAATTTTTTGTGAGACGAAATCATACAGTGCAACAAGCCGGGCGCGATTTTCATTAATACCGTCGGTCAATTGAAGAGCCTTGGAGGATATTTCTGGCGTGACGGCACGGAGTGTTGATGATGGAACGCGCGTGTTTTCATAGTCTCCGGAATCCTTCAGCGGTTCGTCCGCAAATGAAAGCCGCTCGTCAAGCCGAACGGAAAGGAACTCCCATTCCCCAAATGAGGAGTAAGAAACATCTGGTTCAGTGGTATCCGTAGGCTGCGAGGACTCGCCAGCACTACCGGCAGGTCGCCGATCCCATCGATAGGTTGTGTGTGCAGAGGTTCCTTGACCAAGGGTCTGGATAGAGGTTGCAGCCGTGGCCGGGTTGATGTGTGGAGTCGGCAATTTCTCAGTGTATTCGGAATGAGCAACGCGAAAAACGGGAACATCAAGTTCGAAGACTTCGTGGGAGACAACGCCGGTGCGATCGAAGGAGTGCTCGAACCAGAATTCGGGGGCCAGTGGGTGGTGCGAGGTGGTGGTGACGACGCGATATTCGAGCGAGTCGCCGGGTTCGAGGCCGAGGATGCGTACGGATTTGACGCGCACATCCTGATAAGCCGGGAACTTGACAACGGCGGGATTGGGATTGTCGGTCACGGCGCTGGGGAGAACGTCGGCGGTGCCGCCGCTTGGGTGCGTGATGCGTACGAGCGGGATCTCGACTTGCTCGAAGGCGCGGTTGAAGTCGAAATTGAGGCGGGCGAATTGGCGGACGCCGAGTTCATCGTTGATTTTGACGCGGGCGTGGACTTCTTTGCGGCTCGAGCCGTCGGCTTCGAAGCGAACGCTGGTTTCCAGTAGCTCGATCTCTGCGGGAAGTTTCGGTGTAGGTTTCGGCGCAGCTTTTCCTTGAGCTTTCTGCGAGGTTTTGTCCTGAGCTTTATCGGGCGCTTTTTCGGCGGGTTTTTGCGCTGTATCCTGCGTCGCGCGCGGGGTTGCGGCCGACGCTCCAAGAAAACAAAGTGCCGCGACGACAGGAATCGCGGAGAGAAAAGCGCGAGTAGCTTTCACGATGGCCTCGGAGGCAGTGTAGGGCGAGAGAGAAGCAGGGTAAAGCGGCGGATACGTTGGCGTTGCCCGCCATACACGAGCGCAACGAAGCAGATCAAGCGCAACCCTTATCCTGAAACGGTTTTGCGGCTGGGCCGTCTGATGGCGTGGTAGAGTCGTCTGCGTCAATTTTTGTGCAACGCACAGGGAGAACAGGGAATGCGAAGGATTTTCGTAGGGATTGCGGCCGTGGCGTTGGTCGCGGCGCAGGCTGTGAGAGCAGAAGAAAAATCCGCGGCGAAGGGGCCGAACGAAGACGGAACCAAGCCTGCTCTGGCGAAAATCGCGGGCGAAGGGATGCTGGATTCCCACGCGTTTCAATATTTGACGGAATTGAGCGACGACGTTGGCGCTCGCGTGACGGGCTCGCCGCAGGCGCAGAGAGCGGTCGAGTGGGGCCTCGCGAAGATGCGAGCGAT
>DASXMM010000305.1:0-8716 GCA_036495665.1 Candidatus Acidiferrum sp. | reverse complement strand
GATCGTCCACTTGTTCCGCGGTCGAAGCGCCATCGTTTAATTCGCACTGCGATGCGTGCTGGGGGCCGATGATTCATCCGGCTGGAGAACAGGCCAGCCGGGTCGATGCGAATATTGGCCCCTTCTATTCCGTTGCCTCGGATTGAAAACTGGAGCGGAGAAGATCTGTCTCGAGCAGATTTACTTCGCCGCGTTGCGAGCCAGCTTGCCTGCAAACCCAAGCAAAAAGGTTCGCTCCTTGGGCTCCATCTTCGAGAGGCATCTCTGCAATTGGCCCAATACCTTCGCGTCCTTGCCAGAGTTTCCCCACAGACCTTTGTCGCTCTCGCTAGCGAGCTTTCGCGGCTTGGGAGGTTCCGCTCCGTCATACATCACTTTATAGAGCGGCATTTCCAAGGCACGCGCCCACTTTTCCAGAGTATCGACGGAGGGAACGGTGTGGCCATTTTCCACACGGGAGACGTAGCAACGGAGAAGACCTGTGGCCTTCTCGATGTCGCCCTGGCTGAACTTCTTTTCTTCGCGTAAATCTCGGAGTCTTTGACCGATTTCCATGACGAAATCCTACTACAGGCTTGTGCGGGCAGCAACCTCGAACCGAGGCGTAAAGGTCGCGGCCCAAGAGATCGTGCGGCAAAGGACTGGGGCAGTGCGCGGCCTTGCTGATGAAAAGTGCCCTTCTCGATGGTGCCGTGCTCCCGGTTGGCAATCTCCTGGTCTCGATTCGGGGCCGTGAACTGTGCGCGGTCGCCTTCGTTGAATGGCCGTCCCGCTTCTCTGTGAAGCGGCGCCTTGCGCAAGAGTCTGGAGGTAAAGGGGGCACCCCCACCCCCGGTGTGTGCACGAAAGAGTGCGGAAGCGCATGAGAGGAAAGGGGTTGCGGCGTTTCGTGCGTGCACGGAAGGTTTGCAGGTTGGAAGGTTGGAAGGTTGGAAACTTTGAAGGTTCGGACCCCCACCCCACACCCCCGTTGTGCACGGGCAGAGTGCGTAGGGGCATGATTCGAGAGGGGTTGCAGCGATTCGTTCGTGTACGCGGACGAGGTGAGGAGGCGGCGAGGGAGGGGGCGCGAAAAAAATACGCCCAGGCGTTTGTATGAGTATCAAAAGAAAAGGGTTGGGAGAATAGGCGTTTGTAAGTGGATGAAAAGACAGAGGGTTGTTTGCTCTCTGTTTTCTGCTTTTGTGGTCGGCGGGTGAGCGGGGCGAAAAGACGCGGGTCTGAAGACCCGCCACTACAACGGCCGGAACCGAAGGGACGGGCTAAAGCCGCGGGATCCTGTGAGGAAGGTGGGAAGAACGGGTTGTATCGAATCTTCATACGGAAGTGTAGTATATATTTACCGACTTGTCAAGATAAATCGTAAGCATAAGAAAAGGAAGCGGATAGGGGAGGCCGGATTAGCAGTCGACCTGACTGCGCTCGCTTCGAGGCTCCCTTCGTTCCTCAGGGCAAGCAGGGTAAACAGGGCAGGCAGTTAAAAGTTGAAGGTTCGGAAAAGATCAGACATTACACAGAGGACGCGGAGGCACGGAGGTCACCGAGAAGGTGACGGGAAAGAGAGTTAGTAGTGCATAGTGGGTTGGTGAGTAGCGGAAGAGGGAGGAGCACAGGCAGGAGTGCCTGTGCTACAGGGACCAAAATGGGAAAAAGAGCACAGCCAGGATTCATCGCTCGTCCCGCGTTGAAAATCTATTCAAGTCAGGCACTCGCTTTCTGCAATGGCCTATGCTATGGATTCAGCTTGCGTCGTGACGCGAGCGCGTAACAAAGAAGTTTCTCGGGAAATTAGCGCAGCGCCTGCGCGTAGCAATCAAGAGGCGCAAAAACAAAGAGGTGGATTATGAAAGAAATGGACAAAGTAGCGTATGCGTTTCTTGTCGCGCAAGTTGGGGCGAGAATCTTCGCTGTATCGAATGCCGTCAAAGCGACCAATCTCACGATCGAGGGTGGGATTGAAAAGGCCAAGCAATTACTCAACAAGATCACAACACAGCCATGTCACCCAACCTATCTCCCGGCAGTCCTAGAAGTCGCTGGGATGTATTGGGCAGCTAAAGCGACGGGCGACTCCGCGAAGGACATTGATGACGCAGTCGCGAAAGCCGTAAAACTGGTCCAGTGCTGAAAATTTCGCGATAGGAGAGCCGCGTATCTCGCTCCGTTTTAACAACCGGGGACCTCTCTGGCGAGCGTGTGCCATGTTTACTGGACGATCTGAGAGAAATACCGTAACGAAAAGGACGGGAGCGCGGCTATTTCAGTACAACGGGTAGAAGATGTTCCTCGGACGCAGGCTCTGTGACCAAATACAAAGCCCCGGCTTGTTCCTGACCGCAATGTGGGCAGGTGGTTTGGTAGTGCGAGCCGCGAGTAATTTCTTCGGGTTTAAGGGATATTGGTTTTTTGCACTTCACGCAATCAACATTCATGTCGTTGGCCTCTTTTGCCACTCACGACTTTAGATGCGCCGCCGCTGAGAACCGTTCCATACAACCGGTACAACCGCGGACAGACGGGACGTTGTCTGAATTGAATTTTGTCGGAGAAAACCTAGGAAACTTCCCGTCTGTCCCCCGAGGTCTACGTTTCGAAACGTTCCCACCATGTTATAAACGCCGTTTCCCGGAGCTACGCGCTGAAAGCAGCTTTAATCGCTTCTTTCTGATTCTGTCGGTCTAATTCAGACGCGATAAACGGGTAATAGGTAGTCAAAAAATCAAAGTTGACGAGTCCCTTGGCGTAGTCCTTGACAATTTTGAAACGCAGATTCACGAGTATATCGTCGCGGTTGAGCCTGAGAGTCTCAATCGTATTTCGCACTTCCGTTTCGATCTGTGGTTCAAGTCCTGTACTCGGCTCAATGAGAAAATTTGTGAGGTTCAAAACAAACCATCCTCGAAGGACGTGGAACGGGTCGAGAACGTCGGTGCGATCTCCCTTATAACTATTGAGTCGAAGCGACGACAGGCGGTAGTTGCTCCACTCATAAGCTAAATTTTTGTCTACTGTTTTTGGCACGAAATGATCGACGCTGCTTTCCATTGGAAGCCAGCACGCTGAATATGCACAGACTCCGCCGTAGGCCGCATTTAGCTGCGGAAGACACTTCTGCCAGTAAGAGTTCTTGCTGAATTGTTTAGGACTCGGATTTGGAACATGCCTTAAGAAGGCCCTGCCCGGTGTTCGCACCTTGACTTCAAAATCGTCAGGTTCCGGTTTCTCCGTCACTGGAATCAAAGCTCCACGCCTTTCATCTTTGCGAAGAAACCCCACCGGGGCCAGAATTCATCTGTTTCCGGCACGCTCTTGGCGAGAAGTTTGTGCAGTTCTCTGATCTCCCCGGAAGTCGCGCGTGAGTTTGCCATCAGTTGTTTCGCCTGTTCGATAGCACTCTCGCCTTCTCGCGAACGTGCTTGTCGCAGGGCAAATACATCAGAAGTCAGCCAAGCGTCTATCGTGCCGTGACTGATAAAAGGTATCTGGGAGAAATTGACGTTCCCTTCCGGCGACAGTTCGAGATGGTAAAGACTGTCAGTGGTTTCGGAAAACTTTGCCTCAACGGACGCGAGGACCATAGGAGAGTGTGTGGTGACGATCAACTGCGATTCAACATCGTGACTCAGGAGCGTGGTGACTTGTAGCAACGCGGGGAGAATGGCGCGTTGCCACTTCGGATGCAAGTGTGCCTCCATCTCATCCACGAGCACGACCATTTTTTCCTGCGGTTTCCTCTTTGCAAGGCGTGCAGCAATTTGGTGTTCGTTCCAAGCCCAAACCAAAAGATAAGCGATTGTCGCAATTCGCTTGATACCAGCCGACTCTTGGGTGAACGGCACATCTCCGTAAGGATGCGATAGTGTTGGGATTTCCCGTGGGTCATTCGCCATCCGAATAGATTTGGCTGGAACCAAGGGATTCATGTCCGGGGGCGACAGTTGGGCCAACACCGATTTGAATGTGTCGAAGACGGATTGATCGGGCGCGTGTTGCCACTTAACCCAATCGCGGACGAGGCCCTCGATCTTGCCCGGCAATCCTTCAAGAACTTGGTTCCGAGAAAATAACAGCAGAGCACGATCGCCCTCTTGAAGCGATTGAGCGGGACCGTGACGAATCGGGTCCCAGACTGCAAAAGACCCGTCCACTCTTGCGTACACAACCAAGCCGGGGAGTGTCGGGCGGCCTTTAGGACCGCCCCAGACTTGCGCATCCCAATCATATTTAATAACAATCTGTTGAGTCTGCCGCTTCTTGCCCGTAATCGCGAATGTGATGCTTGCCTCGTCGCGTGAGGCATCAAGTCGAGGAAACGCGGGGTTGTCACTGTCAGCCCACCGCCCTGTCAAACTCCACCACGCACATTCGAGGAGAAACGTTTTCCCGAGTCCGTTATCACCCGTAACGATGGTGAGACGTTCGCCCGGATGGAATGTAAGGGACGGGCTGGGACCGACACCTCGCAACTCCAAAGAGAGTAGCGTTCCACCTTCCTCTGGCGTAGCATCGGGCGGCGGCTCAATGATTCTTAGCAGTCGGGCATCGGAATATGGCTCATCGGCCAGAAGCGGCCCCTCGACATCGCCCGGCAAAAGGTCCTGAAAAATCTCATTACGTTCTTCCTTGTTGATGTTGAATTCCCTAACGAAGACGTTGACCAATTGTTCAGCGGTCGTTTGCGCAGACCAATCACGGTCACGGAAAATCCACACCGCCAGCCAAAACGTGGGAATTCTTCCCGTCCCATCGCGTTCGAGTTTGCGACGGAGCACTTTGATGTAGTCTTCGGCCCAGCCCCATTCGTCCGAATCTCGTCGATGCATAAACGCGCTCGCAAGGTCACTTTTTGTTCGTTGGCTTTGAGCGGTGGTTGATGCATACCTTGGACTGAGCCAGCGCCCTTGTCTGCTCGAAGTCCTGAACGGCGTGAAAAAATAGTTCGATGCGATGTCGGGCTTGTAGTGCGTTCGTAAGAATTCGTCGTCCTTCGCGTTGATTGGAATATGAAACGTTTTGCCGACAGGCATTTTGGCTTGCTTGCAGACGAGAAATGTAGTGCCGAAGAAAGGATGGAAGTTACGCAGCCGATCTAACGATCTCTCGATTTGATTGAAGGCTACGAACATACGAAGCGAAGTTGAGCGGTGCTGGGCTGCACATCCTTCGCCTGTTTGACGATATATTTGCAGAAGGTCGGATGAAGTTCAATCGCGGTAGCGTCACGGCCAGATGTGAGGGCGACTCGTAGAGTAGTCCCGCTCCCGGCGAAGGGGTCGAGCACAGAGCCAGTGGTTGGACAACCTAAGTCAAGACACCGCTCTACCAGTTCATCGGGATACGGAGCCGTCTCCAATCCATTCGTCGGTTTCGGCCTCGCTTTGATTGTCCACACATCTTGTTCCCAATCCACGTTGAGCACTGCTTGGCGGTTGAAGTAGTACTTCCGCTCTTTGGCGAACATGAAAACGTACTCGTAACTGCGTCGCGGCCTGTCTTTAACCGCTTCGGGCAACGAATCTTTCCGGTGCCAAATTATGGCGCTTCGAAGCACCCAGCGCCGCGCTACCATTTCCGAAGCCACTCTCCAAGGGATGCCAATGATAGATTTGCGCAGGATGCCGATGCCCACGCCGCCGCTCTTATCAACGGGCCTTAGCCCAAAACGCCGCTTGTTGCTTTTGCGGTCCACCCCTTGGGACTCTCCCTTGCCGGAGTAATACGTGTCACCGATGTTCAGGAACAGAAGCCCATCTCCGACAAGAACGCGATATACCTCGTCCATAGTTTTTGTTATCGCGCTCACGTACTCTTGAACGGTTTGCTCTTGGCCGATCTGGTTTGCCACGCCGTAATCTCGAAGGGAGTAGTAGGGAGGAGAGGTGACAACGCAGTTGAAAGACTCTTTATCTAACTTTTCCAGGACGGTTTTCGCATCGCCGCAATGAACGTTCCACTTCGCTCCGGTGCTTGCAGTCCCGGACCAGTGCTGCACAGGCACCTACCTTTCGATGTATGGGATTGTATAGGAATCCAAGACCTTTGCGTCACTCATTCAGAAAACACGTGTGGATTGTCCCAAACTGGAATCACGCAAATTTTGGAGGCGCGGGTGGGATTCGAACCCACGAATGGAGGTTTTGCAGACCTCTCCCTTGGGCCACTTGGGTACCGCGCCAAACTAACGAGTATAGCAAAAAATTCTACGTGGGCTGGCGTGCGGCGGACGGATGGAGGTGTGATGGTTTGGACGGGGTTTGGCCAAAAGGCGTTTTGCGGTAAGCGGCTGGGCAAGGTGGGGCCGCAGCGAGCTGCGCCACTACAAGATTTATTTTCTTGCGGGGGCGAGAGGCGAGGCGATTTTTGCTTCGCGCAGGAAGCGGGCTGATTCTTCGGGGGGCGTGGGATTGATGTAGAAGCCAGTGCCCCATTCGAAGCCGGCGACTTTCGTAAGTTTGGGGATGATTTCGATGTGCCAGTGGTAGTGGTCGTTGATCTCCTCGCCGATGGGCGAGGTGTGGATCATGAAGTTGTAGGCGGGGCGATCGAGGACGGCGTCGAGGCGCATGAGAGTGTCCTTCAACATGCGCGCGAGGCTGGAGTACATGGTGCTCTGGTTGTTTTCGTAAGACGAGCCATGCACTTTGGGGAGCAGCCACATCTCGAAGGGAAAGCGCGGAGCGTAGGGAGCGAGCGTGATAAAGTGATCGTTTTCGCCGATGACGCGCTCGCCGGTGTCGCGTTCCTGACGGATGATGTCGCAAAAGATGCAGCGCTCTTTTTCGTCGTAGTAGTGCCAGCAACTGTCGACTTCTTCGCGGACGCGCCGGGGAACGATGGGCAGAGCGATGAGCTGGGAGTGGGTATGCTCGACGGAGGCGCCAGCCGCTTCCCCGTGATTCTTGAAAATCAGGACGTAGCGAAACCGCTTGTCGTTTTTGAGATCGAGCATGCGGTCGCGGTAGGCCCACAGAACATCTTCGACGGCGCGCTCGGGCAGAGAGGCAAGAGACGCGACATGATCCGGCGTTTCCACGATGACCTCGTGGGCGCCGACGCCGTTCATTTTGTCGAAGAGACCGTCGCCTTCGCGGTCGAGATCGCCTTCGATGCCGAGAGCGGGAAATTTGTTGGGCACGACGCGAACCGTCCAGCCCGCGGTGTTTGGGCCTCCGTTGCTGCGGCCATAGACCAGAATCTCGGGGGGCGTTTTGGATTCGTGGCCGGGGCAGAACGGGCAATTCTTGCCGTTGGGCAGCGGCGTGACGCTCTCGCGCAGGAAATCGTTGGGACGCTTTCCGCGCTCGGTGGAAATAATCACCCAGCGGCCAGTGATCGGGTCTTTTCGCAACTCCGGCAAAGCAAACCTCCTCGACAGGGTTAACGTTCAGGGCGCGTGGAGCACCCATGGTGGTTCCAATTGTACCGCGTCTGGCGGCGAGGAGGAGCGTTCGGGCCAGATTTTCTGTGGAATCTACATTTGGGGGCTGAAGGCGTCTTTGTGCAGACGAACGATGGGAGGCTTACCGGGGAAATTGTCGATGGCGACGACATCGAAGCGGCAGGGGCATTCGCGAACGCGGCGTTCTGCGAGGAAGTGGCGAGCGGTGCGCGCGAGGAGATGCTGTTTTCCGGGTGTGACGCTCAGTTCGGGCAAGGCGGACATTTCGTCGCGTACGGTGCGGGTGCGAACTTCGACGAAGGCGAGCGTTTCGCCGTCGTAGCCGACCATATCGATTTCTCCCTTGGAGGCGCGGGGAGTGAAGTTTCGCGCGACGAAGACGTAGCCGTGGCGGCGGAGGTACCAGTAGGCGTAGGTTTCGCCTCGGATGCCGGTTTGGCGCGACTCGAGTTTTTTTGCTTCGGGAGAGAGGGCTTCCCCTTCGGCTTCGGCTTGGCGGAGGCCTTTGCGGGCGGCCCAGCGGATAGTTTGGAAGATCAGGCGCGAGATGAGCGGCATGAGGTCGAGTATAAAGAAGAATCCCGTGATTGCCATTTCGTTTCTTGGTAATCACGGGATTGCTGCGAATTGTGACTCTCGGGCTAGATTTTTGTTTCGGCTTCGCGAATGCAGTCTTCGAGGGTGCGGGCGGCGAAGTCGGCTTGCTCTTCGTCGATGAGGAGCGGCGGGGACAGACGGATGGTGTTTTCGCCAGCGCCCAAAATGCACAGGCCCTTGTGGAAGGCGATGTCGACGATCAGATTGCGCAGGTCGGCGGCTTTCTCTTTTGTTCGCTGATCGCGAACAATTTCAATGCCGATCATCAAGCCGCGTCCGCGAACGTCGCCGACAATTTTGAACTTTTTTGTCCAGCCGGCGAGACGGGCGAAGAGGTACTCGCCCATTCGAGCGGCGTTCTCGAGATATTGGTTCTCGATCAACTCCGTGGTCGCCAGAGCGGACGCGATGCAAACCGGGTTTCCGCCGAAGGTTGTTCCGTGCGAGCCTGGCTTCCAGTTCATGATGCTGGCCGGGGCGAGGATGGCGCCGAGCGGCATACCGCTGGCGATTCCTTTGGCGCTGCAGATGATGTCCGGCTCGATGCCGGAGAATTGATGCGCCCACCACTTTCCGGTACGGCCCATGCCGGACTGGACTTCGTCGGTGATGAGCATGATGCCGTGCTTGCGGCAAATGCGCTGCAGCTCTTGGAGGAAGAAGTTTGGCGCGACGACGTAACCGCCTTCGCCCTGAATCGGCTCGATGATGATTCCGGCG
>DASXMM010000304.1:0-13219 GCA_036495665.1 Candidatus Acidiferrum sp. | reverse complement strand
AACGCCCGGAATCGCGCGCGCCGCGCGGGCGTGCGTCTCTGTTATGTTGCCGCCGCCGATTAGGCCGATGTGGACGGGCATGAAAGGAATCGCATCGCGGTTGAACGCATCAGGGATATGCCGCCACGAAATCTTTGTATGCAGCTTCGGTCGCTTCCGGCGTAAGAATCGCGGAAGAAATCAACACGCGATAACGAAACGTGACGTTAGTATGAGGAGCCAGAGAGAAATTCAGCTCCTCCTTGCCGTTGCTGAAGATTTTTTCGCCAAGCGGGTTCGCTGCGAATAATCCGTAGCCTCGCGCATGCCAGTAAGTGGGGAAGCCCGGATTCGCCGGATGATCGAGAATCGTAATTGTCACCGGTTCATCGCCCACCATCCCGCTGAGGTTGCACCACCGCCCGCGCGTTCCCCAGGCGGCGTCTCCTTTTTTCCCTTCGCTGGTAAGGTACGTCCCGTTCACGCCGGCGTTGTCCATCTTGGCGACGGTCGTGGGCCGCCCGCTGGCGTCGGTGTAAACCTCTGGTTTGTCGGAAGGAATCTCCAGCGCTCGAATCACGCGCAGACCGAGCATTCCGTCTTTCGAATCGGGAAAGGAGACTTTCTCATCGCGCGCGGTGAGAGTTGTCACGCGATCGATGCTTCGGTGATCCGGGCCGCCGCGAAACACAAAATGGGTGTGTTCACTAAGCAAAACTTTTTTCTCGAACGTAACCCAATCCGCCTCAACGTCCAGTTCGCCTTGCTGCGAACCACTCTTTGCCGAAACAATCGCTCGCTGAACAATAGTTCCCATCTTTGGCGCGTCTTCCGGCTTGATCGCATCGGAATTGTTCCAGAAGTCGTGCCCATTCACATTTTCATAGTTGAACCAAAGGCCTGCGTGATGCGGATGATCGACACGCTCGCCGGGCCGCTGCTCGAGAGGATACCCGCGCGTCACGATAGTTCCCTTGGCGGTGCGCAGCGGATAAAGCACTGGTTTTTTTAGGGTAGTCGGCCAGATGTATGACGTAAACGGTTCCCCGCCGATCGTGATATCGACGCGCCGTCCTTGTTCGTTTACGACAACAGAAACTCGCTCCGATGGCTTCGGTTCCGCAACCACGCAGCAAATCAAAAACGCCGCTACCGCGAAAACCACAATCGGACCTGGTGTGCTAACGCGCATCGCCATCCTTCGTTCAAAATCAAATTTCTTCCGGGACCACATACGGCGCACGATAGCTCCCGCGCAAAAGGCGATTCGCTTCGTCATCGCCAATCACCTGCTCCTGCGCTGCGTCGTAGCGCAGCGTACGTCCCAGGCGATAAGAAGTATTCGCCAAATGGACCAGCGTCGTCGAAATATGCGCCTCCTCAATCGGCGAATGAATATCCTGCGCCCGCCGGCTCCTCACACAATCAATAAAATTCGCGTAGTGATCGCCAGATGCTTTGCCATGCGGGCCCGGCTCCACCTGATCCGTCAGCCACGTCTTGTAGGCATCGTACCCATCGATCGCCAAATACCCGTTCGACCCGTAAAACAAATTGCCAACAGTGTTAGTCTTTGCGTCTTTAGGTCCAAGCCCAGCTTGCTGGCTGGAGGGCTTTTTGTTCGCCGCAGCGATGAGCCCGGCAGGCGGCACGCTGCTGGCCCCGAACGCTCCACTACCAATCTCCGCCTCGTGATTCGTGATCCACGGCCGCACTGCCACTTCCATCATTTTGCGTTTGCCATCGGCGCTCTCGAAACCGTACGTAACATTCAACGTATTCGGCGTCTCCTGGTCGTCCTCAAACATAAAATGTCCGCCCATCGCCGACACAGACACCGGAAAACCCACTCCCAATCCCCAACGCGCAATATCAATCTCGTGGATTGCCTGGTTCCCGATTTCACCGTTGCCCGTATCCCAGATCCAATGCCAGTTGTAGTGAAAGCGATTCTTGGTAAACGGCTTGAGTGGCGCAGGTCCAGTCCAAAGATCGTAGTGCACGCCCGCTGGAACCGGTTCCTCCTTGGCGCGCCCGATCGATGGCCGCCACTTGTAACAAAGCGCGCGCGCCATATATACGTCGCCAATCGTCCCGTCATGCAGATGCTGAATCCCCTCGATCATCCCAGGGTTCGAACGCGACTGGCTTCCATGCTGGCAAATCCGGTTGTACTTCTTCACCGCGCGCACCAGTTGCCGCCCTTCAAACCAGTTGTGCGAGCACGGCTTTTCCACATACACATCTTTTCCCGCTTGGCAGGCCCAAATCGCCATCAACGAATGCCAATGATTTGGCGCGGCGATCGAGATCGCGTCAATCTCCTTATCCTCCAGCAACTTGCGCACATCAACGTAGGCCTTCGGCTTTGGCAGGCCCATTTTTTCGATCTCGCCAGCGCGCTGCGACGAAACATTTTCATCCACATCACAGAGCGCGACGATTTCCGTTCCCGCAACGTGCGAATATCCGTGAATGTGATCGTTTCCGCGCCCTCGCACTCCGCAAATCGCAACTCGTACGCGGTCGCTCGCGCCAAGAATGTTGGTGTAGCTTGAGGCGGTTCCGCTCAGTGCCGTGGTAGCGACTCCGGCGCCGGCGATTTTCAGGAAGTCGCGCCGCGATGCATTTCCTCCAGACATAACAACCTCCGCAAGTTGAATGAGACTGCTGAAAAACGTTCGTCCGTTTTAATTTCGGGACCGCCTGCGGCTTACCCCTTCGCGCCGCGAACAAATCCCCCCAAGCGGCCTAATAGTAAGCCAAATAAATCGCGAAGGCACGAAATTCAGACGTTCGGTCTCACGCAGAAAATTCGCAACCTCCGGGCTGGCACCCGGAAGCAAAAACGAGTAGCTTTCCTCTGCACACATGCCTCCGTCTCCCCCCACTCCCGCCGCGGAACCTCCTTCACCCGCCGTTTCTTCCACCGCCGGCTATTTTCGCTGGGCGATTTGCGCACTCCTGCTCTTCGGCACCACAAAAAATTACATGGACCGCAACGTCCTCGGCGTCCTCAACAAAACCCTTCAACACGACCTCGGCTGGACCGAAATCGACTTCAGCAATCTCGTAATCGTCTTTCAGGCTGCTTACGCCGCCGGAATGGTTGTGACTGGCCCTCTCATCGACAGACTCGGAGCCCGCTTGGGCTACGCCCTGGCCATGATTTTTTGGAGCCTGGCCTCCATGAGCACCGCGCTCGCCAATTCGCTCACGAGCTTTGCCATCTCGCGAGCCGCTCTCGGATTTGGCGAAGCCGCCATCTTTCCCGCGAGCATCAAAGCCGTCGCCGAGTGGTTCCCGAAAAAAGAGCGCGCCCTCTCGACCGGCATATTCAACGCCGGTACCAGCTTTGGTGCCATGCTCGCTCCCGTCGCGGTGGTGTGGCTGAATGCTCGCTGGGGCTGGCGCGGTGCCTTTGTCGGAATCGGCGCGCTGGGTTTCATCTGGCTTTTCTTCTGGCTCCTGATTTATCGCAAGCCCGAGGATCATCCCAGCGTCTCGAAAGCCGAACTCGATTACATCCGCAGCGATCCTCAGGATGTACCCGCCAAAACCAAATGGTCCACTCTCGTGCCACTCCGTCAGACCTGGGCCTTTGTAGCTGGAAAATTTCTAACCGACCCCGTCTGGTGGTTCTTTCTTTTCTGGACACCCGGCTTCCTCCAAAGCCAGCATCACCTGGCCCTGACCGGTCTCGGCCCTCCCATTATCGCGATTTATTTGATTTCAGATGTCGGCAGTGTTGCCGGCGGCTGGATCTCTTCCACCCTCATCAAGCGCGGCCACACCGTAAATGTGGCTCGCAAGGTTGCCATGCTGATTTGCGCAATCGGCGTTATACCTGTAGTCTTCGCCTATCGCGTCGAAAGCACCTTGTCCGCGGTACTGCTCATCGGTCTCGCCACCGCTTGCCACCAGGGTTTCTCCGCCAACCTTTTTACTTTAGCTTCCGATATGTTTCCCGCTCGCGCCGTCGGCTCCGTCGTTGGCATCGGCGGAATGGCTGGCGCGATCACTGGCATGTTCAACGCCGCCATCGTCGGTCACGTCTTGCAATGGACCGGCAGCTACAAAGTTCCGTTTCTCATGGCAGGCTCCTCGTACTTGCTCGCGCTCGCACTAATCCATGCGCTCGCTCCCAAGCTTGAGCCAGCCACTGTCGTTGACCGGCCTGCGTGACAAGCGCCATCCCCATGACAAACTCAAACGCCGATCTGGAAATTTTCCCAAAGAACGCTGACAATGCGCTGACGCCCGCTTCCCATTCGAATACGCGCTCGAGGTGAACTCATGGCGTTAACCATCAAGCAAAAACAAGACTGCCGCTGGGACATCGTCGCGCTCGGCGAAGTCATGCTCCGTTTCGACCCCGGCGACCGCCGTATCGCAACCGCCCGCTCCTTCGACGTCGGCGAAGGTGGCGGCGAATACAACGTCGCCCGCGGCCTGAAACGTTGCTTCGGTTTGGACGCGGCCGTCGTCACCGCTTTCGCCGATGACCCCGTCGGCCGCCTCCTTCAGGACTTCATCTATCAAGGCGGCGTCGACCAATCCCTGATCCGCTGGGTCGAGCACGACGGCGTTGGCCACGCCGCACGCAACGGCCTAAATTTCACCGAGCGCGGCTTCGGGGTACGCGCCGCTCTCGGCAGCTACGATCGCGGCCACACCGCCGTCTCCCAATTAAAGCCCGGCGAAATCGATTGGGACGAAATCTTCGGCAAACAGGGCGCCCGCTGGTTTCACACCGGCGGCATTTTCTGCGCTCTCTCCGCGACAACTCCCGAAGTCGCCCTCGAAGCAATGAAATCAGCCAAGCGCCACGGCACAACGGTCTCCTACGATCTGAATTACCGCCCATCCCTCTGGAAATCTCATGGCGGGAAGAAAACAGCACAAGAAGTAAACCGCCGCATCGCCCCCCACGTGGATGTAATGCTCGGCAATGAAGAGGATTTCTCCGCGGCCCTCGGATTCGAAGTACCCGGCATGGACGAGCATCATTCCACCTTCGAAGTCGAAGGCTTCAAACAAATGATCGCCGAAGTCGTGAAGGAATATCCCTTCAAGGTCGTAGCCACCACGCTTCGCAAAGCAAAAACCGCCACGCAAAATGACTGGAGCGCCATCTGCTATTCCGGCGGCGCCTTCTACCAGGCCAGAAACCGCGAAAATCTCGAAATCTTTGATCGCGTCGGCGGCGGCGATTCCTTCGCGTCTGGCCTGATCTACGGTTTCCTCGCCGGACACGATCCGCAGTGGGCCGTCGATTGCGGCGCCGCCCACGGCGCGCTAGCGATGACCACTCCCGGCGACACGAGCATGGCCACGCTCCAGGAAGTCACACAAGTCATGAAGGCAGTAGGTGCTCGCATCGCGCGCTAAAATATCCTCTTAAGAATCAGGTGACCGCCAATGGACAAACAAAAAGTCCGCGAACGCATCCTCGAAGTCGGAATCATTCCCGTCGTACGCGCCTCATCCGCCGGCGAAGCCTACATCGCCGCCGAAGCTGTCCGTGATGGCGGCATCCCCATCGTCGAAATCACCATGACCGTTCCCGGCGCCGTCGAACTCATTCGCGAACTCGTGGAGAATTGCGGCCGCGAAGTCCTCATCGGAGCCGGAACCGTGACGAACGTAGAAGCAGCCCGCCGCTGCATCGAAGCCGGCGCCGAGTTCCTCGTCAGCCCCGGCCTCAACCTTCCGACCGTCGACTTCGCCGTGAGGGAAGGGAAGCTGATCATGGCAGGCGCGCTGACGCCCAGCGAAGTCATGGCCGCGTGGGACGCTGGCGCCGACTTCATCAAAATCTTCCCGTGCGGGCAAATGGGCGGCGCGAAGTACATCAAGGCGCTGAAGGGTCCGTTCCCACAAATCCCATTCGTTCCCACCGGCGGCGTCAATCTAGCCACCGCCGCCGAATTCCTCGAAGCCGGTTCCGTCGCGCTTGGCGTTGGCGGCGAGCTAATCCAGGCCGAGGCCCTGAAAGCCAACAAGCCCGAACTCATCGCCGAAACTGCCCGTAAATTTCTCGCGATCGTCCAGCACACTCGCGCTCAAATCGCCTTGCAAGCGGCTGCTGTCAAGAAAGCGCACTGACCGTTTTGAAACCGGAGCGTTTGGAATAAGAAGGTTCGAATTTCAGGCTCTGGAACGTCGAGGAAGTCTTTTCTTTAACTCTTTGACTTTTTAACTTTTAATGCGGCTGCCCTTCGCGCTCCCGCTGAAACTCAAATAAAATCTCATGCCGTTCGCGTCGTGTCGTCGGCACGGTGCCGAAAGCTTGATGCGCAGCCCCCAAAAGCGGTGCATCCTCATTCAAAACCACCGAGATCGGTATGTTCGACAGCACGGCACTCAACCGCCCCTTGTCCGCAAACGCCGTGCAAAAGCTGCTCCCGCGCAACTTCGGAAGTATTTTTAAAACAATCCCACCGGCGAAATAGACCCCGCCATACGCCAGAACCCGCAACGCCAAATTCCCAGCCTCTGCGCCGAACGCGTCGATCCACCAGTTCAGCACCTCGACGCATACCGGACACGTCTCTGCCAGCGCGTTGTGCGTAATCTCGCTAGCCGAAGCTGCCTCCGGCTCACTAAATGTCGCATGAACCACCGTTGGGTCGAGAAACTCGTGCAATTTGCGGAATCCGCGCCCCGAGAAAATCTCCTCGCAAGAAACTCGCGGCAACTTCGTTTTCAAGAATTGCAAAAGCCGAATTTCGCGGTCCGTCCGCGGCGCAAAATCCGCCGCCCCGCCCTCCGAAGGCGATGCCCGATGCTGGCTGCCATCCCAGATAATCATTGCTTCGCCCAACCCGGTCCCCGCCGCAATCAACGCCTGATTCCCGTTCGTTTGCGGCGTCCCCGGATTCAAAACCAAGAAATCCTCGGCCGTCAAATGCACCAATCCGTAAGCGGTCGCCACCAAATCATTGATCAAACTAAGTTGCTCAATCGCGAGCCCGAGCTTGCGCGCCAAACCCGACGCGGTCAGCTCCCACGGAATATTATTCGCCACCAACCGTCCATCCACTACTGCTCCGGCCACGCCAAATCCCGCCGCGGCAATCTTCCCCTCGACCGACACACCAGTCTCCGCCGCGCAATCCTGAAACAATTTTTCGATGATTTCTTCCAGGCTGGCAAACTCGGATGTCGCATACCGTCGCTTAAAAACAAGCCCGAGCGACGCCCCGTGCTCTTCAAACACGGCGAGATTGCATTTCGTGCCGCCAATATCTCCCGCGAGAATCATCTCAATCCTTAAGCGGCCGCCAATGCATCAGCAACCGCCTGGCTGGCCATAAGCAAATAATTAACTCCACCTTGGGTTATTAGAAACCAGCCTAACACAGCCCCGCGCCGCTGTATCACTCGAAATATTGCTCTACCGGAACCGTCGTATCACTAGATTGTGCCGGTCCGAACGGTAAAATCCCAAGACATACAAAACCGCTTTCCCGTTCGTCGAAAAAATCACCTGCCGAATCCGCAGCAAGGGTTCGCGCCTCGGCACATCCAGAAGATCCGCCGTTCGCGGATCAGCCGCCGTCGCATCCACCTCTTCATCCGAGTACCCGATTTCAATTTTGTAATCGCGCTCCAATATCCCGAAGAGCGACTCCCGCTGCAGCGGCGTCGAAAGCAATCCCGGAAACTGTGCTGCCGAAAGGTAGCAAGTCTCCAGCGCAAACGGCTCGCCCGCCGCATGCCGCAACCGTTCCAGTTTGATCACTCCGCTCTTCGGCGAAAGCGAAAGCCGCGCGTTCGCCTCCTGTTCGTCATCAATGATCTTTGCGAACAACACTTTCGACCCAGCCGTCATGCTCCGGCTGGCCATCTGTTCCGTATAACTCATGAGCTTGTTGAAATGAATCTTCGGCGCAGAAACAAACGTCCCGATCCCTCGCCGCCGCTCCACAACTCCTTCGCGCTCCAGCGACGCCAGCGCATGCCGCGCCGTCATGAGACTGACCGAATGAATCTTCGCCAGGTCGCGCTCCGAAGGCACAGCATCCCCCGTGCGCAAATCCCCGGCCTCGATGCGCTTCCGCAGCGTGCCCTGAATTCTCTGGTACGCAGGCAACCCATTACTTCGACCTTTAGGAGGCATTCTCGCTCCAGGGCTTTAGCAACAGCCTACAACGAATCGGCGCTCTGGCAATAGCTGGAGCATTAAAAAGAGAAGCGCGCTTTGCCCTTCCGTGCTCCGCCTGATTCTTGCACTCCAGCGCCGCGCACTCCTGTTCCACTATGCTGGCCACGCTCAGGGTCCGCCCTGCGGCTTTTGCCCATCGCGGACCGCTCCTGAGTGATATAGAGCGCCTGGTCCAACGGCTATATATCACCATCCCTCGGTGCTATACATCCGCATATCCATAATCCTTATAAATCATTACTTTTCGCTTGACAAGCTTTAAATCGTGCTATATAGCTATAAACCGCTCGGCCATATAGCGCGTCGAGGGCGCTTGTTGTTCGCGGAAGTTCGACAGAGGTGGAGACCCTGTTCCGTGGCCGATGTCTCACCTCGGGGGAATGCACATGAAAAAATTGCAGTCTGTCGCCTTAGCTGGTTTCTGTTTCGCGCTTCTCGCGCTTCTCTGTTGTTCGCACGACGCCTTCGGCCAGGGAGTCACCGCTTCCATCACCGGTACCGTCACCGATCCCAGTGGCGCCCCCGTCCCCGGCGCCGTCGTCACCGCAAAGGACGTTCTCACCGGCATCTCCTATCCCTCGCAAACGAACAACGATGGCCTGTACTATCTTGCCCAGCTGCCCGTGGGAAAATACGAATTGAAGGTCGAGGGCAAGGGATTTGAGACTTCGGTCCACGCGGCCTTCGATCTCGTCCTCAACCAAGTAGCCCGCGTCGACGTGCAGATGATTGTCGGCGCCGTCACGCAGACGGTCGAGGTCACCGGCCTGTCGCCCCTGCTCCAGACCGAGACCACCGAGATCAGCACCCATATCAACAGCGTCGTCACCGAGAACATCCCGCTTATCACACGAAACTACGGCCAGCTCACCCTCCTCACTCCAGGCGCGGTCAGCACCAACCCTGGTGCCTTTACTTCCGGACAAAACACCTTCCAAGTCGGTCGCCCCTACATCAACGGCAACCGCGAGCAGACCAGCAACTACATCCTCGACGGCATCGACAACAATCAGCACGACAACAACGAAGTCGCTTACTCTCCCAACCCCGACGCCATTCAGGAGTTCAACCTTATCACCCAGAATCCTTCAGCCGAGTTCGGCAACTTCCTCGGCGGCATCGTCAACACCACCATCAAATCAGGTACCAACGAATATCACGGTGACGCCTTCGAATTTCTCCGCAACGACGCCTTCAATGCCAACAACTGGTTCAACGACGCGCTGGGCATTCCCAAAGCAGGCCTGCGCTTTAACCAATTCGGCGCCACGTTCGGCGGCCCGATCATCAAGCACCGTCTCTTCTTCTTCGTCGATTATCAGGGACAGCGCAACAGCAGCGGCTCGACGCAATCCGCCCAGGTATTGAGCACGGCGGAGCGCGCAGGCAACTTTGGGGAACTCTGTCCCGCCGGATTTAACGGCGCTGGAGTTTGCACGAGCGCCGCCACCGGCAACACGCAGTTGTATATGCCGCAAGCCGGCGTGAATCCCAACGCCCGCGTGCCCATTCCCTTTAATAATCTAACCGCTGCGGGCCTCACCCTCAGTCCCGCTGCCTCGGCAATCGTAAACTCCAAGCTCTATCCGGCGGCCAACGCCGCAAACAACATCCTGACGTACACGCAGCAAACCTCGAACGACGACGATCAAGGCGACATCAAGATCGACTGGACGCCTAACGACAAAGACCGCATCTCTGGACGTTATTCGCAGCAGTCCGTTCGCAATCCAACCACGGAAACCTACGTACTTGCCAACAACGGCATCACGAATTTCACGTATCCCCTGCGAAACGGCGTTGTCGATTGGACCCGCACGCTCAGCTCATCGCTGCTCAACGATCTGCGCCTCGGGCTCACCTATTTCCCCGTGAACCAGGGCTACGCCAACCCCACCGGACAAAACCTGCCGCAAACATTCGGCATCCCAGGCTCGCCCAGCACGTTTCTCCCCGCGCTTCAGGGCCAATTCGGCGGCGTCGCCACCATCGCCAACAATCTGTCCGCTTCCAACGTTTTTGCTGACACCGTCATCCAAGCCGGCGATTCCGTCGTAAAGACCTACGGAAATCACGAAATCCACGCAGGCTTCCAGTTCAACCGCTACCGCGACAATTTCCTTTATCCCGGCAACGAAGGCTTGGCCGGCTTCTTCAATTTCAGCGGCCAATACACTTCCAACCCCACCGCATTAGTCCCCGGCTCGGCTACGCTGGCCAACACCGGCTCCGGCCTCGCCGACTTTCTGCTCGGTCTCCCCAACAACGTGGGCATCGGTGCCTCCGGAACCGGCAACCGCCACATGGAAAACAGTCTCTACGCCGCCTACGGACAAGACACTTGGCGCCTCAGGCCAAATCTCACGCTCAACTTTGGTCTTCGCTGGGAACTCAACACGCCGCGCGTCCCCAACGAGGGCAACGCCGTGAACTACGATGTGTTCGGTGGCCAGCTCATCACCAACACCTCCAATAACGGCGGCTTGGGCAAAGCTCTCTACGCCCAGTACAACGGCATCACCAACTTCCAGCCCCGCGTCGGAATCGCGTGGCAGCCTCGATTCCTGAGGAACACCGTAGTTCACGCCGCTTACGGTGTCTCCAACTTTACAGAGAGCAATGGCGTGAACAACCTCCTCACCCAAAATCCACCCTTCACCAGCGCCAACAACATTACCTACCCTTCGGTCGGCGCGGGCTCGGACCTCCCTGCCAGCACCTTGGATCAGGGCTTCGTGACCTTCCCGACTGGTTGCACACTCGCCCTCGCTCAAGCTTTTAGCCCCGAGTGCTACGCTGGCGCAACCATCCACGCCTTTGACACCCATCTCCGCCCCGAAGTCCATTACCAATGGAACCTCGGCATCCAGCATCAATTCGGCAACTCCACCACGGTGCAAGCCGCCTACGTCGGCCAGGAAAATCAGCACCTCAGCAACATCATCATGCTCCAGCAGAACGAACTGAACGCCAACGGCACCATTACGCCAAGCCCGTACCTCAATCCCCAATTGCTCAGCGAAGTTGGTCAGGCGCGCTATACGCTCTCCAACGGCGTCAGTAACTACAACGCCCTGCAGCTCGTCTTCCAGGAGCGTTTCAGGAACGGTTTGCAGGCGCAATTCAACTACACCTGGTCGAAATGCCTCAGCGACACCCCCGGATTTTACGGCCAGTACGGCGATGCCGTCGCCACCGAATCCCAGACCATCGCAGGCTGGGCCTTCCCGCAGAATCCTTTCAACCAGATGGGTGACTACGGCCGTTGCCCGCAGAACATCGCCTCGCTCTTCAACGGCTACCTCGTATATGAACTCCCCTTCGGTCGCGGTCGTCAGTTTGGCGGCAGCGTAAGCCGGCTGGCGGACCTCGCCATTGGCGGATGGCGCGTAAGCTCCAGCCTCGTCTTCCACAGCGGCTTCGCGCAAACCATCTTCTCTTCCACTGACACGTCCGGCACACACGGATTCTCCACCCGCGCAAACTGCGTGCCAGGCGTGCCCTCAACCGTCCCGATGGTCTTCGACGCGGCCACCAGCAGCGTCAGCTTCCTGAATCCCGCGGCCGTCACCACGCCAACTGCCGGAACTTTCGGCAATTGCGCCGTCGGATCCTTCGACGGTCCCGGATATAAGTCCGCCGATCTCAGCATTGCCAAAGACTTCTCCATTACCGAGCGGCAAAAAATCGAGTTCCGCATGGATGCCGTGAATTTCGTCAACACGCCCATCTTCAACTTCGGACAAGAATACAGCGGCCAGCACACCGCGGGCGCCGCCAACTACGGACAGATCGACAGTTCCCAAGGTTCCCGCAACATACAGTTCGCGCTGAAATATTACTTCTGACCGCGTCTCTTTATTCGCCCAGCGGGAGATCCACCCCACCCGTACTTCCCAAAATGGCAGGCACTCCGGTGCCTGCCATTTCCTTTCATCGGCTCCACTCGCAATTCAATACCAACGTCCTCGGCCTGCTGCTCACCACCAAGGAAGCGCTCAAGCTCCTCTCGACAAAGGCGGCAGCGTCATCAACGTTAGCTCCGCGATCAGCACCCTCACTCCTCCCAACACATCGCCGTCTACCTGGCCTCGTCCGACTCCAAGTACATGACCGGCGAAACCATCAACATCTCCGGCGGCCTGTAAACAACCTGCTCTGAACTGTAACAACTTGCTACACTGCGGCGCCCTCGCGCCAGACACTCCCCGCAGGGTGGCGCGGCGGCGCAGTTCTACCGCGCTCCTCGCGGGCGGCCTGGATTGGGCCAGCGGCGCATCTCTTCCCGCCGTAAATCTCTCTTTAGATAATATATCGTAACACGATACATTGTTCGGGGCAACAGGCAACCTCCCGCAAAACATATCGCATCACGATATATTGAACCTGCTGCGCGCCTCGTTGGCTGGGCGGGTCCTCATGGGGACCTTAGGAGGCGCGCCGGGGCGGTGCCGGTGTCCTTGATTACTCTCCAACCGGCGCCGCCCTACGGTTCCCTGAGTCCAGCCGGGGCCCCCATGTTCGATACATCGTTATCAAGGAGAATTTTGAAATGCGAAACAGTCCAGTCCTGCTTTTGTCCTGCGCCGCGTCGTTTTTCTTCGCCGCGTCCGCGTTAGCCCAATCCTCCGCCGAAACCGGCAAGCTCAAAATCCACGTCGATCCCAAACAGGCTTACGTTTTCGTCGATGGCAAAGCCATCCGCGACGGCAGCCAAACCATCGCCCTTGCCGCCGGCGATCACAAAGTCGGCGTCTACAATTCCGGCTATCTTCCCAAACTCCAGGACGTCCACGTCGGCGCCGGAGAAACCAGCGACCTGAGCGTCGCCCTTCAATCCTCCGGTGACGTCGTCCCCGGTCCCTTCGCCGACATCGAATTCAAAGGCGATCCTCGCGCCGCCGTTCTTCTGAACGGCCAGACTCCCGCCTATTTTGTCGGCCACGTCGATGAATTCGATTGGAACTGGATTTGGCATCAACGCCTTCTCGTCCATCCTGGCACCTATCAAGTCACCGTCACGCACGAAGGCAACACCATCTGGTCCGGCCCGGTCACCGCGAAAGCCGG
>DASXMM010000303.1:0-10408 GCA_036495665.1 Candidatus Acidiferrum sp. | reverse complement strand
ATTCCGCTGCCCCTACCACGGCTGGACTTATGGAATCGATGGCGCGCTAAAAGGCATGGTCGAATTTGACGGCGTCTGCAATTTCGATCGCGCGGAAAATGGCCTGATCCCGATTCGCGTCGACACCTGGGAGAATTTCGTATTCATAAATCTGGACGGACACGCCGCCCCGCTGCGCGATTTTCTGGGTGTTGTCCCGGACCTCGTCGCGTCCCTCGAACCGGCAAAGAAGCTGCATTTCTTCGACCGCCGCATCTATACCCTCAATTGCAATTGGAAAGTTTACGTCGATAACTATCTCGACGGTGGCTATCACGTCCCTCACGCTCACAAAGGCCTGAGCAGCGTCATCGAATACACCAAATACACCATCGAAAATTTCCAACGTGCCTGTTTGCAGTCGAGCCCCCTCTCCTCCGACTCCACTTCAGAAGCTGGCGTCGCCGCCACCCGCCAGGGCCGCGCCTTCTACCTCTGGCTCTATCCCAATTTCATGATCAACGCCTATGACGGCGTGATGGACACGAATCTCGTGGTTCCTCTCGGCGTAAATCGCTGCGCCGTCGTCTTCGACTATTATTTTGCCGACGCCAGCGCCGCCGCCGAATCTCGCAACAAAGAAAGCATCGCCGTTAGCGAA
Source organism: Candidatus Acidiferrum sp. (assembly GCA_036495665.1). Lineage (GTDB taxonomy): Bacteria > Acidobacteriota > Terriglobia > Acidiferrales > UBA7541 > Acidiferrum. The sequence goes on along the minus strand of DASXMM010000303.1, from coordinate 9,768 downwards.
AAAGTGCAAGACGAAGACGTGGCCATCTGCGACGCTGTCCAACGAGGCCTCGGCTCCCGCGCCTACATCGCAGGCCGCCTCTCCGTCCGCCGCGAAGCCGGCGAACACCTCTTCCATCGCTTGCTTCACGCCGATTTTACAGCCGCCCTAAACCGCGCCGCCGCAGCCGCGAGCTAACACAATGAAAGTCCCGCGCGCCCCGCTTTTCTGGATCTCGCCAATGATTCCGTGGACCGCATGCATCGCAACAGTCACGCTCACGCTGCTGGCCAAGGAACGCTTCGACCGCTCCGCGGCTCCGCTTCCCGCGGTTGTCGCACAAGCGGCCTAATCAAAGATCACTGTTTTGTTGCCGTAAAGAAGAATGCGATTTTCGATATGCCAGCGCACGGCCCGCGAGAGGACCATTTTCTCGAGATCGCGCCCCTTCTCGACAAGATCTTCAAGTCCGTCGCGATGCGAGATGCGCGTCACGCCCTGTTCAATAATCGGACCGTCGTCGAGCACTTCCGTGACGTAATGCGCGGTGGCGCCAATCAATTTCACGCCCCGGTCAAACGCCTGCTGGTGCGGCTTCGCCCCGATAAACGCCGGTAAAAATGAGTGATGAATGTTGATGATCTGCTGCGGATAGCGCGCAATAAAATCCGAGGAGAGCACTTGCATGTAGCGCGCCAGGACAATCAGGTCGACCTTGTTCTCCGCCAAAAGCTCGGTCTGCCGCCGCTCCGCCTCCGGCTTGTTTTCTTTCGTCACCGGAATCACGTGATACGGCACACCATGGAAATCAGCATGGAGCTTGGTGTCCGGATGATTGCTGATGATCAGCGGAATTTCGCAGGCAAGCTCCCCGATGCGCTGGCGGTAAAGCAAATCCACCAGGCAGTGGTCGTACTTCGAAACAAAGATACCCAGGCGCGGCCGGTAGCTCGAAGTCGTGATGCGCCATTGAATCGAGAATTGCTCCGCGATGGACGAAAAGCGCTGCGGAAACTCTTTCAAGTCAAACTGAAATCCTGTCAGGTCCCATTCCACGCGGGCAAGATAGAACCGCTCCGGCCCCATCTGGTGCTGTTCGAAATGAAGAATGTCGCCATCGTGCCAGTAAATAAAATCCGCAATCGCCGCATCCAGGCCCTTACGATCCGGGCACCGAATCAACAAAACCGCCGTATTTTTCAAGAGCCGCCTCCCGCGCGCTGGTCCATTATGACCTCAGTCTCGGCAATCCTGCAGCCACCGAGCGGCCTCAATTGACGGGTTTGGCTATAGGACAGTCCAGCGGTCGGGTCGTGGATGCCATCTCGATCCGCGAAAGACCAGCTAATCGAGGACCGCACTCATTCCCGGTCAGTGGGAAGGCGATCTCAGGTGTAGGTCAAGGAACGCTTCGGCCGCTCCACGACCGCCGTTCCCGCACCCCGGCCCGGCGCAGTCCCCTTCGAAATCACCGCCTAGTTGCGGCGGGAATACTCGGCCGGCACCGCCGCTGAAGGCTTCATTGCAGTTGCCGGGATTCCGGGAAAGCCATTCTCCTGATCAGCTCCTGAAAACGAGGATCGGAGCGGAGCGGGTCCATGAACGGATGACCTTGTACTTCACTGAGAAAAAAATCGCGGTTCTGTACTGCCTGGTCAAGCCACTCGAACGCGTGATCTTTGTCGCCGAGTCCTGCAAAGGCTCCGGCGATGTAGAACCAGTCTCGGGGACGCTCCGTCGAGGAGCCTGCGAGTATCTTCAGAGCCCGCCTGGCATTTTCGAGCCGGCCACAGGACGCGTAGGCATGCACCGCGCCCGTGCCGTCGCGCCCTTGCGTAAACGTCTGGACTATTCTGAATTCGCTCACTGCCTCTGGGCAGGAACCTCTGGCGTCGTAGGCCATCCCAAGAAATATGTGCGTAAACATCCGATTCGGATCCAGCAATTCGGCTTTGCGAAGCTCGACGATCGACTCGTCATAACGCCGCGCACGGTAAAGCACGCGCCCCAGGTTGGTCTGAACGACGATGGAAGTTGGGTCCAGGTCCTGGGCACGGCGGATCTCCTGGAGCGCCTGATCGTGCCGACCCAAATCCGACAGAAACCAGGCGTATCGATGGTGGGCAGCAGCGAAATTGGGTTGTAGTTCAATGGCACGTTTGTATTCGGCTTCCGCCCCTGCCCAGTCCCACTCATAGTGATGCTTCACCATGGCAAGCGAAGCGTGGGGTTCCGGAGACTCGGGATCCAGTTCCAGAGCCTTCAACGCGGCAATTTTCGCGCGCGGAAACGCTTCAGCGGGCATCAGATTTTGGTAATTGGCCAGCAGGCTATAACCATCCGCCAACCCTGCGTAGGCGCGCGCGTATTGCGGGTCGTCATCGATCGCTCGTTGGAAGTACTCAACGCCTTTTCGAATGGAGTCGACATTCTGCTTCGAGAGTTCACTAATTCCCCGCAGATAGTCGTCATATGCGTCCGGACGAATAGTTGCTCGAGTTCTTAGATACTCGCGTTCCTCAGGGTGCATGTTGGCGCGAACCTGGGAGGCTATCTCGAGGGCGATTGAGTCCTCGACGGCGATAACATCATCAACCTTTCGCTCATAACTTTGAGCCCAAAGGTGTACGTCTTGCCTGCCGTCGATCAACTGCGTGGAAATTCGGACATTGTCGCCGGAGCGTAAGACCGAGCCCTCGATTACGGCGTCCACGTTCAGTTCACGCGCAATTTCGGGAATTGATTTATGTGTATTGCGGTAGCGCATCATGGACGTTCGCGAGACCACGCGAAGTGTGCGTATCCTCGCCAGCCTTGTATTTAGCTCTTCCGTCATCCCATCGGCAAAATAGTCTTGTTTGGGATCACCGGATAGATTTTCCAGAGGGATCACAGCAAGGGATCGAATCGAAGGGCGACCAACGGCCAACGTCAAAAAGCGGTCGCGATAGGTCCCGGGAACCATCCAGAACAACACGAATGCAACACACACGGCCAAGGCGACTCCGGCGAGGGTGCGGCGCCAGATTGCGGGCCGTGAAGCGAAACCTTCTGGGCCAGGTGTCTCTTCGTCTGAGCCCCCGGCATCGGTCGAAACGTCAGAGACGCCGACAACACCAGCAGCGCTTAAAGTTTCTACAGGAATCAGAAAGCGGTAGCCTAGCCGCGGTAACGTTTCGATGAAGCGTGGCTCTTCAGCATCGTCACCCAACGCCTGACGGAGTTTGACCATCGCCTTGTTGAGGCTACGGTCGAAATCAACGAAAGTATCGACGCCCCAGAGCTTCTCCCGAATCTCCTCTCTAGTTATCAATTCCATGGGGCGCTCTAAGAGCATGTGAAGAAGGCAAAAAGGTTGCCGTTGAAGGAGGATGCGGTGCCCGTGCTTGCGCAACTCGCGCGAAGTTGGGTCGGCCTCAAATGAACCGAACCTATAGAGCGTTTTCGAACATGGGCGCGACTCTGCCAAGGAAAAACCTCAGTCGAAGAAAATAGCTTGTCGATGAGATATCTCATTTGCGTCGGAATGTCTAGCCTAAATCCTGCGCCCCCAATAAGTTAGACGGGAACATGTTTTTCGCATGCAGGTGCATTGACCATTGGCGGGCGAAAGGCCGAGAGTCCACCTCAACGGGACAGCGTTCTTCGAGAGACGGAACGCTTCAGATCGAAGCTCAGCATCCCGAATCTTTCGACGGAGGTATCTCAAGTGAGACGCTACATCGCTAGAGTTTCGCTATTGGCAGCTCTTGTGTCCGCGCCCCTTTTCGGTCAAACGGCTCCTTCATCTAATTCGAGTACAACACCGGCCGCAAATTCAAATGCCGTCGGGGCGGCACCCAATTGGTTCCTTGTCGGCCAAGGAACCTCTGGGTACGTTTCGCGATTCGTCGCTCCTTATAAGCTTGCAGATTCGAACATTTTCCAGGCCCCGAACGGAAACCTAGGTATTGGGACGACGACGCCGGATAGTACGCTTCGAGTTGATAACCCCAGCAACTTCCTCAACAGCGTTGGAGTGCCAGAACCTTATGGAATATACGCCACTCTGGACAACAGCACCCTCAACTTCAGCGCCGCGATTCGCGGCGATTCCCTAGCCACCACGGGAGGCGGAAACGGCGTGATTGGACTCACGAGCAGTGCTGGAGGCGCCGGTGTGCGGGGAGTGAGCGTAGCTAGCGACGGCGGTTATGGGTTGATTGGTGACGTCACATCCAACTCGGGAGGGGGCATCCTGGGAACAACCCATGCGACTTCCGGCTTCACGAACGCCGTCCGGGGCGATGCCTTGGGCACATCGGGAGGTTCCGTGGCGATTTTTGGAGAACAGTTCAGCCCCGAAGCCCCGGCTGGTCTGTTTATCAACCGGGCGGGCGGGGACGTTCTAAATGGGCGAGTTAGTCAGCCGGATATCAGTGTTTTCAGAGTTGATGGCACAGGAAGAGTGTTTGCGAATGGTGGTTTCCAACCCAGTGGAGCTGACTTCGCAGAATCGATGACCGTGGCCGGAGATCGCGCAAAGTACTCAGCCGGCGACTTGCTTGTGATTGATTCGACTGCTAATCGTCGCGTGGCGCTGGCACAGCAACCCTATTCAACTCTCGTGGCGGGAATCTATTCCACCAAGCCGGGACTTCTTGGCTCGACTCGCGGAGTGGACGAGCCCGCATCCCCGAACGAAATTCCGTTGGCGGTTGTCGGGATCGTGCCGTGCAAAGTGACGGCGGAGAATGGTGCGATTCAAATAGGAGATCTGCTCGTGACTTCCTCCGCTCCTGGGCGCGCCATGAAGGGAACCGACCGCAGCAAGTTGGTTGGAGCCGTGGTCGGGAAAGCATTGGAAGCTTTGGCAGGCGGTGAGGGCACAATTCAAGTGCTTGTGACACTGCAATAACCACACGAACTGGCCGAAACTCCGAAGAGGATGCCGCCCGAAACGTGGGCGGCTTTCTCCTGCTCGGCCAGTGGAATTTTCGAAGAAAGCGCCCCGATTCCGGTCACATTCCGCTGGTATGTTACTTTCCCCGCGCCATAGCCAAGCGCGCACGTAATTGACGCTCCCCAAACGCTCGCCTATACTCTTAGTTTGCGTTGCAGGCTAAGTTTCTTACCCGTCTGGCCTCATCTGAGTTCATGTGCGGCAGCAAAGCCGCCAACGAGTCTGGCCTTCCGCAAGACACTGGGGCGCGTTTCATTGCGACCAGCGACTTTTTTCACGAAGACCCGGTCGCTGCCGGATTCTTCACACAGGAGACGATTGTTCCATGGCTGAAGCAACCTGCCGCCGAGAATTGGACTTGGAGATTCCCGCGGACGAAGTAACCAAAAAGATTGAAAGCGTGGCCAAAGAATTTGCGCGCGTCGCCCGCGTTCCCGGCTTCCGACCGGGCAAAGCGCCCGTATCGCTGATTCGCCGCCGTTTCGCGGAAGACATCAAGGGCGAAGTGCTGCAGTCGCTCGTTCCGGAGCGCGTTGAAAAGGCTGTCTCCGAGCAAAAGCTGACGCCCGTTTCGCAACCGCAAGTCGAGAAGCTCGATTTCACCGAGGGCCAACCGATCAAGTTCCGCGCCGTCTTTGAAGTCCTCCCAGAATTTGAGCTGGGCAATTACAAAGGGCTCTCCATTGAAATGCCCGCGATGGACATCACCGAAGCCGACCTCACAAAGACGCTTGACGAAATGCGCGAGCGCGCCGCAGCGTTTGCCCCCGTCGAAGGCCGCCCGGTCCAGGACGGCGACTACGTACAACTGAAGTTGGCGGGTACTCCGCAAGGCGGCGGCGAACCGCTGCAAGCCGACAGCGTTCTCTGCCACATCGGCGCCGAAGAAACCATGCAGCCGTTCAACGACAACCTGGGCGGCGCGAATATCGGCGACCACAAGAATTTCGACGTCGCCTATCCCGCCGACTATCCGGATCAAAAGCTAGCCGGCAAAACCTACGATTACGCGGTCGAAGTTCTGGGCATCAAAAACAAAGAGCTGCCTGAGTTGAACGACGAATTCGCAAAAGACGTAAGCGACGCCGCCACGCTGGACGAGCTGAAAAAGAAAGTCTCGGAGAGCCTCGAATACCAGCGCGACCACCGCCAGAAAGAACTGCAGCGCGAAAAGGTAATCATCGAGCTGGTAAAATCTCACGACTTCCCTGTACCCGAAGCGCTCGTCGAGCATCAAATGGATGTACGGCTCGAGCGCGTGGTTCGCTCGCTCGCAGCCCAAGGCGTCGATCCCCGCGCCGTAAACGTAGACTGGGTCGGTCTGCGCAAGCGTCAACAAGAACGTGCCACCGACGACGTGAAAGCGGAACTGATTATCGACCGCATCGCTACCGCCGAAAACATCGACGTGACCGATGAGGAAGTCGAACACGAGCTCGAACACATGGGCACGCATAGTGGCGAATCCGCCGAAGTCGTGCACGCTCGTTTGACAAAGCAGGGCGCACTAGATAGGATGAGAGCCAAGTTGAGAAGTGACAAAACTCTTGACTGGCTCGCACAGAACGCTCAGATCAAAACAGTCGCAGTGGTAAACGCCGCAGCGGCAGATGCAAAGTGAAACATCCCGGTAACCCAACCATCTCCATGAAAAATTTCGACGAAGAACCGGAATATCGCGGCACAACGCTTGTACCCATGGTGGTCGAACAGACCAGCCGCGGCGAGCGCGCGTATGATATTTACTCGCGGCTCCTGAAAGAGCACATCATCTTTATCGGCACGCCCATTGACGATCACGTCGCCAATCTGGCCACCGCGCAGATGCTCTTCCTGCAAGCCGAAGATCCGGAAAAAGACATTCAGCTGTACATCAATTCGCCCGGCGGTTCGATCACCGCAGGCTTCGCGATCTACGACACTATGCAATTTGTGAAGCCCGATGTCGTGACCACGTGCGTCGGCCAGGCTGCCTCGATTGCCGCGGTGCTTCTCGTCGGCGGCACGCCGAAAAAGCGCTTTGCTCTGCCGCACGCGCGTATCCTGATTCACCAGCCGTGGATGTCCGGTCTCGGCGGCCAGGCCACCGACATAGACCTCCACGCGAAAGAAATTCTGCGCATGCGCACGGTCATTAACCAGCTGCTCGCGCAGCATAGCGGCCAGACTGTGGAAAAGATTGAGAAGGACGTCGAACGGGATTTCATTATGAACCCCGAGCAAGCCAAAGAATATGGCATGATCGACGAGATTATTTACAAGCATCGCTAGCAATCGAACGCCGCATGGGGTGGCGTGCGATTTTAGCTGGTTCGTAATAGTTAGTAAGCGATTCGAGTTTCTGTTTGCTCCAGGGATAAATCGGCCTAGAATAAGGATTGGAGACTCCGTCGAAATCCGGCGGAGACGAGGCCCTCACACCAGTGAAAAAATTCAACCCAGACGAGCCGCTACGCTGTTCCTTCTGCCATAAAACGCAGGAACAGGTCGAAAAGCTGATCAGCTCTCCCTCGGACTATCCGCGCGCGTATATCTGCAACGAATGTGTCGGCGTTTGCCAAACCATTCTGGAAGATGAAAAGCGCGAACAGGCCGCCGCGCCCGCGCGCAAGCTTCCGCGTCCTCCGGAGATCAAGCAATTTCTCGATGGCTACGTGATTGGGCAGGACCGCACGAAAAAGAAACTCGCGGTGGCGGTCTACAATCACTACAAACGCATCTTTTTGAACAAGCAGCCGGGCGACGTCGAGCTGAGCAAGTCCAACATTCTGTTGATTGGGCCCACGGGAACGGGCAAGACGCTTCTGGCGCAAACGCTTTCTCGCATGCTGGACGTGCCTTTCGCGATCGTGGATGCCACGACTTTGACGGAAGCCGGGTACGTCGGCGAAGACGTCGAGAACATCATTCTGAAGCTGCTGCAAGCCGCCGATGGCGACGTTCAGAAGGCCCAGCAGGGCATCATCTATATTGACGAAATCGATAAGATCGCCAAGAAGGACGAAAATCCTTCGATCACGCGCGACGTGAGCGGCGAGGGTGTGCAACAAGCGTTGCTGAAAATTCTGGAAGGCACGATCGCCAACGTGCCGCCCCAAGGCGGCCGCAAGCATCCGCACCAGGAGTTCACTCCGGTGGACACCACGAACATTTTGTTCGTCTGCGGTGGCGCTTTCGTGGGCCTTGAGAAAATTATCGAAAAGCGCGCTGGCCGCCACTCGCTCGGCTTCCATACCGACGCCGCGCCATCCACGCCGAGCCGCCGCAACACGGAATTGCTCGAACAAGTTCAGCCCGGCGATCTGATTCGCTACGGCCTGATCCCCGAATTTGTCGGCCGCTTGCCCGTCGCCGGCGTTATGAACGATCTGGACAAAAACGTTCTCGTGCGCATTCTGACGGAACCGAAGAACGCGCTGCTCAAGCAATACCAGCGACTGTTCGAATTTGAAAATGTCCGTTTGCGTTTCACCGACGACGCCCTCGAGACCGTTGCCGAACTCGCCATGCAGCGCAAAGTTGGCGCTCGCGGCCTGCGCATGATTCTGGAAGACTTGATGCTCGAGCTCATGTACCACCTCCCGATGCAGCGCAAGGTGCGCGACTTTGTCGTGACCGCGGAAATGGTCCGCGGCCGCGAGATCAATTGGAGTTTGCTCGAAAAGGCCGGATAAGCCGGTTCGAGCATTCGAAAAGTTTTCAGGGGCCCTCATGTTTAATCGAGAAAAGCAGGATTTAAAACGCGTACCGATGATGCCGGTGCGGGATATGGTCATCTTTCCGCAGCAGATGACTCCGTTCATCGTCGGCCGGGAAGCCAGCGTCCGCGCGCTCGAAGAAGCGCTGGCCGGCGACAAGAAAATTTTCCTTTCCACGCAGCACGACGCTTCGGTTGATGACCCGAAACCCGAGGAAATCTACGCGGTGGGGACGCTCGCGAATATCGTGCAAAGCGTCAAGCTCCCCGATGGCAACATCAAAGTTTTGGTCGAAGGCGTCGAACGCGCCCGTGCGCTCTCCATCGCGTCCGAAGAGGGTTTCTTCCGCGCAACCGTCCGCTTGCTGAATACCCGCGTCGAGCCTTCCCCGGCGGTCGATCAAACCGTGCAGAAAGTCACCAGCCTCTACGAGCAATTCATCAAGCTGTCGCAAAGCCTGAACTACGACACGATGATTGCCGCTGCGCGTGGCGATGATCCAGCGCGTCTTTCGGACACCATCGCCGCCAACTTGCAGCTTCCCGTCGACGAAAAACAAGACCTTCTCGAAACTGTCGATCCCATCGAGCGCCTGAACCGCATCAGCGACATCCTCGAAATCGAACTTGAAAAGCTGAACGTCGACCGCAACATCAACACGCGCGTGAAGCGCCAGATGGAGCGCGCGCAAAAAGAGTACTACCTCAACGAGAAGCTCAAGGCCATTCAGAAGGAACTCGGCCGCGGCGAAAAGAGCGAGATCGATGAGCTGAAAAAGAAAATCGATGCCGCTGGCATGAGCAAGGAAGTTCATGAGAAGGCCATTCAGGAGCTGAAGCGCCTTGAGTTGATGCCGCCGATGTCGGCGGAGTCTACTGTCAGCCGCAACTATCTCGATTGGCTGCTCGCTGTACCGTGGAAGAAAAAGTCCAAGGAAATTCGCGACATCCTGGCCGCGGAAAAGATTCTCAACGAAGAACACTACGGCCTCGAAAAGATTAAAGAGCGCATCCTCGAATTCCTTGCTGTCCGCCAACTGGTGAAGAATCCCAAAGGCTCGATTCTCTGCTTCGTGGGGCCTCCGGGCGTCGGTAAGACTTCTCTCGCCATGTCCATCGGGCATGCCACCGGCCGCAAATTCGTCCGCGT
>DASXMM010000302.1:0-2386 GCA_036495665.1 Candidatus Acidiferrum sp. | reverse complement strand
GGGATATTCAACTTCATGCGGTAGGCGCCGCCGCTGGCGGTTGTTCCGACCCAAAGGGCGAGAGTGTTGGTGGCGTTGGCGGGCACGGGCGGCACGCCGGTGAAGAGTAGAGCCGGAAACGCCACGAAGCTGCCGCCGCCGGCGACGGCGTTGATGGCACCACCCAGTGCGCCGGCAAAAAAGAGGAAGATGGCGTCGTGTAAGTGCAAACAAGTCTTCTATCACGATTGCGGCTTGCTACTCCAGCGCCAGTTCCGCGAACCTCTCGAATGGCAGATACGCAAGAGCGACGCGCTCGCGAGGGACTCGGGATGGATAAGTCATTTCTTGACAACGCGCTTCGGGGCGTATATGAACGGTGCGATTTACGGCCTTTCCCCTGGTGAGACTTAAGCTGCACTCTGCGGGTCACGGGGGGATTCAAGAAGAACGAACTGTTGCTGGCGTCGATGTGTGCCTTGCGACCGCTTGGCGGGTGATCGTGTGCACTCGCGGAACACTTAGCAAGCGAGCCGAATTTTGACAGGAGGAAGCATGGCCAGTCAGGGAAACGTGGTTCCCTCAACCGGAGCAGGCAGCGACAGCATACCCAAGGTAATTCTTGCGTCGGCTGTGGGGACGATGATCGAGTGGTACGACTTTTACATTTTTGGGAGTCTCGCCGCCGTTCTTTCTCCAAAATTCTATCCCGCTGGTAATGACACGTTCGCTCTCATCGCTTATCTGTCGACATTTGCCGTCGGCTTCCTCGTTCGTCCGTTTGGCGCGCTCTTCTTCGGACGCATCGGCGACTTGGTGGGCCGCAAATACGCGTTCCTCGTAACGCTCTCGATCATGGGCGGAGCGACAGCCCTCATCGGCCTGCTGCCAAGTTACGCGACCGCCGGATGGTTCGCTCCGATCACTCTTCTGATTATTCGCGTGCTTCAGGGGCTGGCGCTGGGCGGCGAGTATGGCGGCGCGACGGTTTACGTGGCGGAGCATGTACCGGATGGCAAGCGCGGGTTCTACACGAGCTTCATTCAAATTACGGCGACGCTCGGTCTTTTCGTTTCGCTGATCGTGATTCTCGTGACGCAGGAATCCATGACGCCTGCCGATTTCAAGGAATGGGGATGGCGGATTCCGTTCCTGGCTTCGATCATTCTGGTGAGTATTTCACTCTACATTCGGTTGAAGATGAAGGAATCGCCGATTTTCAGCCAAATCAAGGCTGCCGGCATGACTTCCACGCAGCCGCTGACGGATGCGTTTGCAAAATGGGACAATCTCAAGCGCGTTCTGATTTCGCTCTTTGGCGCGACCGCGGGCCAGGGAGTTGTCTGGTATACCGGACAATTCTATGCGCTCTTTTATTTGCAAACCGTTTTGAAGGTGAACCCAAAAATCTCGAACATCATCGTCGCGATTGCGCTGCTGTGCGCCATGCCGTTCTTCACCCTGTTCGGTTCCCTTTCCGACAAATTCGGCCGCAAGTGGATCATGATGCTTGCCTGCCTGCTGGCCGTCACAACGTATATTCCGATCTACAAAGGCATGACCAGCGCGGCGGGAAACAATATCGTCACGGTGAAATCGACAAGAAACAAGGTGACCGGCGCGATCGGCTTGACGCCTATCACGGTCGATGCGAGCGGCACGCAAGTTCCGGCGAAGGAAGCTCCCACTCCGAATGTACCGATGCTGGTGTTACTGGTCTTCGTTCAGGTAATTTACGTTTGCATGATTTATGGGCCGATCGCGGCTTATCTCGTGGAGGCTTTCCCGGCGAAGATCCGGTACACGTCGCTGTCGTTGCCGTATCACATCGGCAACGGCGTCTTTGGCGGATTGGTGCCGCTGATTGGGCTATCTGTCTGCGCAGCGACAGGGAACATTTATGCGGGGCTCTATTACCCGATGATTGTGGCGAGCATCACGCTGGTGTTGGGTAGCATTCTGCTTAAGGAAACGTATGGCCATAAGATTTGGGACGAAGTCGGCGGCATGAAATAACGCCTCGCTGTGCCCGCGATGCGCATACCGCATTGACTCGCGCGGCTGCGTGGGAGCATCATTTTCGGCGGGCAAGCGCATTGTAAAGATAAACTGAGCTTGGCCGAAGCTGACTGTCCTTCGTTGTGGCATCACAAACGAAATCGATCTTCCAGGGAGTCCACGCCGTGGCCACCGCTCGACCGAAACTGAGCAGCAAAGCGAAAAAGAGCAAGGAAAAACTCACCGAGGCGCAGATTGCGGTTCACTGGAAAGAGGAAGAGTATTTTTATCCTTCGAAGAAATTCAAAGCTCAGGCAAATCTGGCCGATCCGGCCTTCGTAAAGAAATTCAGCGAGAAACATTTTCCAGAATGCTTCGATCACTACGCCAAGCTGCTGGATTGGGACAA
>DASXMM010000301.1:0-2090 GCA_036495665.1 Candidatus Acidiferrum sp. | reverse complement strand
GAGCCCGTCGAGTGCGATCAGTCGCGCGTCCAGCGTGCCGATAAAAATTCGCAACGCGCAGGGTTTTCCGGATTTGGCGCCTGCTTCGCGCCACGCGGAAACTCCTCGTGACGTCACTTCGGAAAAGCCGTAGGGATGTTCGAGCTTCGGATCGTATTCCCAAAGTTTTGCGCCGGTAATCGCGTTCAGAGCAATCACGTGATCGTAGGGCGTGCTGAGGTAGAGCGTTCCGTCCACCAAAATCGGCGTGGCTTCAAACGCAGCTTTTTTGTCGAGATCTTCGTCGTAGGGCAGAGCTCCGGTTCGATACGTCCAAGCAACCTCTAACTGCGACACGTTGCCGCGATCGATTTGGCGCGCGGGCGAGTAGCGCGTTCCGCCGGGATCATTGCCGTAGTTCGGCCAGCCGGCATCGGGAGCTTTCTGCGCCTGTACCAAGCCCGGAAACAACAGCAAACAGAAGAGAAGGGAGGTGCCGACGGAAAACGAGAGGAGTTTTATGTTCTTCATAGTGGAGGAAGTATTGCGACAAGCCGTTCGACGGCAAACGCCCTTGGGACGAGCGGGCTTACCGCGGGGATAAGCGGGGCGATAGAACAGACACTCCTGTCTGTCGCCTTGCGTTTTGCATGTCTCGTCAGCTTTCCCGCGATTATCAAAATTGCTTGTTTCAAAACGCTTTCAACAATTCAGGCCGCTGCTTTACGTATCGCCGGCTCCAGCGCAGCTCCGTAGCGCCATCTTTCAGAAGGACTTTGTACTCGCCGTGAAACCACGGCTGTAACTCCCGAATCGCATCCAGTCGAACCAGGCTCCCTCGATTGATCCGCACAAACACTTTAGGGTCCAGCGTTCCCGCGAGCGTTTCTAACGTTCCCCGCAGAGTGTGCGTCTTCGCCCCGCAATGCAGGATCAAATAGTTTCGGTCCGCCTCAATCCACGAAATTTCGCGGATCGCCACAAAATGAGCGCGCGCATTTTCGTGGACGAGCAGCCGGTCAGGAAACGAGCGTTCGCGCCGCAATTGCCCGAGCAGTTCCTGAAGGCGCGCTGCGAAGCCGTCGCTCGATTGCGCGTTTTGTTCTCGGGCCCGCTGTAACACCGTGCGGAATCGCTTTTCACCGAACGGCTTCAAGAGGTAGTCGAATGCGTGGACTTCAAAGGCCCGCAACGCATATTGATCATGTGCCGTCACAAAAACGACGCGAGGCATTGCTTTTGGTGGGATGGCCTCAACAACTCCGAATCCGTCTATGCCCGGCATTTGCACGTCGAGGAAAACCAGATCGGGGCGATGCTTCTCGATGGCAGCGACCGCGGATTCCGCTCCGCCCGCTTCGCCCACGACCTCCACATCAGGTTCCTGGCGCAAAAGGCGCAGGATTTTGCGTCGCGCCGGCGCTTCGTCGTCGACAACGAGGACCTGGAGTGTGGTTGCGGAAGCCATTCGCGTTTCGCCCAGCTAAGCCGGTTGCTCCGCCAAATGAAAAGGCACTTTGAGAGTGACTTCTGTGCCGCCCGACGGGCGGTTGGCAATCGCAAATGCCTGGTCAGTGCCGTAGAGCTGCTCAAGGCGTCCGCGGATGTTGGAGAGGCCCACTCCGCGGCTCATCGCGGCGTCCCCGCCTTGTGCGCCGAGGCCTGAGCCCGTGTCGGCAACATTCAGGATGAGTGAGCCATTCTCGCGTCGCGCCCCAATCGTTATGTCGATTCCGGCGCCACCGTCGGCGAGTCCGTGACGTAATGAGTTTTCCACGAGCGGCTGCAAAATAAGTTGGGGCACGAGCGAACTCTCCAGTGCCGAATCCACGGAATACGTCACGCGCAAATTGGATTCAAATCGTTTCTGCATGATTTGGAGATAGAGGCGCGTGATTTCCAGCTCCTGCGCCAGCGGGATTTCGTGCGAGTTGGCGGTCCGCAGCGTCAAACGCAGCAGTTCGCTCAGTTGTGTGAGCATGATGTCGGCGGCGGGGACATCTTCGTACATGACGGAAGAGATGGTGTTCAGGGTGTTAAAGAGGAAATGCGGCTGGAGCTGCAATCGTAGATTTTCGAGCTGCGCTTGCGCGAGCTTGGCCTGCAATTCG
>DASXMM010000300.1:0-3756 GCA_036495665.1 Candidatus Acidiferrum sp. | reverse complement strand
AAAATCTCCGAAGTAAAACGTCGCCAAGAGGAAACCTGATGGAAGTGAACGCGATCCAGCAGATGCTCTCGAGGTTGCGGCAGGTTCAGGAAGACTTGCAGCAGCAGGTGAATGCGGTCGCGGTCGAAGCCTCGGCCGGCGGCGGCATGGTTACGGTAAAAATGAACGGCCAGAAGCAAATCGTGGACCTGCGGATCGAACCCGAAGTTTTCGCCAGCAAAGACCAGGAAATGCTGCAGGACTTGGTGCGCGCCGCGGTGAACGAAGCCTCCCGCCGCGTCGACGAAGAACTCGCCAAGCAAATGAAAAATCTAGCCGGCGGAATCCCCGGAATGGCCGGAATGAAAATCCCCGGTCTGTTTTAAGCAACCACATAATTCAGAGGTCGCACACCCGTTTCTCTCCCTTAACGTTCCGTCCATCCGTTCTTTTCCTTCTCTCATTTCACAAACTGACCGTCGTGGACTTCGTATTCGACGTGGAATGGTTTTTGCGCCGTGCGGTCTTGCCAGTGTTGCTCGGCGATGAGGCGGTTGATTTGGTCAAGGCGCTCGGAGGGCAGCGGGTGCGAGCGGAAATAGCCGGTCAGGCTTTGGATAGCGAGCTGAGACAATTCTTCTTCGGGGCTTTGCGCGTGGATGACGAATTCGTTGCAGAGCTTGGCGAGGCGCGTAAAAATGCTGACGGCGCCGTATGGTGAGTAGCCGGATTCTACCGCTAAGCGAACACCTTCGCGATCAGCTTCCAATTCCTCGTCTTTGTGATAGCCAGCCTGCCAGAATTCCAGCGGGATTTGCAGAAGTTGCCCGACGACGTCCAGATCCAAGTTTTTTAGCTTGGCTTCGATTTGTACGCGCTCGATGCAGTGGTAGTGATCGATGTGCTCGACTTCGTGCCCAAGGATGCTGGCCAGCTCGTCTTCGGTTTCCATCAGATCGAGCATGCCTTCGCCGATATAGACAGGACCGCCGGGAAGCGAGAATGCGTTGATCATGTTGTGGTCGGGGATCAGATGAAAGTTGTAGTCGAGATGCCGGTGCGCGTGCGCGGAGACGGTGCCTCCTACGCGTTGGACATATTTTTGCAGCGCTTCCTCTTCGGGAGTGAGCTTCATCACCTGGCCGGAGTAACGCGTGGCCAGCTCGCGGCCGATGGCGATTTCCTGTTCGTCCGAGAGCCGCGTGAAATGCATGGGGATGCGAGTGACGTCGCGTTGCGCGTCGGCGGCGATAGCAAGGATGGCGTTAGCGGAGACGGGCGGAGACTTGGCGCGACGCTGGCTCCAATAAAGGCCGCCGAGGGAAACTCCGAGGATGGCGAAGAAAATAATGAATATGACCGCGCGCTTCATAAGTATCGCCGGATGTTGTCCTGGAAGCGGAAGTACAGGAACGAAACGGCAGTGACCGCCGCGCCTACAGTGACAATAGTGATCGCACGGTCGAATCCTTCGAGCCGCCAGGCGTCAATGGCAAAGACTTTCGCGACGCATAGCAATAGCAGGCCGAGTCCAGTGAGACGGAAGCTGCGCTCGCGAACAGCGAGCGCGAGGACGATGATGAGGAGACCTTCCATGCCCCAGGAAATGGTGACCATGCTCTCTTTCATTTTAAGAGCGAGCATGACGGTAAGCAGAATAATGGCGCTGAAGAACTGGACTTGTTCCGGACGGGCGACAAGCGCCGACGCGATTTTCCTCCAGCCGCTGGCATTTGGAGGAACCGCATACCGCCCGCGCAGAGAAAATGCGAAGAACAGCGTCGCCAGCAGAATCGCGACGGCAGAGCCGACAACGAAGAAGCGGCCGCGCCAATCGCCGCCGCTAAAATAGCTACCGCCGAAGAGATTGTGGACGATGCCACGTGCCAGGGTCCCGAGCGTGAGCAGAATTCCCTGGTGCAGGAAAATGGGGCGATCGAGCGACCACGCCACGGCGAACAACGCAAACGCCAGAGCCGCATATGCGGTGACGACCCACTCGGGCTCGAACTGAAAATAGAAAAGTGCCGCAACTGTGGCCGTTCCCAGATAGGCAACGAGGGCGTCGAAGCGGAAGCGCCGGTCACGCGTGCTGCTCCCTTCTTCTTTAACCGGAAGCTGCGCGTAAACGAAAAAGAAAATGAGGATAAGCGGAGCGACGGTGATCATTCGCGAGCCCCAAAAGACGCCGGGCTCATCGGCGCCGAGGTTCGCAAAGAAAATGCGGATGAACGCCACGGTGAAAGCGACGTAGGACTGATAACGGAATTGCGCGATTCTGCGCAGCACGCCGTACTCGAAAAGAACCAAGCCGAAGACGGCGATGCCGACGGCGATGCTGAGGGGCTTTAGCTCATGCCACAGCAGCAGTGAAACAATCAGCGACGCGGACCAGGAATAAATGTGGTGAAAATCGCGAGCCTGCCACTCCTCGGGCATGCGGACTAAGGGCGACATCGCGTAGAAAATGATGGCCACGATGGAGAGCGAGAGAAGCCGCACGCTAACGCCATGCCAGGTGTCCTCGACGTACATGTTGATGCCGACAGCGCGGATCACAGTGAGCAGCGCGAGACCGTGGGCCTGCCAGCGTAAGTCGTCGAGCTTGAAGCGACGGTCCACCGCGGCCAGAGCGAACGCGAAGAGCGCCCAGAACGCAGCGAGCCACCCGGAACCGGCGGCGCATTCGTACCACATCAAGAGAGCGAGGAGCGAAGTAGCGGCCGTGGTGTGCAGGTACGCGCAGGAGAGCGCGTACCGCGCGTCGGGAACGGTCGCTTTGCGCGAGATGGCGTAGAGGCCGGCGGCGACGATCGAGACTGTGATGATGCGCACGCTGAAATTGCCG
The DNA here is from genome assembly GCA_036495665.1 of Candidatus Acidiferrum sp. Lineage (GTDB taxonomy): Bacteria > Acidobacteriota > Terriglobia > Acidiferrales > UBA7541 > Acidiferrum. The sequence goes on along the minus strand of DASXMM010000300.1, from coordinate 929 downwards.
TAGTAAGTCGTGAGGTGATAATTGAAATCCAGCGTGCGCGCAATAGCGGCGATAGCGAACAAATGTTCCTGAAAGCCGAGGTGCGGAACATTCCAGCGACGGCCCACGAGCGCCAGGATGATTCCTGCTGCCAGGAAAAGCGTCGCCATCCAGACTTCGGGCGCTTCCGTCCAGATGAGAAGGCCAAACATGCCAGCGCCGGCGAAGGAGAAGAGAGCGCGGAAGATGCGTTGCTCCTGAACGTCGCGGAGGGCGGCGAGTTTGGCGGTGAAGTAAAAGATGGCGCCAAGAATGGGAAGCGTGATGAGGCGTGTGGGAATGTGCGTGTGCATCGACAAGAAATTGTCGATGTGCAAATTGAAAGCGAGCACGCGATACAGGGTGAGAGCGCCGAGCAATGCGTATTGAATCTGGAGGTGACGCGATTCGAGGCGGCGATTGATTGCGGCGAGGGCGAGCATGAGAACGGCGAAGGCGACAGCGGTCCAGTCTTCGGAGAAAAGTGCCCAAGCGGCGGCGGCGGTCGCAAAGGCGGCGAAATAGGAATGTACGTCAACTAAGCGGCGATCGAGAGTGGCGCGGAAGGAAACTTTCCAGCGTGAAGCAAAGTACAACGCATTTAAATAAAGAGTTACGCCGCAAACCGCGAAGAGAATGCCAGGCTCAGAGGCCAGTGCTTCTGACTTGGCGCGCAGCATGACCAGCGGGCGGAAGTTGTAGGCGAGGAGATCGATGCCCACCAGGATTCCGGTGAAGAGGCCGACGCGAAGGAAAACGATTTCATCGAAGATGATGCCGGCGAAAAGAAAGACTTCAGCGCCAACGAGCCAGAGGTACGCGACGGGGTTGCCTGTCCAGTGCGATGGAACGGCAACGATCATCAGAGCCGCGCCTAGCAGGCTGAGAATGACGAACGCGCGGCGGCGGCG
>DASXMM010000299.1:0-9942 GCA_036495665.1 Candidatus Acidiferrum sp. | reverse complement strand
GCGCGCCAAAGTTTGGCTAAAATCCGGCGGCTACATCGTCATCAACCACACCGAAGCCCTCGTCGCCATCGACGTCAACACCGGCAAATTCGTCGGCAAAGGCTCCACGCGCCTCGAAGACACCATCGTCAAAACCAACCTGGAAGCCGTAAAGGAAATCGTCCGCCAAATTCGCCTTCGCGACCTCGGCGGCATCATCGTCGTCGACTTCATCGACATGGAAGAGCGCCGCAATCGCGAAAAGGTTCTCTCCGCGTTGCAAATGTCCCTCGAACAAGACAAAGCGCCGTCGAAAGCCCTCTCGTTCAACGAGTTCGGCCTCGTCTGCATCACCCGCAAACGCACCAAACAAGCCCTCGAGCGCGTCCTCTGCCAACCGTGCCCATACTGCACTGGCTCGGGCATGGTCAAGTCGATCCCAACGCTTTGCTACGAAATTCAAGCCGAAGCCCGCAAAATGGCCACCGCCGAACACGAAGGCCCCAACCTAACGCTCCGCGTCCACCCGGAAATCGCCAAAGCTCTCAAGACGCGCGAATCCATGCTAATGGACGAACTAGAGCAGACCAGCCACAAACACATCATCATCCAGTCCGACGCTACCCTCCACTGGGAGCAATACGACATCTACTAACGGGTAGCAACTAACAGGCAGAGGTTTTCGACCTGTCATACTTCAAGAAGGCGCCCCGACGAAGTCGAGGCGCCTTTTTTCTTTCTCGCAGATCCCACTCGCCTCTCGACCAGCCTTCATGTCGCCACCAATGCACATCCAACAATGTCGGAGTTCGACGACATCCCCCGATTGTCGCCGTCCGGCGACATTGCTATAAAGGCCAAAACTATTTGTAACCTGGGCTCGCGCCAACCAGTAAGTAGGCATAGAGAGACCTGATGGAACTGCTACAACGCTTCGCGGCGGGCGACCTGGACGCGTTCGAAGCACTGTTCCGGCTGCACCAAAGGGAAGTCTATGCCTGGATCGTTCGCATCGTGCGAGACACCGGCATCGCCGAGGACCTGACGGTGGAACTTTCTGGCGCATTTACAAACATCGAGCCCGCTTCAAACCCCACGGCAACTTCCGCGCGTGGGCGCGCAGAATCGCCACCAACGCAGCGCTCGACCATCTGCGGCACACCCGCCAGGAAGTCGGTCTTCCCGAGAATCTCCCTTGCGCCGCAAACCCGGATGCCGTCGTCAGCCGCGAAACTCGCGGCAGCATCAACACAGCTTTTCATCAGCTTCCCGCAAAATACCGGCTAGTCGCTACCCTGGCCCTCGTAGAAGAAGAAAGTTACGCCGATATCGCCCAGGCCGCCGGAATTCCCGAATCGCTCGTAAAAGTCCGAGTCTTCCGCGCCGTTCGAATGCTGCGAAAAAAACTCAATTTCCTTAGGGCAGAGGTCGCCACGAAATGAGCCACGAAGAAATGCACAACGAAAAGATAAAAAACGAAATTAAAGAGCTCCTCCAGCAAGCGGTCCCGCCCGTGCAGATGCCTGAGCTCCGCCGCGACCTCTGGCCGCAAATGCTAAGCAAACTCCACGAGCAGCCGCTCCCCACCCACAATATTCCTTGGTTTGACTGGGTGCTCGCCGCGATTCTCGGCGCGCTCCTTCTCCTTTTCCCCGGAGCCATTCCGGCATTGCTCTATCACTTGTGAATCAGGAGGTTTTCATGAATCAACACACCTATCTACGCGCATACATGGCCGGCATCGTCATTCCCACGATCGTTCTTCCAATTGCCGTAACAGCCTTCTGCATCGCGCGCTACGTCTATGACTTTCCGCTACCCCTCGAGCGCGTGATGATTTTCCCGATGGCCGTGGTTCCTCCCCTCTGGGGCCTCTGGAACATTCTCTTCATCGCATCGCACTCGCGCACCCATCTTTCGATTGGCTTCCACGGTGCGTTGCTGCCCTTTCTGCTCGGACCGCTCGGCATCTTGTTGACGCACGCCCTCGATTTTCATATTCCCAATTTCGCGACGCACTTTTTCCCATCCTCGCGCCGATCGCTCTCATCGCGTACTACCTCGTCTGGAAATATTTCGTCTCTTTCCTGAATCGTGTCGTCGCAATCAGCTGAACCCACATCGTTCGCCATCGCCCTATCGAGGTGGGACAGGCTTTCAGCCTGTTTCCTTCCTCACAGTTTTAACTCCCCGGAATCCCCAGCTTCCGTTGAAATTGTTCCAGCACCGGCAGCTGGCCCTTCAGAATTTTTCTCCGCGCCAGCGCCAAATCAAACCAGCCACCTCGATCCACCTCGGGAAACTCCTGCATTTTCCCCGAACCCGGCGGCCACTCCATCGAGAACGTATTGCTGTGAATCGCGGAGGCATCCACATCGCCCTTTACAGACCACGCATACACAATTTTTCCACTAGGCTGCCTGACCGGCTCAAGCGCCTCGAAAGCACCCTCAACTCCAAAGCCCGTTTCCTCTCGAAACTCGCGTTTAGCCGCTTCCACCGGTTCTTCCCCGTCCGTGAATTCCCCCTTGGGAATCGACCACGCGCCATCATCTTTTTTCGCCCAAAAAGGTCCGCCCGGATGAACCAAAAACACTTCAACCGCATTGCCTTCGCCGCGATACAACAACACACCAGCGCTCTTCTTCGCCATGAAGCGACCGTCCTTCGATGCGACCGTCCTCGCAGCCCGATTATGCCCCCGCGCCGTCCAGCAAGAAAGTCTCCCTCTTCTACACCCCAAAACAAAACGGCCAGGCGCAGAACGCGCCCAGCCGTTTCAATGAAGCAACTCAAACGTCTCTGCTTTTAATCAGTCTGGCTTACCGCCCTCCGCCATCCTCCCCATGATCGAAGTCAAACAAATCGAACAGGTCCCCAATGGCCGGCATGTTGCGCGGCACGTAGGAGTGCTCACCGCCCTGATCCGGATTCGGCAGATTATCGCGGCTGCGGTCGCTCAGTGTGGTTTTGAGCTTCCAATTCCGCTCGACGAACTTCACGAACGATGAATGCTCCGTATAAACGTGGCTGACATGGCCACCCGTTGAGTACGGCGAAACGGCGATCATCGGAATGCGCGGCCCAGTTCCGAAAAAGTCCACCGGCTGGATGAAGCCTGAATCATAGAAGCCGCCGCCTTCGTCTACAGTGACGAAGATCGCGGTCTCCGCCCATAGCTTCGGGTTGCTCTGCGCGAGTTCGATGATGTTCTTGGCGAAGGCCTCGAAGAGTATCCACTTCGAGGAGGCTGGATGGCCGTCCATCAGTCCGTCTGGCTTCACGTACGAGACCGCCGGAAGGGTGCCGTTTTTGAGGTCAGTGAAAAGGTCGGTCACGTCCCCCATGTGATCGGCCACCATGCTCGGATAGGTCGCTTCATACTCGAACGGGTTGCAGATATTGCAGTAGGTCCCGTCGAGCGGGGTACCCGTTCCAGAGACATTGAACCCACCACCATAATATTTCCAGGAAATGTTGTGGGCGCTGAGAACATCGCCGATGCTCTGTTGGTTTGTGGGCGGAACGACGAGACCGCTCTGCACCGTTCCTTGCGGCGTAAATGCCGGGTTGACGTTGACCGCCTGCCAATATTGACCCGGTCCGCACTTCGTCTCCACCGTGTAGGGCAGCGCATTCAGATAATTCGTGATCGCAGCGATCCCGGGCTGGGTCGTGTCGTTACAATTGAACCATTGTGCCCGATTCGTATAGAGGTTGAGCGTTCCAGCCACCGGATCGGGATTGTAGATATTTTTCGCCGCCGGTGTGGCCGCGTTGCCCTTGCCATCGCTGAAGAACACCTGATCGGCAAAACCAAGAGGCTGGCTGTCCGGACCCGTACCGCCGAGCACGGGCTGGTGATAGTTGTCGCTCATCGTGTACTTGTCAGCGAGGGATTTAAAGAGAGGCGCATCCCCGTTCTGCATGTTGAAGAATTCCATGGTTTGCCCCGTGTCGTGCGGCGTGCCTCCCGGCGGCGTGCTGTACGTCGTCGTTGTCGCCGACTGCAAATCATGGAGACAACCTGTCGGGTTGTCCTTCGTTACGTGTTCCGCGTCAATCGCGCAATCCACCTGCTGCACCATCTGGAAGTATTGATGGATCGTGTCGCCGGTGAACGCGTCGAACGGCATCGTGGGGCCCGTCAGTTGAACCGGACCGGGCGGCAGGTTGTTAACATTCGTGATGCGGGTATCGGGACCCTCCGTAAAACTCAAACCCGTTCCCCCGGTGGCCAGCAGGAACTGATCCGCAGGGGCAAGGCCGGGGTCGCCGCCGATGCTCGCGACACCAGCGTAAGGCGACACGGGGCCGACGCCCGCCACATCGGGCGGCGGCAGCGTCACGTAGAGCTGCTTTTGCGCCAAATCCGCGCTGCTGAAGAACTTGCCGCCATTGGGCGCGGACACGATCTCGAATTGATGCGCCTTCGCGAAATTCGGTCCCGGCGAACCATCCGAATTGACGATCCCTTCGGACAAAAGGTTCAACACCCTTTCGTCCTTTCTTACAGGTTGATAGGTCGCGAAAACATGATCGAAGCTGCGATTCTCGCCAACAATAATGATCACATGTTTGATCGGGCTGGCCGTATCAGAACCGTGACCATCCCCGTCGTGAGCCGGGCTGCTGTACCCGGCTGGAACATAAGCCAGCATCGAAAATGCCAGCGCCGTGGCACATAGCGATTTGCCTAACTGCGGCTTCCTTCCATTCAATTTGCTTTGGGACATATCTCTTTCTCTCCTTGAAGTAAACGTGAGGCAGGGCCTACGTAGATAGCCCTCGCGCATTACGTCTTTGTGTCGGCGCTGTTGATTGCCCGTGAATAATTTTTAGCAATAGCGAAACAAGCTTCTGTGGCACGCGCTCACAGCACAAGTCGTTCGCAATCCGAAACTAGTGTCTTGCGTTAACTCAGGGTGCCCCGTGACCCAGGTAGCTGGCACACTTCGACGAGTACCGGCTATCCCATCCAGGTGGCGGCGAACGTTAGCTTCCGGCTTGCCGACAAACCGGAAGTTGGCCGGGCGGGCACCAGAAAGATTGCAACATCAGTGCGGGAACATCACCTCGGATTCCACGCCAGCGTAGTTGTAGTTCTCTCCGTAGACATCGCGGAGAATCTTGAAGGCCAGGTTGCCGGTGCAATGGGCGGGAGCTACACGTCGAACGCCAAGCTCGTCCTTTATCTGCCGCGCGACCTTGGAAATATAGTCGCTGTCGTATGGAAACAGGTGGAATCCGCCTTCGACTAGTTCAATGTTGCTGCCAATATATTGTTTCGTCGCACGGATAATCGCTTCGACCGTGCTGTGCGAGCAGCCGGTGATCAGAACCACGCCTTTTTCCGTCTTCAGCGCCAGCGACAGTTCCGGAAAACCGGCGAGGTCGGGATGTCCGGGCTCATTCGGCGGATAGGCGCTGAAATCTCCCGTCATGACCGAGCGCGTGACGATGAGGTAGACGCCGGAAGCGACCTCGCGGCTCGCCGCCACAAACTCGGCGTTGGCCCCGTGAAAGCGATCACCGGGCTTGTAGTCGATCGAATTGACGCCGCCACCGAAATACAACTGTTCGGGTGGCAGGCCAGCCAAGGACTCCTTCGTGTCATGGGAGAATGTGAAGCGCATTGGCGCGCCCAACGCAGGATCTGCGGGCAGATACACTTTCACCGTGGGCTTGACTCTTAGCATGTAGTCGAAGCCCGAGATGTGGTCATAGTGACGGTGCGACAGCACGGCGATATCCACCTGCTTCAGATCCACTCCCAGCGCCTTGACGTTGTGCTCGAAGCCATCGGCGCTGTTGCCGGTATCAAAAAGAATGGTCTTGCCGTTGTACCGGACAAGCGCCGAAAAACCCCAGTCGAGAACCGTGCCTCGCTTCTGGTAGCCGAAGGCGTCGTAGAGATTCAGAATCGAGTTCTGATCGGTTGTGGGCACTGGGCCGGCTGGATTCTGGGCCAACGGCAAGAGCGGCTGACAGATGAGCAGCAGGGCGACCGCACGCGAGATACCTCTCATAGCGACCTCCGCAAAATCGTGCCAAGTCTATCAGCGAATTGGACGAGGGCGGCCAGAAACCTTGGCGATTGCCGAGTGACGGGCAAACCGGAAGCAATCCGCCCGGGTTGGAAAACGCTCCGCTCGTCCTCAACCTGAGACACGGCCATAATTTTATATGTAGCCGCTTGACTGCTAGCGCGTCACTGCTTCGGCGGGGACTTGCGCGTCCAACCGCTTCTTGAAGTCGATGATCGCTTGGACGACTTGGGCATCACCAATGTGCGTGTTGATCATGGTGTGGAAGACGGGGTGATCGGGCCATTCAACCCGGAAAAATTTGCGGATAAAATCGGTGCGCTCATGGTCGACGGAATCAACGAGTTGCTCAGCTTCTTTCTCGGTTTTGCCGCGGGCCATGAGACGCCGGATTTTATCTTCGCGAGGCGCGAACAGAAAAACCCGCAAAGTGTCCGCGCGGTTGCGGAGAAAATGGTGCGATCCTCTGCCGACGATCACGGAATTGCCGGTTTTCGCCGCTTGGCAGACAACGCGCTCGGTTAGTTTCAGTATGCTCTCGCTGTCGACAACATTCAGTTTGTGGGCGTTGAGGCTACCCTCATAGCTGCCGCGCAGGAAAGATTTGAAGAGGCGGTAATACAACGGATCGGTGCGTTCCTCGCGATCCGCGACGATGTTTTTCGGGCAATTCGCCAGCCGCGCGATCTCTTCGGTAAGGTCCTTGTCCCAGAGCTTCCAGCCTAATTCCTTGGCGAGGAGTTCCGCGATTTCCACGGCACCGCTGCCGTACTCGCGCTCGATGGTGATGATTCTGATCATCGCGACCTCGAAGCCAATCTTCTTTTAGCGCCTTTTGCTCATTTTATAACACTTTAGCAGACGCCGCTCCTCATCGCGGGCGATTTAAGCGAACCAATCCAGTTGGCCACTCGCTCATTCCACGACCACGTGGCCGCCCCCGGGGTCGTTTTTCTTTAAGAGGAACGACAGAAAGAACATGATGGTTGCACCCACAGCAAGCACCATGAAGATGTCTATGTAGGCGAGGCTGGCCGCGTGGGCTTGCAAGTTCGCATAGATTCTTGCATAGGCCTGCATACGGGCTTCATTCGCGCCGAGGCCGGACTGGGCGAGAGTCTTGGAAAGTCCGTTGAAGGTGTTTTGGAAATTGGGATTATCGGGCCGGGCGTAATCGACCAAAATCTGTTGATGAAATTGCGATCGGCGCGCAACAAGGGTGGTGACCATGGACGTGCCGACGCTGCTGCCCATATTGCGCATGAAGTTGGCGATGCCGGCGACGGCGTTATTTTTTTCCGGCGCCACGCCGATGTAGGCGACGAGCGTGATAGGAGTGAAAAGAAAGCCAAGGCCGATCACCTGGGTGATGCGGAGCCAAACGGCGGAGTTGAAACTGATCAGCAGGTCAATTCGCTTCGTGGAATAGAACATGGCGCAGGCCAGCAAGATCCAGCCGCTGGCAATCAGGTGACGTGCCTGCACCTTGGTGGTGAGTTTACCCATGATGGGCATCTCAAAAAGTAGGACAAGGCCCCCGGCGGAAAGCGCGAACCCGGCCAGCTCCGAGGTATAGCCCAGGAGCGTCTGTAGGAACTGCGGCATGAGAACGAGGCTGCTGAACAGCATGATGCCCAGCATGAACAGCATCAAACACGCGCCAGCGAAGTTGAAATTCTTGAACATTCGCATGTCAATAATGGGCGCTTTGCTGTACAACTCCCAGATCACCAGAGCGATCAGGCAAACTGCCGAAATGACCACCAGCGTAGTGATGAATTGCGACCCGAACCAATCGTCCTCCTGGCCTCTGTCGAGAAGAACTTGCAGGGCGCCGATACCCAGAGTGAGCAGTGCGATGCCGATGTAGTCCAGCTTGAGGCCGGCGGATTTCAGTTTGGACAGATACGGGGGATCTTCGACAAACCGCCGGACGAGAAACCAGGTCAGCAATCCGACCGGTATATTAATGAAAAAAATCCACCGCCAGGAATAGTTGAAGGTGATCCAGCCGCCCAGTGTGGGGCCGATCGTCGGCGCCATGATCGCCGTGATGCCGTAAAGCGCGAACGCCAGGCCGCGTTGATGAGGCGGAAAGGTGTCGGCGAGAATCGCCTGCGCCATGGGCTGCAGGCCGCCGCCGCCCGCTCCCTGCAAAACGCGAAACAAAAGAAGCGTGCCGAGACTGGGAGCGATGCCGCAGAGCAAGGAACTAACGGTGAAGATGCCCAAGCACGTCATGAAAAAACGCTTGCGCCCAAAAGTAGTGGCCAGCCAGCCGCTGACCGGCAGAATGATCGCGTTGGAAACGAGATAGGAAGTGAGCACCCAGGTGCTTTGGTCGTTGCTGGCCCCGAGGTTGCCTGCCATGTAGGGAAGAGCGACGTTGGCGATGCTGGTGTCCAGCACTTCCATAAACGCGGCCATGGCCACGACAACGGCAATCAGCCACGGGTTGTATTTGGGACGCCAGACGTCCTGCTCGAGAGTAACCGCGGCCGCGCTCATTTGAGGTACACGTCAGGGACAACATTCATGCCCGGCCGAAGCTGGTGATCGGCATTTTCGCCGGGCTCAAGAACAATTTTTACCGGAACTCTTTGCACGATTTTTACGTAATTGCCGGTGGCATTTTCCGGCGGAAGCAGACTGAACAGCGGCCCCGTCGCGCCCGCGATGCTGTCGACATGCCCTTTGAGTTTTTTCCCCGTCGAATCGACCGAGATTTCCGCGCGCTGCCCGACGCGCATGTGTCTGAGTTGCGTTTCTTTGAAATTGGCGGTGATCCACACCTCCTCGAGAGGAACCACGGTGAGAAGTTGTTGACCCTGCGCGACGTTCATTCCAACGACCACCGTCTTATTCACCTCGCCGTCGACCGGGGCGATGATTCTTGTGTATCCGAGATTGAGTTGGGCTTGTTCCAGAAGAGCGCGTTTTTCTTCCACGTCGGCAATCGCCGCGATGGCCCGAGATTTTGACGACGAAACCTGCTGCGGCGCGCTTTCAGCGGATTGATGGTTGGCGTCGGCCTGCACCAGTCGGCTCTGGGCCTGCTCCACGAACTGTTGCGCCGCCGACTCGTTCGCGCGCGCAGCTTCGACGGACGCGGTGCTCGACTTCGCGGCCGCGAGCGCTTGATCGTAAACCTGCACGGCAACTTCGCGCTTATCAACGAGAAGCTTGTAGCGGTGAAGATCGTCCTGCGCTTTAACGTCGTTGGCTTCGGCGGCTTGCGTCTGGGCGTGAGCGGCGGTCAGTTGGCGTTGCGCGGCTATGATTCCCGCCTGCGCATTCACGATGTCGGATGACGTGGATTTTAGTTGACTGCCGGTTGTGATGGACGTGATGGGAACGGTGACGTTCAGCGATTTTGCGGTGGCTTCGGCGCTCGCAAGGTTCGCCTGCGCCTGCGCGACGGCCACTTCATAATCTTTGGGATCGATTTCCACCAGAACGGTTCCCCGTTTTACCCATTCGTTGTCGCCCACATTGACCTTGATGACGTACCCGGAAACACGGGCGCTAACGGGGTACAAGTGAACGTCGGCCTGCGCATCATCCGTGGATTCGTAGCTGCTGAGATAGCGCCATAGAAAAAACCCGGCTACGACCGCAACCAAAACAGCGGCGGCAACGAAGACTCTGCGGCGGCGTTTTTGAGCGTTGGTTTGCCGCACGGCCCCGGCAGAACTGCGCAGAGGCGAGGGATACATCGAGGAATCCTGACCTGCGTCAGGCGACGAGCTGGGAACGTTCGCTTCTGCCATCATTATTGGGCCTTGAAATATTGCTTAACGGCGGATTCGGCGATGCCGAGAGCACGAGCCAGTGAGATTTTTGCAAAATTGTAGCTGTATAGACTGGAAATATATTGCTCGTGAGCGCTCGCGACGAGTTCCTGCGATTGCACCAC
>DASXMM010000298.1:0-5064 GCA_036495665.1 Candidatus Acidiferrum sp. | reverse complement strand
GACCGGCGCCGTCGCGCTGCGCTGGTTCAACTTTCCTGTGATTCTACCCGCCGCGGCGATATTTCTGGCTGTGGCTTATATCTTCTGGCTGGAAAGCCGGCGCCAGGAGACGCTCGCCGACTGGCTGCTGGCGGTTTCTTTTGTGGTATGGGCCGCGGTTGGCGTAATTTTCTCGTTCTTCCGCGCCGCTCCATTTTTCCGCGACACCAGCTTCCAAACCGCTGCCGCCGTGCCCTCCGCGTTCGTCGCCATGCTGATGGTCATGGCGCTTTACGAAGAAGAAAAGCGGAGCGTAGAACGCAACATGCTGGCGCTCTCGAACCTTAACCTGGCCACTTCCAGTTTTGTGGGCGGCGAAATTCAGCGCATGCTTTCTCAGGCGCTGGACCGCGTGCTGGGCGTTGTGCGACTTCCTGCCGGAGCGCTCTTTCTGCATCATGGCGATCCCCAGGGACCGACGTCGGTCGTTGCCGTCGGGTTGAGCGAGAATTTTTGCCGCACGGCGCAGGAACAGGGGCTGGATGATTATCTCGTTGGCCTCGTCTCGCGTCTTGGCGGACTGCTTGGATTCCGCGATCTTCGCAATGACGATACCGTCGCCGCGCTCGAGCGCGAAGAACCGATTCGCCGGTTTCGCCAGCTCGCGCTCGCGCAAGGTCTTCGCAGCATCGTGGCGATCAGCCTTCAGGCTAAGGAACAGGCCTTTGGCGTGCTCCTCCTGGGCACGCCCGACTCTCGCCGCTTCACACCCGCCGAATACCGCCTGCTTCTCGCGCTCGGCCACCAGATCGGCATGGCCGTCGAGAACAGCTACCTCATCCAGCAGACCTCCCGCCGCTCCGAAGAGCTGCACGTCCTCAATGAGATTGGCCGCGCGCTGAGCTCGACGCTCAACAAGGAAGATCTGCTCCGCAAAGTGTGGGAGGAGCTGCGCCGCCTGTTTGACGTCGAGAATTTTTATATTGGCTCGCTCAACCCGATGCGCGATGAAATGCAGTTTGACATCGAAGTGACTGGCGGCGAGATCAGGCCATCACGGAGCCGGCCGGCCGGCAACTACGTCACCGAGTACATCATCCGCACGCGGCAGCCTGTGCTGATTCGCGAGAACTACGTTGCCGAAGCCAAGAAACTCGGCGTCGAGCCTATTCTGCAACATGGCTGCTTTTGCGGTGTCCCGCTCGTTGCTTATGACCATGCCATCGGCGTCATGGCCGTTTTTTCGGAACACGAGCGTACGTTTGATGAAGGGCATCTCGAACTGATGCGCGTGCTCGCCAGCGAGGCGAGCATCGCCATTGAGAACGCGCGGCTCTTCAGCGAAGAGCGCACCAAGGCGCGCCATCTGTCGCTGCTGAACACCATCTCCCGCAATGCCATCGCGACGCTGAATCCCGATGAAATGCTCGCCAAGATCGCCGAGCAGCTCGAAGCGGGACTGACGTACGATCACATCGGAATCAGCGTGCTGGAATATTCGACGCGGGAACTCGTCGTGCAAGCGGAAGCAGGCGCTCGCCGCGGCGCCCTCAGCCGGCGGGTACCGCTTGGCAGCGGCCTCATCGGCCACGTGGCGCGCACCGGTCAATTGGCGGACTACCAGTCTTCCCCTTCCGGCGAGTCCACCAGCACTAACAAGCCGCTCTTGCCCGATTCCGCCTCCGCTATCGCTTTGCCCGTGTTTTACGCCGAGCAACTCCACGGCGTGCTCTACGTCGAATCTTCTTTCCCCGTCGAATTCTCCGAGGAAGAGGTCCTGCTTCTCCGCACGCTTGCCGACCTCATTGCCGGAGCGCTCCACAACGCCCTCTCGTTCCAGAAAGCGCAGGAGCAAGCCATCACCGACGGCCTCACCGGCGTCAAAACACATCGCTTTTTCATGGAAGCTCTTTCCGCCGAGTGGAAGCGTTCCACGCGTGCGGGCCGCGCTTTCGCGCTTGTTTTGATGGACCTCGACCGCTTCAAATTCGTCAACGACTTCTACGGGCATTTGGAAGGCGATCTCGTTCTTCAGCGCGTCGGCCACATCCTGGAAACGAATTGCCGCCGCTCCGACGTCGTCGCGCGCTATGGTGGCGATGAATTCGTGATTCTGATGCCGGAAACCAACATGGAGCACGCGCGCCAGTTGGCCACGAAGCTTCGCGGCTGGGTTTCCGCCGATCCGCTCCTGCGCGAGAAAAACATCAGCGCCAGCTTTGGTATCGCCTGCTACCCGCTGCACGGCTCATCGCCGCAGGAACTTATCCAGGTGGCTGACGCCTCGATGTATTTGTCGAAACATCAGGGAGGAAACGCCGTCTCGACGGCCGATCATTTCGATCCGAACGAAGCAAAGAAGTGGAAGCGCGACGTCCTCGAGGCCTATCTTGGCGTCACTCTCAAGCGGCTTTTTGCGACAGGCCCCGAAGCTTTCGAAGAAATTTACTCGCGCTTAAAACAATTCACGGAGTCACTTGCATCGACGGAAGTTCCCAACGCCAAGTCCATCGTGTCCTCGACCACGCGCGGTCCAGAGGGCCTGCCTCAGGCCGTCCTCGACACCGTTACCTCGCTTGCGTTCGCCATCGACGCGAAGGACCACTACACGCAGGGGCACTCGCAAAAAGTTTCCGCGTATGCCGCCCTCATCGCGGAGTCTCTCAACATGAATGACGCAGAGATCGAGGAGATTCGCCTGGGCGGCGTGCTCCACGATATCGGCAAAGTCGCCATCCCGGAAACGATCTTGAACAAGAGTGGTCCGCTCAATCCCGAAGAGTGGGAAACCATGAAGTCGCATGTAAGATTTGGCGCCAAGATTCTCGATCCGCTCGCGCCGCTCGCGCGCATTCGTGAAATGGTTCTTCATCACCACGAATTTTTCGATGGCTCAGGCTATCCCGAAGCGCTCTCCGGTGAAGGCATCCCTCTCGGCGCGCGCATCATCGCCGTCGCCGACGCATACGACACCATCACCAGCGACCGCACATACAAGAAGGGCCGAAGTTCGAACGAAGCCCTCGCCGAACTCGAACGTTGCGCCAACGCGCAGTTTGATGGAGCGATCGTCCAGGTCTTCGTCCGCACGATGCGGCAGCTTCCGAATCCGATCATTGAAGTCGCCACCAGCGCGCCGCGCAACTCCTAGCACACGTATTGCGTACTCAAGACTCGAAGGTTCGCGCGACCTTCAGTCCCATTTTGGAACAAGCGACTCGCGAAGTGTGGTCCCTAAAGTGCTCCTATATGAGCTGAAACTGTGGCCATAAATCCTATCGATCCTCAGTCTGGCAACAGAATGTCGCAACTGCGCAGAAGCCAGCGTGTATGCCTCCGGTTGCCCATCATTGTGCTTAGGGAAGGACCGGGAACGAATGTGGCTCCGGAAGAAACCAACACGCTGATCGTGAGTGCGCATGGCGCGCTCATCCAATTGGCGTTGGCGGTTGAGGTCGGCCAGCGTCTCATCATTAAAAACAAAAAAACGTTGGAAGAGCTTGTCTGCCGCGCCGTTACACTTGGGTCGGACGAGCTGGGAAAGCGGCAAGTGGGCGTCGAATTTGAAGTTCCTAATCCGCGCTTCTGGCAGATCGCTTTTCCGCCGTCCGATTGGTCGCCGCGCGGCCCCGATGCGAAGGCCCCTACGCCGCACTCGCCCCCAGCAAGATTGCCGCTAAGGAAAGCCTCTGGCGTGCCGCCCGTAGCGGAGAAAAAGCTCGTCGATAAAACCTAGCGGGACCTCGAAGGAAGGGACTTAAAGTGTTCGGGTTACCCTCGACTGGTCCAGATCGGAACTCTCGCGGCGCTCGGTTGGTCAGCTGCTCGCCTGTTGCCAGTTAAGCTCTTATAAATCTCTTCTCATCGTCCATCGAGCTCCAACTCTTTGATCGGCAAATCCCAGTGGGCGTCAAGAATCTCGAATCGCCGCTGTTCTTCCTTTTTATACGATTCCTGATCCGGGTAGAGCTGCTTCGTCAGCGCCGCGCTGTCGAAATTATCATTCGCGATCGCCGCGTTTTTGAAGACGATCGTCACGCGGAAGTCCCAACGCCCGTCCTCGGTCGTGTGGTAGCGCGGACCGGTCATGCTTACTCTTAGAATGCGTCCTAGCTCCATCTCTTTTTTCAGCACTGGGTAGTGATTCTTCTTGAAGAGCACGAGGAATTCGTCCGCGTGTCCCCACTTCGTCTTGTAGTAGTACTCGATCACGAATGGCGGCGCGCTTGCCTCACTCGCCGCCGCGCTTTGCGCCGCATGGACGCGGTGCCGTCCGGCTCCGAGCATCACCGCCATCACTAGAAAAACTCCGATTCCCGCCCACTTCATCGCCCGGTCGTTGCTTAGTCGCATAAGTTCCCTCCGTCTCGTCTGCCTGCCTGCCAGGGCACTTATCCTAACCTCATTCCAAGCATACGAACATTCATGCCCGGCATGCGCCCGATCCAAACCCAGATGGTATCGCGCTCTGTTATCCTTTTTATGTTCATGCCGTGTTGCACGCGGAAGCTTCCGGGAGGCGAAATGCAAGCAGCATCCATCCAGTGGATCGGGGAAGAAACATTCGTGGCCACAAGTCCGTCGGGGCACGCCATGGCGATTGATTCCGACCGCGCTTCCAACAAAGCGCCCGGGCCGATGGAGCTTTTACTTATGGCCCTCGGCGCATGCACCGCGACCGACGTGGTCAGCATCCTCAAGAAAAAACGTCAAAAACTCGAATCGCTCGAAGTGATCTGTTCCGGTGAACGTGCCGCAGAGCCGCCGAAGGTCTGGACGAAGCTGGAAGTTCTGTATCGCTTGCGCGGCACACTTGACGAAGCCGCGGTAAAGCGCGCCATCGAACTCAGCGAACAAAAATACTGCTCCGTCTCCGCCATGCTCCAAAAAACAGCCAAGCTCACCTGGCGGCACGAGATTCTCCCGCCCGCGGAATGACCGATTGCGCAATCCCTTTCCCAGCAATCCAGCGGCTTCGCGCCTTTGCATCTCTCCTTGTTTCTTTCGCTCTCGCCTTGTAACCTCGCATCCGCATCGCATAGAATTTTGGTTCGCATTAACTCCCAAGGAGCCTCATGTCTCACC
>DASXMM010000297.1:0-8531 GCA_036495665.1 Candidatus Acidiferrum sp. | reverse complement strand
CCCAAGAACTTTCCAGCTTGGGATCGGGAAAAGGATCAATCCAACGACCGCCAGCGCGTGAATCAAAACAAGGTAAGCAAACACGCCTTCCTTGCCATGCACGGGCTTCCAGAACGGGCGTTCCCACGGCCGTGCTTCTTGTGTAGCGACTAGTTCCATGATTTCTCCGGCGATCTGCTTAATTGAATGCGTGAATGCCTGGTGAGCCGATCATGATGGGCAGGCACTACAATACCATCACCCCTGGCAGCTTATCGCAAATCTGTTCGGGACTGGACGCGAAGTATGTAATAGTTTTGTCGCCGGTTCCGCGCTTGGGTAGGCCTGTGCGTCCCTAAACGCGCAGACACTGGCTTACGGCGCCGGCGTTGAACTCGTAATGAGTCTCGTCGTTCTCCCGCTCTCGGCGCTCCACGCAAAGGGTCCTTACACACTTCATGACCTGCTCCTGGGACTGGGCGTGCATATGGTTGTTATCGGCTTGCCCATCGCCTTCAGCGTTCGTCGCTTTTCGCAATAGACACCAAGCCGTTATCAGGGATTCTTCGCGGCAGGAATTCTGAATTGTCACAGGAAAGTCTGGAGTTATCGCTGAAGATCGCGAAGGACGTCGTTGAGTTCCCCCAGGTCCGAGTCCAGCCGGTAGTACCCAGGCCGCCACTTCTCGTCCTTCTCTTCGGCGGCGAACCGCAAAACGGCAAAATCGCCTGCCTCGGTCCCGTTTTCGCTAAGGCTCGGAAATACTTCGCCAAAGAACGTCGCTCTATGCTTGCTGACCACCTTTTCGCATTCATTCACGGAAAGCACTGCTCGCAGCATTCCCTGATTTTTCGCGTGTGGCTGGCAGAAGTAAAGGGTCGGCATACTTGCTCATCATCGGCAGAAACGCGGTGTACTTTAATAGTACGCAAGTCCTTTTGTTTCACGAGGCGTGCGTAGCTGCCACCCCTAGACGCCCCAGCCGGTCGTTTTCTCCCCTACTTTCGCCTTATTCTTACTGTTTGATGGTGTTGAAGGCGTGGCTGATCGAAGCCGCCCGCTCAAAATTTGGACAGCAGGATTGACTGAGCCTCGTTCAGTAAGCTATTTGCGCTGTGTCCACGCCAGGCCATCCGGATCCTTGCCCGTCGCGATTTTGCCCGTCACTTCCAGCGTCTTCAGGTCGATCACGGCCACAGCATTGTCGCGACTTAGCGCAACGTAAGCTCTTGTCCCGTCAGGCTGGATCAGCGTGCCCTCAGGTCCCTGGCCCACCTTGATTCGCTTGCGCTCTTTCCTGGTGGCGGTATCCACGGCCACCAACTCACCGCCTCCATCGTCGGAAATCAGCACCATCTTCCCGTCCGGCGTGAACTTAAGCCGGTTCGTATGTTTCGTTTTCAAGTCGATCATCGCGACCACCTTCTTCGACGCCACCTCGATGACCGAAACCGTCCCGTCGCCGGAATTCGCCGCCCACACTTCCCTGCCATCTGGCGAAAGATCGAGTCCCTCCGGCCCCTTGCCAACTGGAACTGGCGTCACACTCCACCCGCTCCGCCCGCCTCCCGGCTCAATCACGCAGATCGAGTCGGAACCGATATTCGAGGTAAAGATCGTCTTGAAATCTTTGGAGAGCACAATCATGTGCGTAACGTTCTGCCCCGTCCCGAGAATCCAATCCACCTGATTGCTCGCGGGATCGTATCGTCCAATCACTTTGTTCTGCTCCGCCGTGAAATAAACCTTCCCATCCGCAAACGCCAGGCCGTGCGGAGCACGCAAAGCGCCCAAATCCACCGGCGTCAATACCCTCTGTGCCTCCAGATCCACTACAGAAATCGTTTTCAGCATGCCGCGCTCGCTCGCGTAGTTGGAAATGTACGCGAATTTCGCGTCGTCCGACGCAACGATCTCGTGCGGAGCCCCGCCAGAAGGCACCCGCCCCACGATTTTCAGGCTCGCCGGATCGACGATGGCCAGCTGCTCGTCGCCTTTGTCAAGCACGAGCAGCGCGGGCGAAGGTGTCTGCGCGCGCACAACAAACGCCCCCGCGAAAGCCGTCAAGACGAACGCGAAACACGCTGCGAGTCGCACAAAAAAATTCCCAGTTCCGCGAAATGTCGCCATTGGGCAAATCTCCTCAACCGCAGCGCGAAGGATATCACTTCCTCCAGGTTAAAAATCGAAGGTAAGTTTCAAAGAGTGTTCCCCAGCCCCCGCTCCTCCTATAAAATCCCTCCGACAAGCGGCATTCGGAGGAACGCATGAAATTTGCGAAAATTGTCTTTTGGATTGCCGGCATCTGGGGACTGCTGATCATCACGCCGCTCTACTTTATGTTCGACTACATTGCCCAGAAAGACCCGCCACCCATCACGCATCCCGGCTTTTTCTACGGCTTCGTAGGATGCGCCCTAGCATGGCAAGTCGCCTTTTGCTTCATCGCCACCGATCCGGCCCGCTACCGGCCGCTGATGATTCCTTCTATCCTCGAAAAAGCCACCTACGCGATCGCCATCGTCGCGCTGGTGGTGCAAAGACGCACGCAGCCGACCGATCTAGTCTTCGCCGCCACTGATACCCTCCTCGGCCTCCTCTTCATCATCGCGTACTTCGCGACTCCATCTCAGCGCTCTCGCATTGATGCTGCTCCACCGCCATCCCACAGCGCAAAGTTGTAAATTGCCTCACGCTCGCAGGAACAAAGGAAACCACAGTTCGGCGGCTCTTTAATCCTTTACTTCCTTTACTTCCTTTACTTCCTTTTGTTCCTTTACTTCCTTTAGTTCCTCCAGCTCCCACCTCATCGCGGCTTTCGGTCTCCACCTTCAGGGATGTGTGCAACCGCATTCAAAAATGGAAGTTTCGTACCATCCAGGAAGAGCAAAATCGAAAAATCTCCATATTTATTTATAAATATCCGATAACCCGGATTTTGTTTTTCAGGACTCGCCAAAAAACTTCTTTGTTTTCTTGTGCTTACTTCCGGCATTCCGATTGCATCCTTCTCTGCTATCACGGGCTGAATTTATTTCGTCCCGTGCGGAGTTCTATCACTTGGGAGGGGCGCCTTGAATCGGTTGAATAAAGCTCTTATCAGTTTTTTATTGCTCATTACAGTTGGCTTCTTTTGCAGTCGGACAATTTCTGCCCAGGATGCCACCGGCCGCGTCACCGGCATCGTTTATGATCCGAGCGGCGCCGTCATCGCCGATGCCCATGTCACCGTCACGAACGTCGCGACGCACATTTCGCGCGAGGCGACTTCCGATTCGACAGGCTTCTATCAGGTTCTCGCTTTGCCCGTCGGCTACTACACCGTAGCCGTGCAACACCAGGGATTTAGATCGCTAACGACCGAGCAGAGTAAGTTGGAGATCAATCAGACGCTGAAAATCGACGTCAAACTCGAAGTGGGTTCGTCCACCGAGACGGTGACCGTAGAATCCGATGCAGGCACCGTGGAAACCATCAATCCTACGTTAGGATCTACAGTTTCCGAGCGCACTGTTCAGGACATGCCACTCAACGGCCGTAACGCCCTGGATCTCGCGCTGTTACAGCCGGGCGTCTTGCCGGCCGACAATCCCGCAAACGCAAGCGGCGGTACCGGAGGCCTGCAGTTCAGCATCGGTGGCGGCCGCAGCGATTCCAACACGTTTGTACTCGACGGTGGCTTGAACAACGACCTGCTCGACAACGGCGTCGTCTACAATCCCAATCCCGACTCCATCCAGGAATTTCGCGTCCTCACCAGCAACTTCACCGCCGAGTATGGTCGCAGCGCCGGTGGCATCGTCACCGAAGTTACCAAATCGGGGACCAACGCCATTCACGGCAGCGCCTATGATTTCGTCCGCAATACCGCCTTTGACGCCAACAATTTCTTTAGCAATTTGAACGGAGATCCGCGTCAAGTTCTTCACCGCAACCAGTACGGCGGAACAGTCGGCGGTCCCATTAAAAAAGATAAACTGTTTTTCTTCTTCGCTTATCAAAAGCAGCAAGAAAGCGAACAAGAGGTCGGCGCGGCGACCACTCTTCCCACTCCCGCCGAACTTCAGGGCAATTTCTCCGCCTCGCCGAATCAGGCATCCGTTGCCAGCTTTCTGCAGGCAAATCCCTTCTTTCAACCCAATCCCGCGCTAGCAGCTCAAGGTATCATCAATCCGTCCAGCATCGATCCCGTCGCTCAGGCGTACATCAAAGCAAACTTGATCCCCACGGCCGCAACCGGCTCTGCCTCCTTTCAAAATCCGTTCACTGACAATCCCGACGAGATCACCGGAAAATTTGATTACGAAGCCTCCTCAAAGGACCACTTCACCGCGACCTTGGGCCGCATTAATGACCCTCAACTGAACCCCGGCCCCGGCGGAATTCCTGGATATGGATCTAACAGCACTCTTTACAGCCGCTTCTTTAACTTCGCCTACATCCGCACATTTTCGCCCACCGTTCTCAACGAGTTTCGCGTGACCGCCCAGCGCAGCGACACCCTGCAAGCTGTTCCTGCCGTGAATCAGCCCACGTCCACTGCACTGGGAATCATGATCAAATCCGAGAATCCCACTGGCCCTTCCCAGTTGGACTTCCCCAATGCCACCGTTGGCTTCAGCATTCAGGGTCCGTCTCGCCTGGTGGATAACACTTTCGCTTATTCGGACGTGCTCTCCTGGACTCGCGGCAAACACTCCATGAAGTTCGGTGGCTCTTTTTCCGCTTACCAGGACAATCAAGTCTTCGACTTTGAAGTGAATGGCGTATTCCAATTCTCAGGTCAGGACGGAAACGGTAATACTCTGGCCGCGGGAGACCCCTTCGCGAACTTTCTTCTGGGAGTTCCCGGCGCCTATTTTCAGTCCCCTGCCGCGCCCTCGAACATTCGCACCAAAGCCACCTACGTGTTTGGTCAGGACGAATGGCACGTCAAGAGCAATCTGACCCTGACGTACGGATTGCGCTACGAATACAGCACGCCGAAATCCGACACCGAAGGCCGCACCTATTCCGTCATTCCCGGCGCGCCGCAATCCACCGTATTTCCCGGCGCACCTCTCGGCCTTCTCTTCCCGGGCGATAAAGGCGCACCCACTGGAGTCAACTTCCCGGATAGAACCAACTTCGCCCCGCGCTTCGGTTTTGCTTGGCAGCCCTTCCATGATGGAAAGACCAGCGTTCGCGGCGGCTGGGGCATCTTCTACGACGTGCTAAAGGCCGAAGATAATTTCCAGTTCAACGGCCAAGCGCCTTTCAATCCCACCGCCAATATCGGCATCAACGAACCCCAGGTGCCCACGGCAACCACTGCGGGTTACACGTTCTTCAGCGATCCCTTTGGTTCCACCAACTCGCCCGACCCATTTGGACAGCCGCTGAATCACAACATTAATTTCCTCAACACCTTCGGCACCTTCACCAGCCTCAACACCGGGGCCACTATCGTCGATCCCCATCTCCGCACGCCCTACACGTATCAGTACAATTTGAGCATCGAGCATCAACTTTCCAACAAATTGGTCGCTCGTGCGGCGTACGTTGGCAGTTCTTCCCACGGCTTGACGGCATTGGTGGACATCAATCCCTTCGACCCTGCAACGCTGAACAGCGCCAGTCCTCAGCGCTTCTTGAATGAGCGGACCGGTAACACCCTCCAAAACGATGCGACTGGCTTTGGCGGCAGTTTTGGCCAGGAAGACGAATTCAAGAACGCTTCCAATGCCAACTACAACGGCCTTCAACTTAGCCTGACGCAGCAGTCCACCAACGTCTGGAAGCTGGGTGGTGTGTACTACACCCTCGGCTATACCTGGGCTCACAGCATCGACGATGCCTCCGGATTCCGGCAGGGCAACAGCACCGTTCCTTTCTTCACTCCTAATATCTTCCGGGCATCCTCGGATTTCGATGTTCGCCAGTACTTGACCTTCTCCGGCGGATGGGATCTCCCATTTACACGCGGTCCCCAGCGCCTTGTGAAAGGCTGGAGCTTGTATCCCATCCTCACGTGGCGCACCGGCTTCCCATTCACCGCCATCGACGGTTTGTTCACCTCCAACACCGCACCCGGACCTTCAGGCGCCGGTGACGCTGGTTTGGTCAACGCCAACCTGGTTGCCCCCATCCAATACCAGAACCCCAAGACCAACGGCCTGCAATTCTTCAATCAGGCGTCATTCAGCAACGTGGTCGCGACGGGTTACGGCACGGCTCCGCGCAACCTCCTGCGCGGACCGGGACGTACCAACTTGGATATGTCTCTGGCGAAAACGACGCCGCTCTACCGGGAACGCGTCACTCTCGAACTACGCGTCGACGCCTTCAATCTCTTCAACCATACCGAATTCCAAAACATCGATAACAACGCCCAGGACATCGGCTCTACCTTCGGACAGGTCGTCAGCGCCTACGATCCGCGCATTCTGCAAATCGCGGCTCATCTCCGCTTCTAACCTTCAGCCAACCCAACAAAGCCGGACCGCACCGCGGTCCGGCTTTGTTTTTGGTCCTGAAGGCTACTCGTTCAACGTGGTACGGTCGAAGGCGCCTCCGACCTCAGCGATGCCCCGCTTGCGTGGTGTCCGGCCCGGTCTCAGCTGATGTTGTCTAGAAACGTGGATGACGGCCCAAAAAACAAACTGCCGGTCACTGGATGGCTGAAATCGATCTGCCGATCATAATCGCCGGGTTGCCGGCCTACAATCCACAATGATTCTCACTTCTGAAGTATCGCATTCCCCGGAGTGCGCGTAAGTCTTGCCGCCGAGCTCACCAAATCAGACCCTGCCGATTCCACGCTACGCCGCGAGGAATTTGCAAATCTTAAGCTCACGCGCCACGGTGAATCCATTCCGCCCTGAAGGGTATGACTTAACAACTCGGATGGTTGCACATCCGCGGCCAAGATTTCTTTCCTTTCATCACTTCTCGCGAACCCCGCAACCATGCGAATTTGTAGTTTACTAGTCGAAACTTCAACAACCCTCCGACTTCGGACCCCGCAGATGCCCTCTAGGCAAATGCCTCTTAATTTCCCCTCGGCCCGTCATCCGCCCGCAACAGGTGGCATGCCTGTTCTCGCCGGTATTTACTTGCGTTAATCCATGATATTAACTATGGTTAAGCATGTGCAAATTCCTAGCAAACGGATATGCATCCACAGCTAAGCTGCAAACGGCTCTCCCAATGTTTGTTTTCGCAGGTTTGCTTGCGCTTTTCTCGCCTCAAGCGACTTTTTCCCAAGGCGAAACTACCAGCGCCATCATTGGTCAGGTGAGTGACGCAAGCGGCGCGGCCGTGCCCGGCGCGACGGTGACGGTCACCAATAGGGAGACGGCGCTGAAGCGAAGCGCGAAGACGGATGACTCCGGCAGGTTCAGCTTTCCGCAGTTGAAGCCTGGCACTTACGCGGTAAAGGTGGAAGCGGAAGGCTTCGCACCACAGCAGAATGACGCCGTGTATTCAGGCCTGGGCCACAAGCAGACTGTCGATTTCATACTCAAGGTCGCAAACTCAAACCAAACCGTCGAGGTGAACAGCGAAGCTCCGATCCTCAACCCGGAGAATGCGAATTCTTCAACCACTCTCAACGCCCGCGCGCTCGAGAATCTTCCCAATCCAGGCGGCGACTTAACCTACCCCCTTCAATTCGCCGCTGGAGCGATCGTGAATACGGCGGGCAGCAGCAATGATTTTGTCGGTGGCACGAATGGGTATGGCAACGTGGAATTCAATGGACTGCCGGCTCTCTCGAACGGCTACATCGTCGATGGCTTGGAAACAAATGATCCGCTGACCAATCTGAACAGCGGACTCTCCACCAACCTGGTTCTTGGACTGAACTCGATATCGGAAGTGACGGTCAATACGCTTTCCTATGCCGTCGATGAGGGCCGCTATGGAGCCTCTCAGGTCAACTACGTTACTAAGTCGGGCTCCAACCAGTTCCACGGGAACCTATACGAACTGTGGAATGGCGCGACCTTTAACGCGGCCGATTATTTTACGAACGCGACGCCAGGAAATCACAAGCCGCGCTCAACAGTGAACCACTTCGGCGGTAGCGTGGGCGGCCCCATTGTCCGCGACAAGCTATTTTTTTTCTTCGATAGCGAATGGGTTCGCATTGCACTGCCCATCGTCACGCCCACTACCGTTCCCACTTCCGCGTTTCAAAATTACGTCTTGCAGCAACTCCCCTTGGGCGGGATCGATTCCGTCACAGGGTCGGTCTACAAGCCCTCGCCGCAGTCGGTGCCGTTCTATCAGAAGATGTTTTCGCTGTATGGAAACACAGGCGGGACGCCTCTCGCCGTACTTGGTTGTCCATTCGATGTGGGCGGAGGTGCGCCCGTGGTTGCGAACGATGGAAACGGCTGCGCCAATCGCCAGAGCGTTTCGCATTCGAGCGACGATCATGAACAGGTCCAGACGGTCCGCATCGATTACAATATCAATGAGAAAAACACCACTTGGTATCGCTTTCAGGCCGACACTGGCGTCCAGGCTGCCTATACAGATCCCATCAACCCTATTTTCAATTCAGTCTC
>DASXMM010000296.1:0-5208 GCA_036495665.1 Candidatus Acidiferrum sp. | reverse complement strand
CAACAGGTTTAGGACTCTTTCTGAGTGGCATCGTCGTGATGATGCTTGGCGCGGGGTTGCTCACCATCGCGGCAACGGGTCGCTATCGTCTGCTCAAAAAATACAGTTTCGGCGCCGCCGAAGGCGCCACTCGTGAATACTTCGACTACGTGACTGTCGATTCCGCCAGCCGCCGTGTCTATCTCTCGCACGGAACGGAAGTAAAAGTGCTCGATGCGGACACCGGCGCGCTCATCGGCAACATTACCGGCTTGAAGCAAGACCACGGCGTCGCGGTAGCCAGCGAGTTTGATCGTGGCTTCATCAGCGACGGTGGGCAAGGCAAAGTGATCATCTTCGATTTGAAAACGCTCAAAGTTACCGGCGAAGCCAAGGCTGACAACGACGCTGACTGCGTCATCTACGATCCCTTCTCGAAACACGTCTTCGTCATGAACGGCGATCCGCACAGCTCTACCGTCATCGACGCGAAAACGGGAAGTGTGGTCGGCTCCATCGACCTCGGCGGCGGCCCCGAGTTTGCCGTGTCCGACGGGAAGGGCACGGTCTACATCAATCTCGAAGACAAGAGCGAACTTGTAGCCGTCGACGCGGCAACTCTGAAGATCAAATCGCGCTGGCCCTTGGCCCCCGCAGGTGCGCCCACAGCCCTTGCGATGGACGTCGCACACCACCGCCTGTTCAGCGCGGGCCGCAATCCGCAAATGATGGTCGTGCTCGATTCCGACAGTGGAAAAATAATTCAGTCGTTCCCGATTTCCGCCGGTGTGGACGCGGCTGCCTACGATCCTGAAACCGCGATGATCTTTGTTTCCACTCGCGACGGCATGGTCCACGTCTTCCACGAAGATTCGGCCGATAAATTCAGCGAAGCCGAAAGCATTAAAACCGAATACGGCGCTAAGACCATGGGCCTCGACACCAAAACACATAATTTATTTTTGGATACCGCCGATTTCAATCCGGCGCCCGCGCCTACGGCCGACCATCCGCACCCGGGTCGCTCGGCCATTCAGGGAACGTTCCACGTCTTGGTTTACGGACGCTGAGTCGATTCTTTGATAGGCGCAAGACCCACGAAATTCAGCTTCGAGCTGGGCGAGGCGACTCGAGGTACGCCCAACGGTCCACGATCTGGCGGTTCGCGATCCGCCAG
The DNA here is from genome assembly GCA_036495665.1 of Candidatus Acidiferrum sp. Lineage (GTDB taxonomy): Bacteria > Acidobacteriota > Terriglobia > Acidiferrales > UBA7541 > Acidiferrum. Next base: position 4,052 of record DASXMM010000296.1, on the reverse strand, counting down.
ATCACGATGCCGGAGAATTCCAGCCGCTGGTTGGAAGTCGCATCGGTCCCAGTCCAGTGATTGCGAACCACCACTTTGTCGTCTTCAGCGATCAGGTCTTCAATGACCACTTTCAGGTCGGGAACCTTTTTCAGCGCGCCGCCGACATACTGAATAGCGCCCGTTGGGCCGGGAGGCAGGCCCGGCGGAACGTCGGCGCCGTGATCCACAAAGCTGGGCGCGAAATTGATCTCGCCAATCTGCAGATTCTTGCGGTTCACGAACTCTTCGAAATGATCGCGGATGAAAATCTTCATCTCGGTCAGAGTCATGCCGGTCTTGGGATTTTTCGTTTCCGATAGCTCCGCGGAAATGTTCATCGTCGGTCTCCTGGCTACGCCGTCGCCGCTTCCGGCTTAAACGCTCCTGCATTTGCCGCGAGATACTGGTCAACGGTTATCGGCTCGCGTACGATCAAACTCTTCAGCAGGTTGTCCGTCTTCCCGGCTCCGCCTTGCTTGTAATACTGCTGAAGTTCAATCAGCGCGGTGACTTGCCACTCCGGCATGCCGAGTCCCAGCATTGCCTCGCGTTGAGCAGATTCGGGAATGTCCACGAAATTTACGGTGCGGCCCGCTGCCTTAGAAATGCGGCGCGCGAGCTCCTGATTGGAGATGGCTTCCGGCCCGTTCAATTCGTAAGTCTTGCCTGCGTGCGTGCCTCCCTGCAGAGCTTTGACCGCGACCACCGCAATATCAGCGATGTCGAGATGGCTCACCTTCGCGTCGCCCATGGCGGCGTAAAAAGCGTTTTGCGCTCGTATACTCGGCGCATTGAAGGCGACGATGTTCTGGAGAAAACTGTTCGGCTGTAGAATCGTGTAGCTCAAACCTGCCGACTTGAGATTGTCTTCGACCTTGCGATGCCAACTCGGAAACGATTTCGCGTAGTCGCGGGCTCCCAGCGCCGAATTCAGGACCACGTGTTTCACGCCGGCTTCTTTGCACGCGCCCACCATATTGCTTTCGAGTTCCGGCAGTTGCGGAATCGGCGAGCAGACGATATAGACGGCACTCACTCCTTCCAGCGCTTTGCGCAGGCTGGGTTTGTCCGCGTAATCCGCGAGAACCGCTTCGCAGCCCCGAGGGGCCTTCGCGGCGTCCTCTTTCGATCGATACATGGCCCGCACTTTCGATGGCCCTTGCATGGCTTCCTGAAGAACAACTTTGCCAACGGTTCCGCTGGCACCGGTGATGAGGATCATAGATTTCTCCCGTTCTGTGTTGAAGCCCGCCACGACCAAAAACCCAGGAATGGGCTCGTTCGTGTGCGGCGTGCCTCAAGGGCATGGTATAACGGCGATGTGGACTGGAGAAGTACGCACAAATCTGTAAGCTCGGAGCACGAAATGAAGAGCTGGGATTTGCGGGGCATCGATGAAGCCTAACCACGGGTGCCCGGTTCAAGCCACCATTAATGCCTTAAGCGGGAAGTGGAAAGTTCAGGCGGTCTGGCGCCTTTCGTTCGGGCCGTTGCGATTTGCCGAACTGCGGAATCAGTTGCGCGGTGTGAGCGAGAAAGTGTTGGCCGCACAACTCCGTGAATTGGAGAAGGATGGTGTGGTCCATCGCGCGGCGGTCGCGTCACTGCCGCCGAAGGTCACGTATTCGCTCAGCCCGTCGGGCGAGAGACTGATTCCCATGCTTCAGGACCTTTGCGATTGGGGATCGAAACAGTTCGGCATCAAGACGAATTTGCCGCGCAATGCCGCGGTCGCAAGAAATTAGCCTCGGAGTGCGGCATCCCTGCTGCCGCCTTTCTTCGAAGCCGCGCACAACTACTGCGTACACCAGCAACACTGCGGATCAGTTCGCGACGGTGAGTTCGATCGTAGCTCCGTCCGGGATGCGCCGGCCAGCCAGTGGCGTCTGATCGATAACCGCGCCGTGCGGCCACTGCGGCGCGGACACGTAGTTGACCTTGCGCCGCAGCCCCGCGACATCCAGCCGATGCTGAGCGTCGACTTCATTCAGTCCGACCAGATGTGGCATAACGTAAGCTACATCGTGCGGCCCGGCGGAGACCAGCACATCGACGCGAGGCGTGGCAGACCCGCCGCCTGGCCGCGGCGTCTGGAGCATAACGGTGTCCGCAGGCTCTTCCCCCGTGGTAATGGCCGAAACTTCTCCCACTTGCAGTCCGGCGCGCAACAACTCGATACGGGAAGCGCGAAGCGAATTTCCCTCAAGCAAAGGAATTTGTAATTGTCGCTGCCCGAGGCTCAGCACGACGTGCGCCTGTTGCGAAACTTTCATCAGCATCCCAGGCGGCGGGCTTTGCCGGACGACCACATTGATGGGAAGCTCGCTGTAGATGCGATCAGCGACGCGAAGTACCAGCCCGCGAGAGCGCAACAACCCGTTCGCTTCCGCGACATTTCTGCCGACGAGATTGGGCATGTTGACTTCGCGCCCGTGAATCGCGATGCGCATCGCGGTGATCGCGCTCAGAAACGCGGCCGCCGCCAGGATGAACACCAGGAGCGCCATCCGGCTGACCCATTCAAGCTGTTCTCTGAGAGTCATAAGAAGTGGACCGGTCTCAGGCTCCAAGATCGCGCTTCAGGCGGAAAACTGCAAGCGCTGCGGCGGAGAAGTTTCTACTGTTTGAGTGGCGGGGCAGGGTAGTCCGGCAACTTGTCCTTGCTCGTGTCGGCGCGTTTCACTTCGAGTTCGTCGAAGAGCAGGGAGGGGCAAATAATCGTTGTCGGCACACCGCCGCTGCGGTTGCTCACCAGCGGATCGTTTCCCACGGCGATGAGGTTGCTCCGCAGAGCGCGAACGTCGAGCTCGTTAAACACCGCGCCGCGAACCAGTTCCTCATGCCCATCCGCGTAGACCCGATACAAGAGACGGGGCGAGTTGCCCGGTCCGAGGGTGTCAACGCGATACGCGTAGGGCTTGCCCTGTTCCGTAACCATCTCCAGAATTTTCTTCTTCAGCTCTTCCGGTGGCTGCGCCTCGGCGCTCTTCAAGAGCAGCACGCCAAGGCTGGGAGACGGCCCAGAACCTGGCGCCGCGCGCCCGTGGCCATTGGAAGCCGGAAAATCACGAACCGGCTGCCGGCCGAGCAAATAATTGTTGAGCATCCCGTTTTCGATAATGTTGACGGGCTTGGCCTTCACGCCTTCGTTGTCGATGTCGTAGCTGCCAACGAGGCTGTGCCCCTGAAAGTCTTTCAGTGTCGGGTCGTCGATAATCGTTAGAAAGGCTGGCAGGACGCGGGTTTTGTAACTCGTCGCAAACGCTCCGACCGTGCGATTCGGGCGTCCGGGTTGCGGCTTGCGGCCGACGACGTTCGAGCCAACCAACGAAGCGATCACGTCATCCGACGCATCTGGCGCGAACAAAACCGGCCCGCGATATTCTTCCTCAACAATCGGCGCCTTGCGCAGCGCAACGACCGTCTCGAGCGCCTGCTTCACGTCGCTCATCAATTTCTCGCGCGTCGGCAGTTCTTCTGCGCGTCCAACCATCCAGTAAGGATTGCGGCTCAGGCGCATCCCATCGTCGGCTTGCGCGGAGCTGTTCAGTTGCAGGTTGTATGTCGTCTTGCCATTGCGCGTGACAGTTCCTTCGGAATCCACAAAATATTCATTCACCGCCGAAAAGCGCGCCGAGGCGCTCACCGATTGAATGTCCGGATAATGCTGGTAAAGATTCGTCATGTCTTCGAGCGTCTTGGCCCACGCGGCTTCGTCCACCTTCAGCGAAACGATGGGATCGAGCGCGGTGACTACGGGCTCTTTCGAGAAGTCGTCGACAGGATTCGGATCTGTGCTGAACCGCTTCATTTCCGCTTGCTTTTCGGCCAGCGCTTGTCCCGCCGCTTTGTACGCTTCGTCGGTGGTCAGCCATATCTGATGACGAAGTGCGATGGGATCATTGTCGAGAGGCAAAATGTTGGTCTCGCCCATGCCTTGCCCGAAGTAGCTATCCTGCTTGTAGTCGCCGACGCGTACTACCACGCGCAAAATGCGCAGCTTGACGCGCTGGCTCTCGCGTAGCGCGCCG
>DASXMM010000295.1:0-3778 GCA_036495665.1 Candidatus Acidiferrum sp. | reverse complement strand
TCCAACAAAACGACAAACTGGTTCGAGCCGGGAGCGTTCGCTGGAGAGGCAGAGGGCTCGTCGGGCTGATCGTAGTGGAGCTTCTCTCGCGCCGGCTCCTTGGTCGGAGCGAGCACCGGCTTTGCGCCGGGGGTAGTTTTCAGCAACGAGATGGAATCGAGCGTGACAAATCCGGTCTCGCCTTTGGCGGTGCGCACGCCGAAATAATTGTCATAGCGGCCGGTGATTTCGACCTGTTGACCACATTGAAGCGTGCTGCGGATATCGAGAGTGAGTATAGAGCTGTAAAGAAAGACGAAGTCGCCCGCACGGGCACACTCGATCTGGCCGACATCTTGCGCTTTGCCGCTTGGAGGTATGAGAAGGAAAAGGAGCAGAGCGGGAATGGCTGTGCGCCAGCTGGCGAGCCGGGCGAAACGATGATGGATTGGAGATTTCACATCTCTATCCCACCGCAAGAGGTATATCGGAGGCAATGAAAATATCAGTAGTACTGTTCATAAAAAGGTACTCCCGATTTGGCCACAACTTTGGGAGCAACGGTGGGTCTGGAGACACTTCCTGGTCAGAGTGAAAACGACGGAGCGCTCCTGACCTGTTCGCTGTGTTCTTGCAATCGAGAGTGCGTTTGGGGCAAGCTACCGTGCGCTGCCGAGGAGCTATTCATGAAAAAAGCATTTTTGTGCGTGATGATTTTGCTGATTTTGGGAGCGGGGAGTTTGCGGGCGCAAACTGCGGCGCCTGGTGCGACCGCTTCGCTGATTGTGATTCGCGCGGGGACGTTGATCGATGGAGCCAGCGATACGCCGAAGAAGAATCAGCTGATCTTTGTGCGGGGCGAACGCATCGAGAAAGTGGCGGATGGTTCTGCGACGATCCCTCCAGGCGCGAAGGTGATTGATCTTTCGGCGGCGACCGTTTTGCCCGGGCTCATCGATTCGCATACGCACATTTTTTTGTGGGGCGAAGATCCGAACAAGGGCGGGTATGACGTAAACATTTTGAAGGCGGGGATTGCGCTACGAGCGGCGCGAGCGACGTATGCAACGCGGCGGGCGCTGGAACAAGGGTTTACGACGCTGCGCGATTTGGAAACGGAAGGCGCGGGATACGGAGATGTTGAGATCAAGCAGGCGATTGAGGAGGGGACGATTCCCGGGCCGCGGCTGTTTTGTGCGACGCGCGCAATTTCGACGACCGGCGGCTACAACCTGGAAGACTACGCGCCGGAATTGGATATGCCGAAGGGGGCGCAGCTTGTCGATGGTCCGGTGGAAGCGCGAAAGGCGGCGCGGCAGCAGTTGGAGCATGGGGCGGATTGGATCAAGGTGTACATGACGCACCGGTCGTGGGTGGACAAAGAGGGGAAACTGGTGTCGCAGCCGACGCTGACGGTGGAAGAGTTGCAGGCAGTGGTGGACGAGACGCATGGCTGGGGGAAGAAAGTGGCGTGCCACGCCTACAACGGAATTGGCATGCAGCGGGCGCTGGATGGCGGTTGCGATTCGATTGAGCACGGATTGGAAATTACGGACAAGCAGATTGCGCAGATGAAACAGCAGGGGACGTGGTATTGCCCGACGCTCGCTCCCTATTATGGCGATTGGGCGCCAGCGGACACGCCCGGCGGAAAGCGCGACCGAGCGAGGGCTGCGGTGCACGAGATTTCTTTTCGTAAGGCGATGCAGGCGCATTTGAAAATTGTTTATGGGACGGACATGGGCGGGATTCCGTGGACGGAGCCGATAGCGCAAGAATTTGGAAGGATGGTTTCGCTGGGGATGACGCCGATGGATGCGATTCAGTCGGCGACGGTGCGCGCGAGCGAGATGCTGGACATGAAGGGCGAGATTGGCGTGGTGGCGGCTGGGGCGTTTGCGGATATTGTGGCGGTTTCGGGGGATCCGTTGAAGGATGTGGGGGAATTGGAGCATGTGCATTTTGTGATGCACAATGGGACGGTTTTTAAGAACGAAATGGAGAAGTGAGTAGTAGTGAGCAGGGAGTAGTGAGCAGTTAAATGCCGGACGCGGCTCGTTCGGGCGCGCACGCGGCGGCGCGAGACTTTAGTTTTTTCCAGTGTCCACGTGGACGCCTTTCCAGAACGCGATGCGGCCTTTGATTTCGGCGGCGGCAGGACTCGGTTCGGGATAGTACCAGGCGGCGTTTTCGTTTTTCATGCCATCGACTTCGACGTGGTAGTAGTGGGCTGTGCCTTTCCACGGGCAGGTGGACGTGTGCGAGCTCGATTTCAAGACATTTTTGGTGATGGAGTCGGGCGGGAAATATTGATTCCCTTCGACGACGACGGTGTCGTTGCTCTCCGCGATGACCCTGCCACCCCAGACGGCTTTTGCCATGTTGCTTGCTCCTCGTGCTTGAATACGACGAATTTTTGCGATCGGATTAAGCTTACCTGAAGATTGGATGCGCAGCGGACGGAAACGTTTTAAGGAAAGAACGAGTGCGGGGCGCTTTTTGAGAATAGACGCGGCAACTAAGGGAAGAGTGCTTCTGTTAGAATCGGCACGCTGGGAGGAGGATCGAGATGGCCGAACAGAGTTTTGAGACGCATGCGAGGTGGTTGCCCCCGTTTCATTTTTTTGTGGCGCCGGTGTTGCTGATTAACTTTGGATTCTCGATTTATTGGTGCGTGAAGACGTGGTTTACGGTCGGCGGAGTGCTTAACGTGCTTGTGGCGGCCGCACTCTTTGTTGGGATGGGGGTGTCGCGCGGGATGGCACTGAAGGTACAAGACAGGCTGATTCGTCTTGAGGAGCGGTTGCGGTTCGAGCGGGTCTTGCCGACGGATATGCATCCGCGGATCGCGGAGTTTACAACCGACCAGCTAGTGGCTTTGCGATTTGCCAGTAATGCGGAGTTGCCGGAGCTGGCGCGGAAGGTGCTTGACGAGAACGTGAAGGGTCGCAAAGAGATCAAGCGGATGATCAAGACCTGGAGACCGGATTTTTTGCGGGCGTGACTTGGGCCATTGATGGAGATGTCGGGGCCCTTCGCAGCTCAACGTAAACAATCTCCGCGCCCGCGAGACCCTTCCGAAAATCCCGGAACAACTAGACGCTGCGAATGACGCCGCCTTCGGCGCGGACGGAGGCGCCGCTGATGGCTGCAGACTGGGCACTGGCAACGAAGGCTACCACGGCGGCGATTTCTTCGGGTGTTTCGAAACGCTTCAGGAGCGAGCTGGGACGCGCGGATTTAAAGAATTCCTTTTCCATCTCGGCAGGCGAGAGGCCGCTCTTCTTGGCCATGCTATCCAGAAAACTCGCGACGCCTTCGGAAGCGGTTGGACCGGGGAGGACAGAGTTTACTGTGACGCCGCTGCCCGCGACAGTCTCGGCGAGGCCGCGAGCGACGGCGACCTGCGCGGTTTTGGTCATGCCATAGTGAATCATTTCCGCGGGAATCTGGAACGCGGACTCGCTGGAAATGAAAATAATTCGGCCCCAATTGTTTTTGAGCATGCCAGGCAGGTAGTGCCGCGAAAGGCGGACGCCGCTGAGTACGTTGACTTCAAAGAAGCGGAGCCAGTCGGCGTCGGGGATTTCAGCGAATGGCTTAGGCTCAAAGATTCCCAAGTTGTTGATTAGTACGTCGGCATGAGGCACTTGTTTGGTGAAGGCCTCGACTCCCGCAGCTGTGCCCAAATCGGCGGCTACGCCCTTGAGATCGGCGGATTCGTGCTGCTTGCGAATTTTTTCGAGCGCGGCATTGACGCGGGCTTCCGTGCGGCCGTTGACGATGACCTTTGCGCCCT
>DASXMM010000294.1:0-3475 GCA_036495665.1 Candidatus Acidiferrum sp. | reverse complement strand
CCCAAAAAATATAACTACCATTTCAAGCACATGACGACGGTTGGCGAACCGATCGAGCCGGAAGTTTGGCGGTGGTACTACGAAACGGTGGGCAAAGGCGAAGCGGTGATTGTGGATACGTGGTGGCAGACGGAAACGGGTGGATTTCTTTGCAGCACGAAGCCTGCGCTGGACCCGATGAAGCCAGGGAGCGCGGGGCCGGCGGTGCTGGGAATTTATCCCGTGATTTGGGACGAGAATGGCGAAGAAGTGAAACCTGGTTCAGGCAAAGCGGGGAATATTTGTATTCGGAATCCGTGGCCTGGGATTATGCAGACGATTTGGGGGAGTTCGGAGCGGTTCGTCAACCAGTACTACAAAAAATATTGCAAGAATCCCGCGAGCAAGAATTGGCGGGATTGGCCTTACTACGCTGCGGATGGCGCGGTGCTTCCGGCGGATGGTTACTACCGGATTCTTGGGCGCGTGGATGATGTGATCAACGTGGCGGGGCATCGGCTGGGGACGAAGGAAGTGGAGTCGGCGTGTTTGAGCGTTCCGGAAATTGCCGAAGCTGCTGTTGTTCCCGTGGTGGACGAAATTAAAGGGCGGGTGCCGGAGGTTTACATTTCGCTGAAGCCGGGCGTCTTGCCGTCGAAAGCTGTGCAGGACAAAGTAATTTCGACGATTGAAACGATTATCGGGAAGATTGCGCGACCGAAGCGGGTACATATTGTGCCGGACATGCCGAAGACGCGGTCTGGGAAGATTATGCGGCGCGTTTTAGCGGCGATTTCGAACCACATGGATACGGGGGACATCACTACGCTGGCCAATCCCGATATCGTGGCGCAGATTCGGGAATTGGTGCAGGGGCGGAATGCGGCGCCGTTACAAGAGGGGCCGGAGGACATCAAGCTTTTCGGTGAAGAAAAGTAGCGGCACGAACATCTGGAGAACAAAATAAAAACGGGAGATCTGAATGCCTGCAATGCGAAGAAGAGAATTTATCAAGAGTGCGGCGACGACGGCAGCGGCGGCGGGGCTTCTTTCCACGGGGGCATTGGAGATGAACGCTAATCCTCTCGGATTGCCGATCGGGTGCCAGACGTGGCCGGTGCGAGACGGCATCGCGAAAGATTTTCCGGGAACGATCAAACAGCTCGCCGCGGCGGGATTTCAGAATATCGAGCTTTGTTCGCCGGTGGGATATGACGATTCAGGATTTGGCGGGCTCGCTAAGTACAAAGGCTCTGAGCTGCGCACGATGTTGAACGATTGGGGCGTTTCGTGCATCAGCTCGCACTTCGGAATAGACGAATTGAGGAAAGATCAGGCGGGGAGGATTGCCTGGGCGCAGGATCTTGGGTTAAAGCAAATGCTGGTGGCGAGCCTGGGTGGGCCGAAGAATCCCACGCTGGACGACGTGAAGCGCGCTGCGGATGAATACAACAAGATGGGGGAGAACGCGGCGAAGGCGGGTATCCAGCAGGGATTGCACAATGAAGGGTTCGAACTTTCGAAGGTCAATGGGAAGCGGACGTACGATATTTTGCTGGAGTTGCTCGATCCGAAGCTGGTGAAATTCCAGTTTCAAGTTTCGACGATCAGCGAGGGGTATGACGCCGCGGAGTATTTCAATAAATATCCGGGACGATTTATCTCGATGCATGTGCAAGGGTGGTCAGCGCCTACGAAGAAAATCGTTGCCGTGGGGCAAGACACGCTTGACTGGAAGAAGATATTTACGGCGGCAAAAACCGGCGGAGTGCAGAATTATTTCGTGGAGATGAATTTCGACCTGATGAAAGCCAGCGTTCCTTACCTTCGGAATCTGCAAGTTTGAAGCTGCGGAACCTGTGAACTAGCTTTTTTCCAAATAATTTGCGAGTAGGGCGGCGCAGGCTTCGATGAACTCCTGCTCGGGCATGGCGAAGGTGTCCGCAAAATAGCTTTCGACATCGAGTTCGCCGATGAGCTTTTTCCTGGCGTAAATGGGGACGACGATTTCAGACTTTACCAGGGAGGAGCCGGCAAAATAGCGCGGATCCTTGGAGACGTCTTGCACGACGACGACCTTGCCGGAAGTGGCAGCGGCGCCGCAAAGGCCGGTGTCGAGGGGAATGCGAACGTTGGGAGCGAAGCTGCCGGCGTAGGGGCCGACGACGAGATAGTTGGAGTCGGCGGGGTCGACGAGGTAAAAGCCGGTCCAGTTGTAGCGCGTCATCTTTTCGTGGAGGCGCTTCGCGATGCGCTCCATGAAGGACTCGGCGGTGGGAGCGGTGGGGGCATAGCTCTGGAGTTCCTGAAGGAGCTCTTTATGCGCTGGGGTCATTCGTTGGGCCTCACGATGGAGTAGGGCGAAAATATTCCGCGCCTGCCTATTTTCCTGCGTGTCGTCTTCAGTTTACACGAAGGGCGACGGGCATCTTGGCTGCGCAGGCGAGGATTTGCAAGCTGGGGCTGGCCGTAACCGAGGCGAGCGCGCGAGGTGATTTCGCATAGCAGTATTGAGTGTTGATGTCGTGAGGGGTTGAGGAGTTCGCGACGGTTTCATCGAGCGGGGGACAATAGCGGGCGCAATAGTCTAGGCTAGATGTCATGGATCAAGAGCGCCGAGGGTTCCGGTTTATGCTCAAAGCTGCCGCCGAGGTGGCGCAAGAAGGCACGCCGAGTGCGACGGTCTCGATGCGAGTGACAGAGATCAGTTTGCACGGGTGCTACCTGGAAACTTTGGCGCCATTTGGCGAATTCGCACAGGTATTTGTGAAGATTTTCTACGAATACGAGTACTTCGAGGCTAAAGGCACGGTGCTCTACGTGAAGCCAAACGAGGGAATGGGAATTGAGTTTCGCGATATGAAGCCGCCGTGCCGGGTAGTTCTGCAGAAATGGATTCTCGCGGCGTTACGGAATAAATCGAAAGCAGAGTGATTTCGGTAAACTGGCTTCGCAGAGCAACTTCGCAATAAACCCGCAAAAAACTAAGGGTTGTTAGTGGCTCGCGCCGCAGAGGCTGCGTGTTTGCGCCAGGACGTCTGCATCGAGTTGAGCGGCTTGCCATCCGCGTGTTGAGCAGACTTGATCGGCGGTCAAGCCGAGGGCGCCGCGCATGTCTGCGCCGGCGACACTGGCGCCGCTGATTTCCGTGCCGCGGAAAATGGCGGCGGCGAAGGAAGCGCCGCGCAAATCGGCGTTTCTGAGATCGGCGTCCATCAAGATTGTGCCCTTGAATTGAGCGCCGGACATGTTGGCTTCGAGCAATTTTGCGGAAGAGAAATCGGTCTGTTCGAGAGTGGCAAACGAGAGGACGGCGTGCTCCATCTTGGTGTCACGCATGTCGGCGCGAGATAAGTCGGCGCGCAGCATTTGGGCGTTGCGAAGATTGACGGCGTAGAGCGAGGCGCCGCCGAGCTTGGCGTTGGACAACAGGGCGCTGTCGAGAGTGGCGAAAGACATATCGGAGCCGCGCAAATCGGCGCCGGTGAAATTTGCG
>DASXMM010000293.1:0-9327 GCA_036495665.1 Candidatus Acidiferrum sp. | reverse complement strand
CTGGCCCAACCAGAGCCCCATCGGCCGGCGCGTGCGTCCCGGCAAGGACTGGGCTACGGTGATCGGCGTTGTCGATGACGTCAAGAACGCCGGCCTCGACCGGCCTGCCGGCACAGAGCTCTATTTGCCGTATCGGCAACCTGCCGGAGCCGGCAGCACGGACATGTACGTGGTCATGCGTGCGCAGGGCGGCGATCCGCGTGCCTTGGCCGGAGAAGTTCGCCAGCAAATGAGCGAGATCGATTCGTCGCTGCCGCTTGCGGACGTACGGCTGATGGACGATGTGCTTTCCCGGGCGCAGGCGCGGCCGCGATTCCTGACGTTGCTGCTGACGCTCTTCTCGATCGTTGCACTGGCCATAGCAACCGTGGGGATCTACGGCGTGGTTTCTTATTCCGTGGAACGGCGAACGAAGGAATTTGGGCTGCGTATGGTGCTTGGCGCGCAAACCGGCGACGTGCTGGGGTTGGTGATGAAACAAGGGGCAGGAATGATAGCGATCGGCGTTGCCTTCGGACTTGCGTTGGCACTTTTTATGACGCGCCTGATGGCGAGCCTGCTCTTTGGGGTTGCGCCGACGGACCCTGCGACTTTCGCGAGCGTGACCGCTCTGCTATTCGGTGTCGCGCTGGCGGCCTGTTACATACCTGCGAGACGCGCGACGAGGGTGGATCCGATTCAAACGCTTCGATATGAATGAGCAAGAGATTCTGCTGCTTCGCGCCGGAAGACCTCGGCCTGAACCTCAATTCGAGCGGTGGCTAGTACAGGATGGATCTGCAGGGGTGGACGGACCTCAGACAAACGCGAGGTCATCGCCTAATAAGAACGGTGGAAGCCCCAGAAGCGCGAGTCGCAGTCGTCGCAACGATACGGCCAAATGAACGTGAAGCGGAACCAGATTCGCTCAACAAAACCCTTTCGAACGGACCTCCGCACCGAACGGCTTTCGCAGGCGGGGCACTCGCAGACTCTTTTGGCAAACGTGAGATGCATGGGGATCGACCACCCTTCGTATCATTCATTATGAGGAGAGAAATCGAAGCGGCGTTGGGCGGAGCGCAGGTGTTGTGTGCTGCTGATATCCTGACCGTGCGAACAGTTAAGCCCGCGTAAACGATATGGAACTTACACTGGGAAGATAAGGCTCGATTCGCAGGCGGCATGGGGGCAGAGACTTCGAGGCTCGGGCCGAGCAAGAATCGGAGGTACAAGAAGCAACGAGGGCTAAAGGATTAGAAAGATCTAACGCGGGATACGTAAAGGATTACGAGTTTTTGCCGATGGAATAGGTGAGGTGAACCATGTCGGTGCACTCCGTACAAAACAGCCAGGCATCGCAGACCGAGGCGGTCTCGCAGGCACAAGCGGCTCAGAAGCAGGCGAGCCAGACGAACACACTGCCGGTAGATAAAGTTACGATCAGTGCGGCAGCGCAGGCCAAACAGACGGCTTCGTCGATTGGCGCTAATCTCGATCAGGATCACGACGGCAAGTAACAGCCGGGAAGTCCAAATCGGAAGCAGTAGAAATTCGACGGCCGCATCGCGGCTGGGGATTGCGACAGCGATTCTCGGGCGCGACGCGGCCTTTTTTTCGTGGCTTATTGGCGATTCGATGAGGTAGGCTTCGGGAGGTAAAGCGGCAGGGCGAGGCAGGACTCGCCGTGAAGCGCCTGACGAGAGCCTGACGAGGGGTTGCATCCAAGAAGGCGCGGATCGGACGAGCCTGACCACTATGAGAGCGAGACAAACATGAAAGAGATGACTGCGGACAACGCGACGTTCTTACTGCACGGTGTGTACCTTCCGGCGATAAAGAATGAGAGTCAATTGACGAAGAAGCTGTTCGACGCCGTTCCCGCCGCCAAGGCGGACTACCGGCCGGACACAGTGTCCAAAACGGCGATGGAATTGGTAAGACATATTGCCGCAGCCGATGTCCGGTTTGCTGACACGGTGATTGCGGGACAGTTCAGCGCGGCAGCCGTCCTTCCGGAGGGTCTTAATACGCCGGCCGAAGTCTCGGCTTGGTATGAACGGACCTACGCCGAGAGAATGGAAGCATTGTCAAAACTGTCGGGCGAACAGTTGATGAAGGTGGTCGATTTTCGCGGAATAATTCAGCGGCCCGCGGTCATGTTTTTGATGATGGGCGCGCACCACAGCATTCACCATCGCGGGCAGCTCAGCTCGTATTTGCGATGCATGGGAGCGAAAGTGCCCTCGATTTACGGCGAAAGCTTCGACGCCGAACAGGCCAGAAAAGCGGCGCAAGCTTAAGGCCCGCTTTCGCAGTTTGACGGCAATTTTCTTCACCTCCATCCAAACAAATCGCAACTTGGGTTCGCTCTCCGTGTTTTATGAAATAGCTGGCATGGAGAGCCCTCACCCCCCAAGGGATCAGTACGCATCGCCGCATAGTCAGCGAAAGAGCGCGATGAAACGCTGAGAATCCCGAGGAGGATTGCAAAATGTTTCGGATAAAAGGGTACCTGGGGCCTCTAGTGCTGGGCGCTGCCATGCTTGCGCCGGTGTTGACGAGTGGATGCGCAGCGCACGCGCGCTATTACGACGATTATCGTGCGGACTACCATCCCTGGAATGACGGGGAAGGGCGCGCGTATCGCGTGTGGCTGGTCGAAAGACATTACGAGTACCGCGACTTCAACCGGCTGAGCCGCGAAGACCAGCGCGAGTATTGGCGCTGGAGACACGATCATCCGGGGCGATACTAAACCGGGGCGCGACGTAATCTCTTAAGAGCTGAACCGCGCTCTGAGATTCTCGCCAGCCGGCTATGGGAAGGTGAATTTTCATTCGCCTCTCAGATTTGTCGATGGGCTGACCAAGGCGACATACGCCCAAGGAAAATGTTCCGCTGCGCCGCGTGGCGTGCTATTAAAGAGAACAGCAGTTCCCCCTTCGCCAAACCTGTCGTCCTGGAGACGCTTGGGCTCTCCTGGCGGAAAGTTTTGCAATGCCAAAAAAGAAGTTGGGGGAAGTCCTTTGCGAGCGCGGCCACCTTGGCGCCGCGGATTTGAAGAAGGCCCTCCAGGAACAACAAGGAAAAGCGATACACCTGGGCGAGTTGCTGCTGCAGCGGAAGCTCGTATCGAAACAGGATCTCGCCGCAGCTCTAGCGCAAGTCTCGACGGTGGAATATGTGGACTGCCAGCAGCTTGAGCCTCCTGCCGAAACGCTGGCGCTAATTCCCGCGGCCCTCGCGAAGAGATGCCGAGCCATTCCGGTCGAATCGAACGGAAAAACACTGACACTCGTCATGTCCGAGCCGCAAAATATTCAGCTCGTGGACGAGCTTCGATTCAAAACGGGGCTCCGAATCGTTACCAAATTCGGGTTTCAAAGCGAGGTGGTGGCCGCGCTGGAACGATTGTACGGCACGCCCGGAGTACATTCGGAAGACGTTCAAGTCGCCGACGATACGACCGGCATGGAATTCATTTCTTCGAGTTCGCAAGAACGCAACGTGGAAGCGATGCGCGAGATGCAGATCGAGCTGCAGCAAAAATCGAAAACCACACCAGCAGTTCACCTCGTGGCGACGATGATTAAGGCCGCAGTCGCGAAAAAGGCCAGCGACATCCACATTGAGCCGCAGCAGAATGACACGGCGGTGCGCTTCCGAGTGGACGGCATTCTGAGAGACTTCCAGCGTATCCCCAGAGCCCTTCAGAACACAGTGGCTTCGCGAGTCAAAATCCTCTCGGACATGAACATTGCGGAGAGGCGGGCTCCGCAAGACGGGCGATTCCTGGTGAAAATCTCGGGCCGGCGCGTGGATCTGCGCGTCTCGACCCTGCCGACGCAATACGGCGAAAAAGTGGTGATGCGGCTGCTCGAGGGCGAATCGCCATTGAAAAATTTCGCTGAACTTGGCCTGCCAAAGGAAATCGCCGAAGCCCTTAACGCAATCCTGCGGCTGCCGCAAGGGATGCTGCTGGTAACGGGACCGACAGGTTCGGGCAAAAGCACTACTCTTTATTCGTGCTTGAACAGTATCCGGCGGCCGGCCGTCAACATTGTAACCGTGGAAGATCCGGTGGAGTACGTCATACCGGGCCTCAATCAAGTACAAGTGAACGCAAAAGCGGGGCTCACATTTGCAACCAGCTTGCGCTCCGTGCTGCGCCAAGACCCCGACGTTGTAATGCTCGGCGAAATTCGCGATGGCGAGACGGCGGAAATTGCGATCAAGGCGGCGCAGACAGGGCACTTCGTTCTTTCCACGTTGCACACGAATGACAGCATTTCGGCGGTGACTCGCTTGCTCGACCTCGGCGTGCCCGGGTTTCAGCTCGCGGGCGCCTTAAGCGCGATCGTCGCTCAGAGGCTGATTCGAAAGCTGTGCCCTTGCCATTATTCTTCCGCTCCTGACCAAGAATTCATTCGCTCGCTGATGTCGGCAGGCCTGATGGAGCCTCCGGAAGTGCACAATGTGGCGAACGGCTGCGAGGCCTGCGACTTCACCGGATATCGCGGGCGCATCGGCATCTACGAAATGTTGTACTTCAACGACGCGTTGCGGCAAGCGGCGCGCTCCGGAAATCGGAACGATGAAATGAGAATTCTTGCGCGCCACAACGGAATCAAGTTCATGCAGGAATACGCGTTGGATTTGGTGCGCGACGGCTTGACGACCCTTGAAGAAGTGCAACGGGTGATCGCGCTTGGCCCTACCGCATCGGAAAGCTGCGGCTCCTGTGCGCGCGAGCTCTCTCCGAGTTTTGCGTTTTGTCCTTTCTGCGGCGTGAAGCGGCACAGTTGGCATTTGCAAATGCCGATGCACCGCGAGGCGGACAAACGAGAGGCGGTCAACGAATGAGCAGCAACGGCCCGTTGCCCGCGAAGACGCCGAGTCAGCGCTCCAGTCCGCGCGTTTACAGCGTTCGCGAAATCACGGTCTCCTACGAAGGGCAGAACGAGGAGATACGAGTCAAGCCGCCAAATCTCAGCAAGCGCGGCATGTTCATCAATACAAGCTGTTCCTTCCCCGAGGGTGCTGTCCTGAATCTCCGCTTTACCTTGGCCATGACCGGCGGCGAGATTCGGACGCGCTGCGAAGTACGCTCCTGCCAGCCTGGCTCGGGGATCGGAGTGGAATTCATCGGTTTAGACTCGGAATCGATGAAAATGATCGAGCGGGAAATTGCGTTGAGCGCTGGCAGGCCGCACCGAACCCGCCCGCGAGGGCCCCGAAAAAAACCAAACCGGATCCGGTTGAAGCCTCGGAAGATCCCGAGGGGTTCCAAACACTAAGTCAGCGGACCACGCCGGAAAGCGGGCTGGACGCCGAGGCGTAAAGACGCTTGGGCATACGGCCTGCTAGCCAGGCTTTGCGGCCGGCGGAAACGGCTTCGCGCATCGCTTCCGCCATTAACACCGCATCAGCAGCTTCAGCGATCGCGGTGTTCATCAGCACGCCGTCGGCTCCCAATTCCATGGCGACGGCCGCATCGGAAGCGGTACCCACGCCGGCGTCAACAATCATCGGAACTTCCGTGATGCGCTCGCGCAGGATGCGCAGATTCGCCGGGTTCTGAATCCCGAGTCCGGAACCAATGGGAGCGCCAAGCGGCATGACGGCTGCGGCGCCCGCATCAATCAGTTTGCGAGCCGCGATCAGGTCGTCATTCGTGTACGGCAGAACAACGAAGCCCTCTTTAACGAGCACGCGCGTCGCTTCGATGAGTTGCTCGGTGTCCGGGAAAAGCGTTTGCTGATCGCCGATCACTTCCAGCTTCACCCAATTCGAGAGACCAACCTCGCGGCCAAGCCGGGCGGTGTGAATCGCCTCGTCGGCGGTGTAACAAGCGGCAGTGTTCGGCAGGACAAAGATTTTTTCGCGATCGATATAGTCGAGCAGCGATTCTTTCGAACGGTCCGTGAGGTTTACACGGCGGACCGCCACGGTGACCATGTCCGCGCCGGAAGCGGCGTGCGCGCGGGCCATTTCCGGGAAGCTGCGGTACTTGCCCGTCCCCACAATCAAGCGCGATTTGAAAGCGCGGCCCGCGATGATCAGTTCGTCAGACATTGGCATCCCCACAGAGATTTTAGACCTCCGCGGGCTGGGCGACAAATCGGAAGATATTGAGGCGCTGGCTTGATAGCGTTCCCGTCCGGACTACCTTCGCGTAGCATGGACCGTCTACGTTCGCTAGGGTAGTCTAGTCAGAGTTCGGAGACCGAATGGATGCGGCGCCAAAAATTCCTGGGGGAAAAATGCGAATGAGAACGACAGTCGTGATCTTGATTGCTGTGCTGTTGGCAGCCACACGCGCGCAAAGTCAGGGCAACGACATTGATATCCCGTTTCAACAATTCGTTCTGGACAACGGGTTGACGGTCATCGTGCACGAGGACCACAAGGCGCCCATCGTCGCCATCAATACCTGGTATCACGTCGGCTCGAAGAACGAGAAAATCGGCAAAACGGGCTTCGCACATCTCTTCGAACACCTGATGTTCGGCGGCAGCGAACACTCGCCGGGGCGGTACATCGACGCCATGGAAAAAATCGGCGCGACCGATTTGAACGGCACCACCAACAACGACCGCACGAATTATTTTGAAAATGTCCCCACGTCCGCGTTGGACTACACGCTGTGGATGGAGTCCGATCGCATGGGCTTCCTGCTCGGCTCGCTCGATCAGAAGACGCTCGACTTACAGCGCGGTGTGGTGCAAAACGAAAAGCGCCAGGGCGAAAACCAGCCATACGCGGTCGCGTCACAACTCATCACCCAGAATACGTATCCGGCTGGACATCCCTATTCGTGGACCGTTATCGGAGACATGGGCGATTTGAACGCTGCGTCGATGGATGACGTAAAAGAATGGTTCAAGACCTACTACGGGCCATCGAATGTGACGCTCGTTCTGGCGGGAGACATCGACTTGAAAACCGCCAGAGAAAAAGTCGAGAAATACTTCGGTAATATTCCTCCCGGCCCCCCGGTCGCGCATCAAGAAGCGTGGGTTGCCAAAATGAGCGGGACGCACCGGGAGATCGTGCAAGACCGCGTGCCGCAGGCTCGCGTTTACAAGATATGGAACGTGCCGCAATACGGAACGGCGGACGCGGACTATCTCGATCTGGTCAGCGACGTCCTCAGCTCGGGGAAGAGCTCGCGCTTCTACAAGCGACTGGTTTACGACGATCAAATCGCCACAAACGCCAATGCCTTCGTTTCGCTGAACGAAATCGCGGGGCAGTTCCGCATCCAGTCATCGGCGAAACCCGGCGGGAATCTCGCGCAGGTGGAGAAAGACTTGGATGAGGAGCTGGCGAGATTCCTGAAAGACGGTCCGACAGCGGCAGAGCTGGCGCGCGCAAAAGCGCAGCACGAAGCAAACTTTGTCCGTGGAATAGAAAGAATCGGCGGATTCGGCGGCAAGTCCGACCGGCTGGCGCAGAGTCAAACCTATCTGGGAAGCCCCGACGCATATAAGACTTCCCTCAAGCGAATTCGCGAAGCTTCTGCCGAGGATTTGAAATCCGCCGCAAACCGCTGGCTTTCCGACGGCGTTTACATTCTCGAGGTGCAGCCGTTCCCTCCGTACAAAGCCGATACAGCCGCAGCGGATCGCTCGAAGGCGCCAGAAATCGGCGCCGCGCCGCAGCTAAAGCTTCCGAAGCTGGAGCGTGCCACGCTTTCGAACGGCCTGAAGGTCATTCTGGCCGAGCGTCACGAAGTACCCCTGGTAACCTTCTGGCTCGATGTGGACGCCGGCTACGCCGCCGATCAATCCGCATCGCCGGGAACCTCAAGCATGACGATGGCCTTGCTGAACGGAGGCACGAAAACGCGAAGCGCGCTCCAGATCAGCGATGAGCAAGCACTGCTGGGCGCACAGATTAGCGCGTTTTCCGATCTCGACCTGTCCATCGTGCGGCTATCCGCCCTCAAATCAAAACTCGATGCCTCGCTTGAACTCTACGCCGATGTGATTCTGAATCCGTCGTTTCCCGAGGAAGACTTCCAGCGCCAGCAGAAACTCCAAATCGCTGGAATCGCACGCGAAAAAACGACGCCCGTGCAAATGGGATTGCGCGTATTTCCAGCCCTTCTCTATGGCCAAGGCCACCCGTATGGAAACCCGATGACAGGGACGGGAACGACGGCGGCCGTCGAAAAAATGACGCGTGAAGACATGGTGAAATTCCACGACGCCTGGTTCAAACCCAACCATGCGACGCTCGTGATCGCCGACGACACCACGTTGAGCGAAATCACGCCAAAACTTGAGAAGCTCTTCGCGGGCTGGAAGCCGGGACAGACCCCGGAAAAGAAAATCTCGCCCGTGCAATTACCCGGGAAGACCACCGTGTATTTGATCGATAAGCCGGGCGCGCAGCAATCCATCATCATGGTGGGCAACATCGCGCCGTCGCCTGCCAACCCTAACGAGATCGCCATTCAAGCCATGAACGACGGTCTTGGCGGACTTTTCATGTCGCGCATCAACGAGAATCTCCGCGAGGACAAGCATTGGTCGTACGGCACGAGCACGTTCCTGTTCGACGCGCGTGCGCAGCGGCCGTGGATGACCGTTGCTCCGGTGCAGACGGACAAAACTAAGGAATCGCTGGCGGAAGTAAACAAAGAGTTCCGAGCGATATTGTCCGACCGCCCGCTGAGCAAAGAAGAACTAGCCAACGTACAGGACAACGAAACGCTCAGTCTGCCTGGGTCACGCGAAACGCAGGAAGCCGTCGGCAATTCGATCAACGACTTGGTGCATTTCGGGTTGCCGGACGACTATTACGAGACGATGGCGAGCAAGATTCGCGCGCTCAAACCAGCCGATGTCGCCGCTGCCGCGAAGGAAATTGTGCATCCCGATAATTTGATCTGGGTGATCGTCGGCGATCGCGCAAAAATCGAGCCGGGAATCAAGGAGCTAGGACTCGGTGAAATCAAGCTCCTCGACCCCGACGGCAAACCACTCTAAACGATTTCTTCGCAAGGGAAGGTTCATGCTGATGCTGACGGGGTTCATGGATGAAACCGGGCATTCCGAGGACCCGACGCTTCATTTTGCTGGCATGGCAGGTTTTGTCGCGCCTCTAGAAAGATGGCGAGAGTTTGAACGATTTTGGCAGCCGACGTTAGACTCGTACGGTCTAAAAAAGCCGTTCCATATGAAGGATTTTGCCCATTCAGTACAAGAATTCAAGGATTGGAAAAATGACGAAGGTAGAAGGAAAGAGCTTTTTGGCAAGCTGATAGAGATTATTAAAAAAACAGAAGCCAAGCCGATAGGCGTCGTAGTATCGATTGAGGCATACAACAGTCTTACG